>JBGVTF010000097.1:0-15269 GCA_041862415.1 Anaerolineae bacterium | reverse complement strand
GGCCAGGTCATCGCTGAATCAGTCTGTCTGACCCGTGACCTGGTCAACCACCCGCCTAGCGTGGCCACCCCGACCATGCTGGCTCAGACGGCCCGCCAACTGGCTGAAGAGCACGGCCTGCGCTGTCAGGTTCTGGACGAAGAGCAGATGACAGAGCTGGGTATGGGGGCCCTCCTCGGCGTGGCGCAGGGCAGCCAGGAACCCGCCCGCTTCATCATCTTGGAGCACAACGCTGACCGCGAAGACCTGGACACCATCGTCCTGGTGGGCAAGGGGCTGACCTTCGACAGCGGCGGTCTTTCCATCAAGTCTGGTAAGGGCATGGAAAAGATGAAGACCGACATGGCCGGTGGGGCGGTAGTCCTGGCTACTTTGCGCGCGGCGGGCATCCTCGATCTACCCTTGCACGTGGTGGGTCTGGTGCCGGCTACAGAGAACCTGCCCAGCGGCAGAGCCTACAAACCGGGCGATGTGCTTCACTCCCTTTCTGGCCAGACCATCGAGATCATCAGCACCGACGCCGAGGGACGGCTTATCCTGGCCGATGCCCTGGCCTACGCCCAACGCTACGAGCCGCAGGCAGTCGTAGACCTGGCCACTCTGACGGGCGCTTGCGTGGTCGCTCTGGGCCACATGGCCAGTGGCCTGATGGGTACCGATGCCGAATTGGTGGCAAGGCTTGAGCGCGCCGGTCAGACCACGGCCGAACTGGCCTGGGAGCTTCCTCTACTCAAGGACTACTACCGGCAGATAGAGAGTTCGGTGGCCGACGTCAAGAACACCGGTGGTCAGCCTGCCGGGGTGGTCACGGCCGGCGCTTTCTTGAGCAAGTTTGCCCAGGGCTATCCCTGGGCTCACCTGGACATCGCTGGCATCACCTGGATAGAGAAGGATAAAACCTATCCCCGCAGATCGTACCTGCCCACACCAGGGGCCACCGGCGTCGGCGTGCGCCTGTTGGTGCAGTTCTTGAGGGATTGGGCTCAGGCGTAGGTACCAGGAAGGAGGTGAATGATGGCTACAAAAGTTTCCCCGTCGAATGTAAAAGACGCACTCATGAGCGTGGTGGATGAGCTTTCCGTAGATCGGATGGCAGAGGTGTTAGAGTTCGCGCTGTTTCTGAAAGCGCGGCAGGCGCAACAACGCTCTGGTTGCGAGCCTGTCCAACGGCTGGAGGATCTATGGGGCGATTTCTGGCCTGAAGATGAGTCCGTAGATGATTTTATCAGTGCAGTGCGGCGCTGGCGGCGTGAAGATGTGACGCTACACAAGGACTTGAGATGAGCATGGTTGTTCTGGATACCGACGTTTGGTCTTTTGTTTTTAAGCGCGATAGTCGCGCCGAGCATTATCGCGTTCACCTGGAGGGAAACGTTCTATGTGTGTCGTTCCAGACAGTTGCCGAGTTGTATCAGTGGGCTGAGATGGCTGACTGGGGCGAAAAGCGCCGGGCAAAGTTGCACGAATGGCTGCGCCGTTTTGAGGTTCTGCGCTGTGACGATGCTACCGCGCAAATTTGGGCACGCATCCGCGCCGAACGGGACCGGCAGGGGCATCCAATAGCAGCACAAGACGCCTGGGTAGCCGCGTGCGCCTTACGCCACGGCTACCCGCTGGTGACGCACAACGCTGCTGACTATGAGGGCATAACGGACTTGATCATGATCAGCGAAACGCCGTGAACTACTGCACAGAGGAAGATACGCGAGGAAGCAAACGTAAGGGCCTATCAAGTGAGAGAAGACGTCACATCTGCCCTCTAGAGGATGGATGCCGAAGGAGTAAACAGAAATGGAGGGGAAACTTACCGTTTTGGCAGTCGCGGTAATCCTCAGTCTGGAACTGGTAGCCTGCGGTCCCACCCCGACCGAGGCTCCACGAGTCCCAACCGACACGCCGACCCCCTCTGCTCCGCCAGGCATGGTCTACGTCCCGGCGGGTGAGTTCATCATGGGCAGCGACGAGGGGGACAGTGACGAGCAGCCGCTGCATACTGTCTATCTAGACGCCTTTTACGCTGACAAGACCGAGGTGACCAACGCCCAATACCGGAAGTGTGTGGAGGCAGGGGAATGTGATACACCTGTGAAAACCACCTTTTATGACAATGCCGACTATGCCCAACACCCGGTGGTTTACGTGAGTTGGAACGATGCTGACGCCTACTGCCGGTGGGCAGGTAAGCGGCTGCCGACCGAGGCCGAGTGGGAGAAGGCGGCGCGGGGGACGGATGGGCGGACGTATCCCTGGGGTGAGGGGATAGATTGTGACCACGCTCAATACAGTGAATGTGCTGGGGGAACGATGCCGGTAGGGAGCAAGCCAAAAGGGGCCAGTCCGTATGGCGCGCTGGACATGGTGGGCAACGTGTGGGAGTGGGTGGCCGACTGGTACGATCCAGACTATTACAGCCAATCACCTGAGCGGAATCCCCCCGGTCCAGATTCCGGCGAGGGGCGGGTGCTGCGTGGCGGTTCGTGGCACAGCAATCAGAGGTTCACCTACTGCGCTTACCGCGTCTGTAACGTCCCCAGGCACTCGTACTTCTACGTGGGTTTTCGTTGCGCCAGGGATTCGCAATAAATTGACTCTCTCCTGCTAGCTGCTAACTAGCGTTTGACCCCGCCGAAACTGGTCGCCGGTGGTAGGAAAGCAGAACAAGACTTCAGCGAGGGCTCGGCTGAGGGCTTCATAGGTGCTACACTCTTGGAGCAATGCATGTGGAAGAGTATCTGCGATGAGTGAGAAAGACGTCGCGTTTGCCCTGTAGAGGATGAATGCCGAATGAGGAAACAGAAAGGGAAACTTGAGACCGTTTTGGCCTTCGTCATAATCCTCAGTCTGGGGCTGGCAGCCTGCGGCTCCTCACCGACCCCGGAGGTGGTCGAAAAGGTGGCAGTGAGGGACACGCCCATCCCACCCACGCAGACACCGCTGCCGACTGACACACCGGCGCCGATGCCGCCAACCGATACCCCTGTACCACCTACAGATACGCCAGTGCCGCCAACCGATACCCTTACACCAGCACCGCCGGTGCTCCTAACCGAACCCCTCTCCGTTCCCCCGGGTATGGTCTACGTCCCGGCCGGTGAGTTCACTATGGGCGCCACTGACGCTGAGATAGACAGCGCCCTGGCCCTGTGCAATGAGTTCAGTGGAGTCTGCAGCCGGCATTGGTTCGAGAATGCACAGCCGCAGCACACGGTGTACCTGGACGCCTCTTACATTGACAGGACCGAGGTGACCAACGCCCAATATCGGGAGTGTGTGGAGGCAGAGGTATGTGATACACCTGGGAAAACTGCCCACTATGACAATGCCGACTATGCCCAACACCCGGTGGTTTACGCGAGTTGGAACGATGCCGATGCCTACTGCCGGTGGGTAGGCAAGCGGCTGCCGACAGAGGCGGAGTGGGAGAAGGCCGCGCGGGGGACAGATGGGCGGGTGTATCCATGGGGGAACTCATTCGACGGGAGCAAGCTGAATTTCTGTGACGAGAACTGTACATACGACCATAAGGATCCCTCCGTAGACGATGGATACAAGACCACTGCCCCCGTGGGCAGTTATCCAGCCGGGACCAGCCCGTATGGGGTACTGGACATGGCCGGCAATGCGTGTGAGTGGGTGGCCGACTGGTATGGGGAGGACTACTACAGCCAGTCGCCCGAGCGTAATCCGCCCGGTCCCGATTCCGGCGAGTGGCGGGTGCTGCGTGGCGGCTCGTGGCTCGACTATCTTTGGAACGCCCGCTGCGCTTCCCGCCTCAGGTACTTACCCAGGCTCAGGTACAGCTACGTAGGTTTTCGTTGCGCCAGGGGTTCTGAATAATTGAGCCCTTGTGTTGCTGACGGAAAGAAACGAGTGAGGATTCGAAAAGACCCCCATCGCGTGGGGGTCTTTTAATGCTACGCAGTAGTGGCCTGGGCTGCCTCCACACCTTTTTGCACGTCCACGAAGCTCAGAAGGATCATCCCGACGACGAAAAAGACGATGAGCGAAATAATGCTCCAACGGCTCTCACCGAACAGTCGCCCCATCAGAGCGAAAAGGGCCGGCCCCAGGATGGCTGAGAACTTGCCCACAATGTTAAAGAAGCCGAAGAATTCGGCCGTCTTGGTCTTGGGTGTCATCGAACCATAAAGAGAGCGGCTGAGGGCCTGGCTGCCGCCCTGCACGAACCCAACCACCACGGCCAGAGCGTAAAAGTGCCAGATTTTTCCCATGAAGAAGCCACCGATGCAGACCAGGATATAGACGACCAGCCCCAGGTAAATGGACCGCTTGGTCCCCAGCCGCTGGGCCAGCGCACCAAATAATAAAGTGAAGGGGATACCCACGAACTGGGTGATCAGCAGGGCAGCGATGAGGTGAATGGCGGGATTCTCCACTCCTCTGGCGGTAAACACCTCGGTGCCGTAGATGGTAGCCATGTCAATGATGGTGCTGATGCCATCATTGTAGAGCCAGAAGGCGAAGAGCATTATCAGCAAGGGCTTGTATCGCCTCAGATCGTGTAAGGTCACGCCGAGCCGCTGGAAGCCAGCCTTGACAGGATTTGTTCGTGGGCCTTCCACCCAAGCGCCTGGCGGCTCGGGCACATGGCGGAAGATGGGAATAGAGAAGGCCAGCCACCAGATGCCCACCGTGGCGAACGTCAGCCGGGTCATGAACTCTTTCCACGATATGCCCAGGATGTCACCCTTGGGAGCCAGCATAATCATAGCGATATTGACCGCCAGCAGGATACCGCCGCCCAGGTAACCCAGCGCGTACCCTTTGCTGGATACCTGGTCAATCTCGTCCTCGCGGGCCACATGGGGCAGCAAAGCGTCGTAGAAGACGATGGCCCCAGAGAAGCCAACCCGTCCTGTGATGTAGAGGAGCACACACAGCACCCAGGCGCCCTGCCCGACCGCCACCAGGAAGAGCGAGGCCAGGATGCCCAGGCCAGTGAAGAAGGCTAAAAACTTTTTCTTGGACGCGCTATAGTCGGCGATGGGGCCCAGGACGACGGCCAACACGGCCACGATGGCCGCCGCGACGGAGGTCGCCAGCCCCCATATCTGGGTGGCTCGGCTCTGTTGAATCTCCGACAGGCCAGCAGCGGCCACCGAATAGAAGAACGTGGGCAATACCGCCGCTCCGATGGTGGTGATGAAGGCCGAGTTGGCCCAATCGTACATGCACCAGGCGTTGACGATTTTTCTCTGAGCTTTGTCTTCCATTTGGCCTCACTTACCATTGTTGCGGTACAGGTCAGATTCCCACTACCCAATGGGCGTAGTAGTAGACCACCACCACGCTGAATAGCAAACTATCAATGCGGTCCAGAAAGCCGCCGTGGCCGGGGATGATGTTCCAGGAGTCTTTGACCCCCACGTGGCGTTTCATCATGGAAACGCCCAGGTCACCGAAGGGGCTGATGAAGGCGACGAGGGCCCCCACCGCCAGACCATGGGCAAGGCCAAAGCCCATAGCCCAGCCCAGAAAAGCTCCCGCCGCTATCCCACACAGCCAGCCCCCGACCGTCCCCTCCCAGGTTTTGTGCGGGCTGAGGCGCGGCCAGAACTTATGGCGCCCCAACCAACGACCAATGGCATAGGCCCCCGTGTCACCAGCCCAGGTGATCAGCACAGCCAGCACCGTCCATTCCAACCCCTGTGGCCCATCTCGCAGGGCGATGAAATGGCGGGCCATCCAGCCAACATAAAGGCCCCCAACCAGGGTCAAAGACCAATCTACAGTGGGGGCCAAACTATCTCTCTGGAACAATTGCCAGATCAGGGAAAGAACGACGACTGCTGTCAGGCCAAGGGGACCTATCTCCCAGGCCGGGTAATGAGCGTCCACCAGAAACAGCATGACCAGGGCCAGGGAGAAGAGGGGCGCCGGTTTATATCCCCCTATTCGCATAATCCGGCAGAACTCATATCCAGCCAGACCAGCCACGACGCCTATGGTTGCCAGGAACCAAAACCCACCAGCATAGACCATCCAGGCGGTGATGGGGATCAGGACAGCAGCGCTCAAAAGACGGTAAATGAACACCCGGGCTCCTTCTTGTCGGAAAAAGTCGGGGGCAAGCTTCAAGCGGCCATATCTCGTGGTTCGACCGGCTGAAGCCTTTACTCCTGGGTTTTCAAGTAGGGGATATCTGAGTGGCGAGCTGAGAAGAAATGAGGCCGAACCGACGTTCCCGCTGACTGTAATCGAGAAGAGCCTGGTATAGCTCCTCTCTATCAAAGGCAGGCCAATAGGTAGGAGTGATGTAGTACTCGGCGTAGGCCCCCTGCCAGATCATGAAATTGCTGACCCTGAACTCGCCGCTGGTACGGACGATCAAATCAGGATCGGGCAAGCCTGCCGTGTACAGATATTGACTGAAAAGTGCCTCGTCCAACTGCTCCGGGGGGACCCCATCCTGGACGATGCGCCTGACAGCCGCCAGGATTTCAGCCCGGCCTCCGTAATCGAAGGCCACGTTCAGAATGATGCGGTCATTGTCCTTGGTCAGTTCGATGGCCTCGCGCACCTGCTTTTGCAGGGAGGGGGAGAGGCGCTCCAGGCGACCGGTGTGCCGCAGTTGTACACCTTCTTTGTGCAGTTCTCGCAGCTCCCGCTTGATGGTCTCCCGCAAAAGGCGCATCAAGCCGCGCACCTCTTCTTCGGGACGCCCCCAGTTTTCGGTGGAAAAAGCCCAGAGGGTCAAGATCTTGACTCCGTACTCGACGCACCCCTCCAACACCCGCCGGATGTTCTCTGTGCCAGCCCGGTGACCAGCCAGCCGGGGCAAGCCCCGCTCGCGAGCCCAGCGGCCATTGCCGTCCATAATGATGGCTACATGTTGGGGAAGCTTGGTCAGCTTCGGTTTTTCTTCCATAGCTGCTAACCTCACTCTGAATGAGGGTAAAGAGACAATTGCCCCCGCCCTTACACACCCATACTAAGCGGATCACAAATTGGAATTGTAGTAGCGACTTGAGTCGCATGTGTGCCAGGACGACTGAAGTCGTCACTACGAAACCGTGATCTCCTGATACTGCCTGCTTCTTGCTACACCTCGATTATCCACAGGAGAAAGAAAAGTTGAGACATCGCCCGCCCTGTGCCGCAACAGTGGCGCGACGATACCCCAACCTTTCACATCCTCGATCTCCGACCGAAATGCTAGAGGCCCATTCCCGTGTTCAGAGAACAACGGGGACCTTTAGACTTCCATGATCTCTTGTTCCTTGTTCTGACCAACCCCATCTACCCGTTCAATGAACTTGTCGGTCAACTCTTGCATCTTATCTTTGCCCCGGTAGAACTCGTCTTCTGAGACCAGCTTCTCATTTTCAAACTCGCGCAGGTCGCTGATCCCGTCGCGGCGGCAGTTGCGAATAGCTACTCTGGCTTCCTCGACTCGCCTGGCAACTACCTTAACTAATTCCTGGCGACGTTCCTCGGTCAGGCGAGGGATAACGAGACGGATGATCTTGCCGTCGTTGTTGGGAGTCAGCCCCAGGTCCGATTTCAAAATGGCTTTTTCGATGGCGGATAGACTGCTGGCATCCCAGGGCCTGATGGTCAGCAGGCGGGGCTCAGGGGCAGAGATGGTAGCCAACTGATTGAGAGGGGTCAGGGCACCATAGTATTCAACAGGCAGCCGCTCGACCAGAGAGGGTGAGGCCCGCCCGGTCCTGATCGTCATCAAGTCGCTCTGCAAAGCTGTCACCGCTTTGCTCATCCGCTCTTCGGTTTCTTTGAGAAGGTCTTCAATCACCGTGGCCGCCTCCCACATCAACCTATCTGCGAATAACAGTGCCGACTGGTTCACCCAAAACAGCCTGCTCGATGCTGTCAGCCTTCCACAAGTTGACGACGATGATAGGCAAATCGTTGTCCATGCAAAGGGAAATAGCCGTGCTATCCAACACCCCTATCCGCAGGTTGAGAGCCTCAATATAGCTCAGGCGGTCGAATCTCACGGCGTTGGGATTGATCGAGGGGTCTTCAGCGTAAACGGCGTCAACTTTGGTAGCCTTGATCAAGACTTCGGCATCTATTTCCATGGCCCGCAGAGCAGCAGCCGTATCAGTCGTGAAGTAGGGATTGCCTGTACCTGCCCCGATGATGACCACTCGGCCCTTCTCCAGATGGCGAATGGCCCGTAACCGAATGTAAGGCTCGGCCACAGCCCGCATCTCTATGGATGTCTGGACGCGGGTGGTCATCCCGATCCTTTCCAGAGCATCTTGCAAAGCCAAAGCGTTCATAACTGTGGCCAACATGCCCATGTGATCGGCGGTGGCCCTTTCCATGCCATGAGCCAGACCGTCCTTGCCTCGCCAAAGGTTTCCGGCTCCAAGGACGATGGCGATTTGCACCTCATGGTCGCTGACCCGCTTGATCTTGGCAGCTACTTCCTCGGCCTTTTGCGGGTCAATGCCATAGCCTGAGGGGCCAGCCAGGGCTTCCCCACCCAGTTTCAGCATGATCCGTCTGTATCTGACCACCGCGGCCTGCACCTCCACCAGGTGGTTGAAGAGCCCTGGGGATTCGAACGGCACGGCACTGTCGCGCCGATTTGTTGCGCCGAATAGTCAGGACCCAGGCCACCCAGCCACCTACGGCAGTGTTGCGCCGATTTCTTCTCCCAGCTCAACCCTGACAAAGCGCCGCACCACAATATTCTCACCCAGTTTGGCGGCCACTTGGGTGACCACATCTTGTACAGTGAGACCCTCGTCTTTAATAAAAGGTTGCTGCATAAGGCAAACCTCTTGATAATACTTCTGCAACTTGCCTTCGACGATCTTGTCTACCACATGCTCTGGCTTACCCGAATCCTCCATCTGGGCCCGATAACTTTCTTTCTCGGTCTCAATGACCTCAGCCGGGATATCTTCAGGAAGCAGATACTTGGGTTTGGCCGCGACCACTTGCATAGCCAAATCGTGGGCCAAGGCCAAAAAGTCATCCGTCCTGGCCACGAAATCCGTCTCGCAATTGACTTCTACCAGGGCGGCCACACGGCTGCCAGCGTGCACATAGTTGCCGATGGTACCTTCGTTGGCGACTCGGTCCGCCCTCTTAGCTGCCGCAGCCAGGCCCTTTTGCCGCAGATACTCGACAGCCTTATCGAAATCGCCATCCGTTTCCTGGAGGGCATTCCTGCAGTCCAGGACCCCAGCCCCGGTTTCTTCTCGCAATTCCTTCACCATTGCAGTAGTGATTTTCAACGTGGATGTAACCTCCCCTGATTATCCTATTCCGTACACTCACCTTCCGTCATCATCAAGCTTCTTCCATCTCCTCGCCTGCCTCGTCGGGTGGCTCTCCCTCAGCCTCTTCCGCAGCTTCAGCGGCCTCCGAGGTAACTTCTTCAGTGATTTCTTCGGCGGGCTCCTCAGTGACCTCTTCAACCTCCTCCTCAGGCTCTAACTCCAACTCTACTTCCATCTCCTCAAACTCTTCTTCCTCGAGTTCACCCATCTCTTTGAGCTTGGCTAGAGTGGAAGCACCAAGATACATCTCGTCCCTCTCTTCAATTCCCTCCAACTCCTCTTCCTCTGCCGCTGTGGCTGCCCGGATCTGCTGCCCCTCTAACACGGCATCAGCCACCTTGCTAGTGATTAGCTTGATAGCCCGAATGGCATCATCGTTGGCCGGGATGAGGTAATCAATAGGGTCAGGATCACAGTTGGTGTCCACCATGGCCACAATAGGAATGCCCAACTTGTTGGCCTCTTTGACGGCAATAGCCTCACGCCGGACATCGGCGATGAAGACCAAACTCGGCAAGCGCCGCATCTCCTTGAGCCCACCCAGCTTTCGGTTCAACTTGTCAATCTGCCGCTGTAAACCTAAAGCCTCTTTCTTGGGTAACCGGCTGAATTCGCCTAACTCTTGTCGTCTTTCCAGGCCGAGAAGATAGTCAATACGCTGGCGAATGGTCCGAAAGTTGGTCAATGTACCACCCAGCCAGCGCTGATTGACATAGGGCATACCACACCTTTCGGCCTCCGAGGCAATGCTCTCCTGAGCCTGCCTCTTAGTGCTTGCGAAAAGGACCGTGCCTCCCTCGGCGACGGTATCCCTGATCACACCGTAGACTTCCTCCAGCCTGGCCATGGTCTGTTGCAGGTCAATAATGTGAATGCCATTGCGCTCCGTGAAAATATAAGGCTTCATTTTGGGGTTCCAACGCCTGGCGCGATGGCCAAAGTGGACACCCGCCTCCAACAACGCTTTCATTGAAACAACTGGCACTTTCTCTCCTCCTGAATTCGTTATTCTTCCGCCCTTCTCATCCTGACAGGGGAACCGATTTGCGGCACTATTGCGCCACAGGCTAATTCGGCACGTCCCCTTCAGTTAAAAGGCGTGCTTAGTGGTATTCCTCACTCAAAAACTTACTATAGCACAGAATCATTTATCTTGCAAATTGGCTTTGGCTTGAGGTTGCAGCTCCTACACCAGGGAGTTGTCAACACGCGCAACGGAATCCAGACCGTCATCAGCAGCGATGGGATCAGTAGCGTTGCGGCTGGCAGCGGTCAGGATACCCTCCTCTCTATTATACTACAAAATCTGCCTTTTTTCTAGCCCTTCTACAGTTTTCTCATCTGCATCGGACTCACGGCGGAACTGGCTCATGTAGAGGTCGTAATAGACCCCCCTTTGAGCCATCAGGCTGTCGTGGGTGCCGCGTTCGACCATGCGACCGTCCTGGATAACCAGCACCCGGTCGGCGTTGCGGATGGTGCTCAGGCGGTGGGCGATGACAAAGCTTGTCCTGAGCAGAGCCGAAGGGCTGGTCCGTCCTTTGAGAAGCTCAGCCAGCGCCCGCTGGATCAAGACCTCAGTGCGGGTGTCCACGCTGGAGGTCGCTTCGTCCAAAATGAGGATGCGGGGATCGGCCAACACGGCTCGGGCGAAGGAGATGAGTTGCCGCTGCCCCTGGCTCAGATTGCTGCCCCGCTCGGTCAGCTCGGTCTGGTAGCCCTCGGGCAGTCGGTTGATGAAATCGTGGGCGTTGACCAGCCTGGCAGCAGCAATGACATCCTCGTCGTCAGCGTCGAGGCGGCCGTAGCGGATGTTCTCCATCACCGTGTCAGCAAAAAGGAAGGTGTCTTGCAAGACGATGCCCATCTGCTGGCGCAGGCTGGCGCGGGTCACCGAGCGGACATCCCGCCCGTCAATGCGCACCACGCCGGAATCCACCTCGTAGAAACGGCCAATCAGGTTGGCCAGCGTGGTCTTGCCCGCCCCGGTCACCCCTACCAGGGCCACGGTCTGCCCTGGCTCGGCCACCAGGCTGACGTCCTCCAGCACCGGTTCGCCGTCCTTGTAGGCAAAGGAGACGTGCTCAAACTCGACCCGGCCCTGGATGGGAGGCATTTCCACCGCATCGGGCGCGTCAACGATGTCTGGCTCTGTGTCTATCAAGTCAAAGATACGTTCGGCTCCGGCCAGCGCCGCCTGCAACTGGGTGTACAGTTGAGCCAGCGAGCGGATGGGCATGTAGAAGCGGCGCACATAGTCCAAGAAGGCCACGATGGTGCCCACGGTGACCAGTCCGTTAAGGGCCATGTAGCCCCCGTAGCCGACCACGATGGCCATGGCGATGGTGCTCAGCACGTCCAGGGCCGGGGTGAAGGCCGAAGTAATGCCCACGGCCTGGACGTTGGCGTCGCGGTCGGCCGCGCTGAGCTGGGCAAAGCGGGCCTGGCTGGCTCCCTCACGGCTGAAGGCCTGCACCTCCCGCACGCCGGAGATTTTCTCCTCCAGCTCGGCGCTCACCTGGCCGATGGTCTCCCGCGTGCGGCGGAAGGCGCGGAAGGCCCAGCGGGAAAAGACGGTGGTGGTCAGCAACATAAAGGGCAACACGGTAAAACTGGCCAGCGCCAGCCGTGCGTTGAGGCTGGTCAGGGCGATCACGATGCCGATCAGGGTCAGCACGTCTCCGCTCAGGCGCACGAGGCCCACGTTGAGCGCATGGTTGATCACTTCCACGTCGTTGACCAGCCGTGACATCAGATCGCCTGCCTCGCGTTGGTCGAAGAAAGTGAGGGAGAGGGTCTGGATGCGCTGGAAAATCTGGGTGCGCATGGTGTAGAGCACCCGCTGGCCGACCAGGGTCATCAGATAGAACTGGCTGGCCGTGGCCCCCCAGTTGAGCAAGTAGGTGGCCAGCAAGAGCAACATAGTGCGAGTAAGCCCCGCCTTGTCGCCCGGGGTGATGAACTGGTCCACGGCCACGCCCAGCAGGTACGGCCCCGCCAGCCGCATCAGCGTGCTGAAAACCACCAGCACCAGAACCACCACCAGCCACGGCCACGACGCGCCGAAGTAGGCCAGCAGCCGCCGCAACACCTGGCCCGTATCGTGGGCCTTTTCTTCTCTCAGACCGGCCATCCGGCGGAATCCACCCCCAGGACCGTGAAATGCCATTTATTCTTCTCCCTCAAACATCATCTCTTCCTGCTCACGCGGCAGCTCCATAGGGGCGGGCGCAGGCGAGGGCTGCAACAGTCCGATTGCAGCGGCTTCTTCCACCTTTGCCGCGTCCATGCTCGTCTGCCAGCGGAAACGCGCCACCATCTTGATATTCAAAGCCGACTGCAAGGCCCGGGACAACACCTTTAGCTCGCTCTTTTTCAAGCCCGCCGCGTCGGCCAAGTCATTCAGACCTTCATCATCGCTCGTCGTCGTCAGCACATCCGAGGCGCGGAGCACACCCGCCTTTTCCAGGGCCTCAAACTGCTCCTGGCTGGCATACGCCAGCAAAATCGCCTGGTCCACCCAATCCACAATTTGATTGACAGGGAAGGGCGTGCCGATGACCAAAGCTGGCACATCGGCTGTGGCCAGGTTTTGCACGTTTTCGATGCCTTCCTGCTTCAAGCGCCCCTGGTGCCAGATGCTCAAGCCTTCAATTTCCGACAGGCGCGTCTCTTTGGCGATGCCCCCCCGTTGCCCCAGTGCCTTCTTAGCCGTGGCCGCTATCCAGTTGAGACCCTGCTCCGGGAAGAAGCCGATGAAAAAAGCGACAATGGACACCGTGGCCATGTTCACATCAAAGGGCACACCGGCTGCTTTAGAGAAAGTGCCTAGTCCTGTGCCCACGATGGCACTAATCGCTATCGCCAGAAGAGAGCGATTCGCCGTAAAGAGGTAAACGCTTGGGGTCAGGTCGTAAGCCAAAAAGCGGCGGAGGACCAAGTGAACCGAGTAGATACAAGCTCCGAGCCAGCCCCAGAACAGGAAACGTCCCCAAAGAATGGCCCTCGGAAAAAGGTCATCCGCGCCAAATATATCAATCACTTCTTCCAACCATCCCGACCACAAACCGAGTCGAATAACATAGGGATGCGTCACGGTATAAATGCCAGACATGAACACATATGCCATAAACAATGGCCAGATGTAATCCTTCAGGTGATACGCGGCGGTCATTGTTTCCTCCAATTCCTTGGTCTGAACAATCCCCAATTGGGACAACGATTGCTTCACCCGCTCGCGCTTCAGCGGCGCCCGTACCCATCTATAAGCAAGGTATGATAGCGGGGCCCAAGCCGCAGCCGCTACTACCGCTTGAAACAAAAAGGCCCACAGTGTCGGTTCGGTTAAATGTTCCATGATACCCTCCTCCCTCCTCAGGATTAGAAATCTCTCACCACTGTTACGATACAGGGGCTAAAACTGAGAAGTGCCCTCAGGCACTGAACTAGGCCCTGAGGGGCCTTCTCAGCTTCAGACGGCGAATTCCGTTCGGCGGCTCTTGTCGGCCATCAACTCCTTCTCCCCATGCAACTGTGAGTAGTAGATCTCGGCGTAGATGGGGCTGGACTCCATCAACTCCTCGTGGGTGCCGCGGGCCACGATGCGGCCTTTGTCCAGCACCAGGATCTGGTCGGCGTTGAGCACGGTGCTGATACGCTGGGCGATGACAAAATTGGTGCGCCCCTTCATCAACTCGTCCAACGCCTGCTGGATGCGCTCCTCGGTCGCAAAATCCACGCTGCTGGTAGAGTCGTCCAGGATCAGGATGCGCGGGTCCAGCAACAGGGCGCGCGCGATGGCGATGCGCTGCTTCTGCCCCCCGGAAAGGGTCACCCCTCGCTCGCCCACCTCGGTGTCGTACCCATCGGGAAAACCCACGATGAATTCGTGGGCCTCGGCCGCCTTGGCTGCGGCGACAATCTCCTCCATGGTCGCCTCGGGCTTGCCAAAGGCAATGTTGTCGCGGACAGTGCCCGTGAACAGGGTCGCCTCCTGCAAAACAATGCCGATCTGGGAGCGCAACGACTCGATGGTCACGCCGCGCACGTCGTGGCCATCCACTGCGATGCGGCCCTCGCTCACGTCGTAGAAGCGGGGGACCAAGTTGATGATGGTGGACTTGCCGGAACCGGTCGCGCCCAGCAGGGCCACCGTCTGCCCCGACTCGGCGACAAAACTCACCCCATCCAACACCCACTCGCTGTCCTTGCTACCACCGAAGTAGCGGAAACGCACGTCTTCAAAGGCCACCCGGCCCTCTACAGGAGGCAAAGCCTGAGCGTCGGGCGCGTCGGCCACCTCCGATTGGGCGTCCAGGATCTCAAAGATCCGCTCGGCCGAGGCTGCCGCCCGCGAGATCATGGTCGCGATCATCCCCAGGACGCCCACCGGCATCATGACCATCATCAAGTAGGTGTTAAAGGCCACTAACTGGCCCACAGTGAGGTACTCCCCAATCACCTGGAAGCCACCGTACCAGTAGACGGCCAGCGTGCTCAGGTTGAACACCAGGAACAGGGTAGGAAAGAGGAAAGCCATCAGCCGGCCCACTTTCAGAAATTCGTCCAAAAGCTCCTGGTTGCCTTTTCCAAAGCGCTCCGCCTCAAAGGGCTCGCGAGCGAAAGCCTTCACCACCCGCACACCAGCCAGGTTCTCCTGCAAGATGGTGTTGAGGGCCGAAAGCTTTTTCTGCACCCGGCTGAACATGGGCCGCGCCTTGAGGCCGAAAAAGCTAAAGAGCCCCAGCACCAGGGGGAGGATGGCCACCGTCACCAGGGCCAGCCGCCAGTTCATGGCAAAAAGGAGAATCAGGCTGCCGATGAGCATCACCACAGAATTGAGGAATTGCAGAAAGCCCATGCCAGTGAACATGCGCACCAGCTCCACGTCGTTGGTGGCGCGGGTGAGCAGTTGACCGGTCTGGGCCTGATCGTGGTAGCTGAAAGAGAGGCTCTGGATCTTGGCGTAGAGAGCATTGCGCAAATCGTAGG
>JBGVTF010000096.1:0-2878 GCA_041862415.1 Anaerolineae bacterium | reverse complement strand
TGCACTGGGAAAGGCCGTCTTTACCAAGGTGGGCTGGATGGACAAGCTGGAACTGCTGGCCAAGAAACCGGCAGCCCCAGCCGCCGAACAGAGCCGCATCTTTGAGCAGTACACGGCCTTCTTGCAGAGTTTGAGCGCAGAGGTGCCCTTGATCCTGTTCCTCGACGACCTGCAATGGGCCGACAATGCCTCGCTCAACCTGCTCTTCCACCTGGGACGCCGCATCGAGAACAGCCCGATCTTGATCCTGGGCGCCTACCGTCCCGACGACGTGGCCCTGGGCCGGAACGGCGAGCGCCATCCGTTGGAGCCAGTAGTCCACGAGCTCACCCGCTACTACGGCGACGTCACCGTTGACCTGGACGCCATCCCCAAGCGGGTCAATCGCCAGTTCGTGGATGCCCTGCTGGATTCAGAGCCAAATGACTTGAGGGAGGGCTTCAGAACCGCGCTCTTTCACCAGACCGGCGGCCATGCCCTGTTCACCGTCGAACTGATCCGGGACATGCAGGAGCGTGGCGACTTGGTCCGGGACGGCGATGGTCGCTGGGTGGAGAGTCCCTCCCTGGATTGGCTTGTGTTGCCGGCCAGGGTTGAAGGCGTGATCGCAGAGCGGATTGACCGCCTGGACGAGGCGCCGAAGGAGATGCTGACGGTGGCCAGCGTGGAGGGGGAGGAGTTCATCGCCGAGGTCGTCGCCCGGGTGCAGGCCATGGCCGAACTGGAGACGATCCGCCAGCTCAGCGGGGAACTGGACAAACAGTATCGCCTGGTGAGGGCTCAGGGCCTGGTCCGGTTTGGAGACCTGCAGCTTTCCCTTTACCGCTTCCGGCACAACCTGTTTCAGCAGTACCTTTATGGCAATCTAGACGAAGCGGAGCGCACTGTCCTGCATCGGGACGTGGGCCAGGTCTTGGAAACGCTGTTCGCCGGGCAGACGGAGGAGGTGGCGGCGCAACTGGCCCGTCACTTTGAGGAGGCTGGCATGCCAGCCAAGGCGGCCGCTTACCAGCTGCAGGCCGGCAACCGGGCCTACCGCCTGTCGGCCCACCGGGAAGCGGTCGCCCATCTCAAGCGAGGCCTGGAGTTGCTCGCGGACCTGCCCCAGGGACCTGAGCGAATACAGTTGGAGCTGGGCCTGCAGACCTCTCTGGGGACATGCGGGATCGCCACTCACGGCTACGCTTCCCCTGAGGTGGAGCAGGCTTATGCCCGCGCCCGCGAACTGTGCTCCATCCTGGGCGACCCACCTGAGGTGATTCCCGTATTGTTCGGCCTGTGTTTATACTATATGGTTCATGGCAACATTGAAAAAGCCCGCGCCGAAGGTGAACGCCTTCTCTCCCTGGTCCAGCAGGTTGGTGACGTCGGCTACCTAGTGGGGTGTCACTTCCAGCTAGGAGCGACCATCCTGTACCAGGCTGACCTGGCGCGCAGCCGCTGGCATTTCGAGCAGGCTGTCACCCTTTACGACCAAAGCCGCGACCGCGACCTGGCCTATCAACAGGGCCACGACCCGGCCGTGGTCTCGCTACTCTACCTGTCCTGGGTACTATGGTTTCAGGGGTATCCAGAACAAGCCACGGCGAAGATGGAGTCAGGGTTGAGACTAGCTGAGGCGCTCAGCCACCCCCATACCAGCACGTTGGCCGCCTTCTTCGCCTCCACTTTCCATCAGCTTATGCGCCAGTGGCCCCAGTGCCAGGCGGAAGCTGAAAGGGCCCTGGGGTTGGCCGGCCGGGGGCAGTTTCCCTTTTGGCAGGCTGGCTGCACTATGCTGCACGGTTCGGCGTTGGCTCAGCAAGGTCGCGTGGAGGAAGGCATCGCCGCACTGCAGGAGGGGCTTGCCGGGTGGGAAGCGACGGGGACCCAGTTGGCGCTGCCCTACTTCCGCGCCCGCTTGGCGGAGGCCTGCCTGATCACCAGGGAAAGGGAGCAAGGCCTTGAGGCTTTGAACCAATCGTTTTTCCATACGGAGGAAGTCTGGTGGTACGCCGAGCAGTACCGCCTTCGTGCCGAACTCTTCCTGCTGGCACCTGGACACGATGCCGAGGCCGAGGCTTTGCTGCGGCAGGCCCTCGCGGTAGCGAGGAGCCAGAAGTCCAAGTCCCTCGAACTGCGGGCGGCAATGAGCCTGGCCCGCCTACTGCGGAAGCAGGGACGTGCGGCCGAGGGTCGAGACCTGCTAGCGGAATGCTATGCCTGGTTCACCGAGGGCTTTGAAACCCGCGATCTCCAGGAGGCCAGGGAATTGCTGGAGGTGTTGCAGAGGGATGCTGAGGGATCAGCCACGAGAGATGACCAGAGCAGAGGGGCCAGTGAGGCCTTTCTCGTTCGCCCACCTCGGGCACCTTTACAGTCCCGCCCCTCTGGCGCCAAGGGCTGAGCAGATGACGGCGTCGGAGATAGGCTTGATCGGACAAACAGTAGCCGGTAGGACGTTAGCATGGATGCATCGGTTGCCCAAAGAGGTTTCTTTGAGCGCCACTCGTTGGTGATTGGCATTGTCCTGATGTTTGCGCTGACGTGGCCACTTTACTCAGGCCTCGGCTTATTTGTCGGGTATGGCTTGGTGCTGGCCTCGCTGATTATGACCGGCCTCACCCTGGGACGCGCCGGTGTCCGTGCATTGCTACACCGGTTTCTCATCTGGCGTGTCGGCGTTCAATGGTATCTAGTGATACTGTTTGGACCTGCCATCCTTGTTCTGGCCGCCATTGGCCTAGACTTCATGTTGGGTGGCGCAACGCCTGATTTCAACAACGTCGATGCCCGCCGGATCTTTGGGACATCCACCAATCTGTGCTACTTCATCGTCCCGTTCTTCTTGGTGGACGTGCTTACGAATGGGGAAGAGATTGGCTGGCGCGGTTATGTC
>JBGVTF010000095.1:0-31771 GCA_041862415.1 Anaerolineae bacterium | reverse complement strand
GCGTGCGCACATCGGCGGTGACTTGGTCAGCGGAGGTGTCTTCGGGACAGGCCTCTCACGCTAGACCCGCGTGGCGGCTGAGCTCCAATCCACTAGGCGGCACGAGGAGACGCCTCGGAATGGCCGAAAATCTTGCTTGGCTTTGTGTGGGTTTATTTCCAATATGTGTCGCATTGTGGCTTCCCATTGCGTTGATTGCCATTATGGGTGGGCTTGCTGGCTTGGCGGCTGACAGACGGCGCAAGGGAACAATGTGGCTCGTGTCGCTTTTTGCGCTAGGTGTAGGGGCATGCATGTTGCTTGTCTTGGTCAGAAACAGGTTCTTTCCAGAGCCATCCTCTACGCCAGTTCCGGTATACAAAATAACAGATGAAGCAGCAAAACCGTTTCTGCAGACCATCAGTCAGTCTAACCGGCTTTCACTTGGTTTTTCGCCAATCCCTCCGGATGCGAAAGTGAAAATATACGAGTATGGTTCAGAAGTTGATGTGTATATTTCTGTTGGCCCAGAAACAGGTTGGGGCGAATACACAAGCTGGCACGTTTCAATCGCGAAAGTGAATAACACATATAAATGGGTTGGGGAAAGTGAGGTCCATGCAGGGCCTCATCGATACGAGAACATTTATATCAGCTATTGCACTAATTCAAAAGCCATTCAGCCCAATACTCTTGTTGTGGAATATCGAGGAGAAGACCCCCGCCTTAAGAGACCGAACTTGACGCTACAAGACGTACGGCCTGTTCTAGCAGAATGGAAGAAAGCTTGGGCAATGTCCACACCAGAAAAGTGAATATTGCTGCAAAACAAAAATGTCGAGACAGTCTCTGTGATAGGCTGCCTAACCTCGGCATCCAGTCGACCGCGCTACGCGCGTGCACAGCGGCGGCGACACGCGCTTTCAGGTTGATTTGCGGCAAAGGCTCTAGCCCGCATCCGCGCAGCGGCTCAATTCGATGCCGTTGGGCGGGCCAAACCGTAGCAGAACCTGCAAAAGCAGCATTAGTTGTTGGCCTGACTGCTGGTTAGAGGATTGTGCAAACCCTGACAACGATAATGAGCGAGTACAGTAATCCGCAGTTTAAGAGAATCAGAGCTATATTCACTACGCAGGAGATACCCAGTGTCGCTGGCGAGACGCTACGCCGATATTTCGACTATCTGAAGGAAAACCTGGTCTGTCCGTGCCTGCTTACAGGGATAGAGAGCCTGGGGTATTATTTCAGTTGGGAAGAGCGGTTTGTGTTTGGCTACGGGGATAAGGAAGAGTACAAGCGTCTGCGGCGGGAAAGGGGCTCCTACAAAGACAAATATGAATTGCGGAGCCTGGATGACGCGGCAGTTGATGAAGCGTGGGACATTTTGGTCAACGTACAGCGGATACCATATCGCAAGCGGTTCACGATACCGTTATCGGAGTTGCAGGCAGTAGATAGAACGTCACGTAACTATCAGTTGCTGAAGGACTACACAGTTTGGTATGTCAATTGGCGGTAGTTATGCGTGCCTTCCGCAGACACTGGCGCATTTGTTTGTATGGGGCAAATGCGGCCAAGTTATGGTGAGCGGAGCCATCGCTGACCCCGCCCCCACTCCCGCTCACCCAGTTCGCCACGCTGTCCAGGTCGTTTCGCTACGACAGAGAAAGGCAAGTCGTATGACTCACAAAAAAATCGCTATGGAACATGATAAGAAGATTGCCCTTGTCGCCCATGACAACAAGAAACAGGATCTGGTAGAGTGGGCCAAATATAACCGCGATCTTTTGGCGCACCATGACGTGTATGCTACCGGCACCACCGGCCAGGTACTGGAACGCGAGCTTGGCTTCGAAATCACGAAACTCCAAAGTGGACCATTGGGCGGTGATTAGCAAATCGGCGAAGATTGCCAGTGGTGAGATTGATTTTTTGATCTTTTTCTGGGATCCGCTCGAACCAATGCCCCATGATCCCGATGTCAAGGCGCTCTTGCGAATGGCGGTGGTGTGGAACATTCCGATTGCCTGCAATCGGGCTTCCGCTGATTTCATGATTTCATCTCCCTTGATGGATGGAGAATATGATCGTCTGGTACCCGATTATGAGGGGTATCGCACCTGGAAGATAGCCGGGGGCGAAGGAGCAGACCAAGGCGCGGGGGACTCTGCCAAAGGTGAGGCATAGTCAGGGGTTCATCGGAGTACGGCCCATTGTCATTGGCACCGCTGGATGACCTGGACGTGCTTGACGAAGCGAAGTCCGTGTACAGGTACGTTTGTGGACATGATACTGTCCGCAAGCATATAGCTGGGCGGACTTTTACGCAACAAATACATTGTTTGATGATTGGAAGAAGATGAGAAAAATCTGGCCGTTTATCTTCAACTTTTTCCTGTTTGCAGGTATTGCCTCCGTGTCGCCCTTCATCGTGCTCTATTATCAGGGACTGGGATTCACAGGCACGCAAATCGGCCTGCTGACCGGCGTAGCCCCACTCATCACTTTCTTCAGTGCTCCGTTATGGACAGGGCTCGCCGACGCGACGCGGCGACACCGGCTCATGATGAGTCTTGCCATCCTGGCCGGGGTGATAACGATATTTGTATTTCCCTTGCTCAATGCATTCGTGCCAGTTTTGCTGATTGCCATTTTGCTCAACACCTTCATTGCGCCCGTTCCGTCCTTTGCCGACAGCGCCACCATGTTCATGCTGGCAGACGAAAAAGAAATGTATGGCCGCATTCGTCTTGGTGGGACAATCGGCTATGGGCTGGCCGCATCCATTGCCGGGGTGCTCGTCCAAAATCACGGCCTGAAATTCGCGTTCTGGGGATGTGCAGCCCTGTTTCTTCTGGGATTCATCGTCAGTCAGAAATTGGTCTACGGCCAATTGAAAGCAGACGATCCAGCCGGGGGCAATGTTCGTACGCTGCTGACGAATCCCCGCTGGCCCCTTTTCCTTACTGTGGCATTTGCTGGTGGTATGGCACTTGCCGCGCTAAACAACTACTTCTTCCCATACATGAAAGAACTGGGCGCGAATGAATCAACGATGGGACTCGCGCTCACGATTGGAACCCTCTCCGAAATTCCAGTACTCTTCTTTGGTAATCGACTCATCAAGCGCCTCAAGTCATACGGGCTGCTCATGTTGACGATGGTTGTCACTGGCATCCGCTTGTTGTTATTTGCTGCATCTGGAACACCAAGTCTTGTCCTGTTCATCCAATTTCTCAACGGCCTGACCTTTTCTGCCATGTGGGTGGCAGGCGTCTCTTATGCCGACGAAAATGCTCCAGCAGGTATGAGCACGACCGCGCAAGGACTTTTCGGCGCGATGGTTTTGGGATTCGGCATGGCTGTGGGCGGGTTCATCGGCGGCCCGTTATTGGAAAGCATGGGAGGGCGCGGTCTTTACCTCGTCTTTGGAGTAGTTGTGCTTGCCACCGTGGCTATTGTTACGCTGATTCAAAGACGCCTGCCTGCAGAGCAGAAGACATTGCCTAATGTCGTGATGCATTGAGCCATAGCGTTCATGGCTATCATAGCCGCCATTACAAAAGCTGGGTAGGAGCGCGGTAGGGCTTCATGGGCTGGCGCTGGCGGGTTATCCCCCGCACCGCTACAGCTTTAGGACCAGAGGCATCAACCAAGGCTCTTTGAGTCTCCTTGAGCATGGCCTCTACCAACAGTTGCAATCGGTACCATCTGCCTCCCACAATATTGCCCCTGGTGGGAACATGATGTATAATGGCACGTGGCAGAGAATTGAGCCGACCTCTTTTCACTACCTCTACCCTGACTACCATGTCGTCACAAGAAGGAAACATTCGCCACATGGACCGCTTCGATCGTATCGGTATGGTTGCCTGGTGGCGGCCCGTGCACCGCGGCCACGCGCCCGTCCTGCGCGCTCTCTGAGATCGCGCTTCCCAAACTCTTATCGGTACCGGCCGCATGATCCCGATCACCCGATGATAGAAAGTCTTTTCACCGAAAAACGATCAATGAACCTTCCCTTTGATGTAAAATCGAACCATACGGGCGTGCGTCCGAGGATCGGGCCACGCCCTTTGCCTTTGGCGCATCACTGCCAGCGGGACAGCCTGAGCCGTCCTCCGGCCTCAGGACTGGCCTGGTCAGACTGCTGCCCGCCGGGGTGGCGTGCCTGACAGAGGAAGAACAACGCTAGCAAGTTGCAGGAGGGAAAAATCAAGTAGGTGGGGTTGCCGGATTTGTTGCAATGGAGTATAATAGAATGTGATGACTGATACGAGTTCAGGCTCTGACAGAATGGGGAAATATTTGACCAGGCTCTGGCGCTTCCTGGGTTCGACCGGGCTGGCGGTGGTTTTGCTCATCGCGGTCATTCTCGGTACGCTGGTCGGCACCTTGTTCCCCCAACTCACTCCTGACGTGGCCGCCGATCTGGCTGCCAGTGCCCGGTGGCTGACCACCGCTCAAGAGAAATACGGTCCTCTGTTTGGACTCTACCGGGCCGTGGGCCTGTTCGACGTGTACCACTCGCCCTGGTTCCTGGCGCTCATCGCTGCCCTGGTCCTCAACACCGTCGTCTGCACCATTGACCGCCTGCGCGTTTTATGGAGAGCGGTCACGGCCAGACCCGGGATCCAGCACGCAGTTAGCTTCTATGAAAGGATGCCCAACCGCGTCTCGCTGGCCATAGCTTCCGTGGAGCAGGGAGAGCAGGCGCTCCGGCGGGTGCTCGGTAGACGGCATTACCACGCAGTGGCTGAGCGTCAAGGTGAGGTGACCTACCTCTTCGCCGAGCGCAATCGCCTGGCCAGGCTGGCGACACTGGTGACTCACACCAGCCTGGTTTTGCTCGTGCTCGGTTACCTGTGGAGCGGGTGGGGCGCTTGGCGGGAACGGGCCGTGGCCCTGGGACCTGGCCAGGTTTACGATGTGGGCCACGACCAGGGCTTTGCTGTGCGCAGCGATGGACTGGAGATAGAACGCTACCCCAATGGTCAGCCTAGCGATTACCGTGCTCATCTGGCGGTGCTGGAAAAGGGCACAGAAGTGATGCGCAAGACGGTGCGCGTCAACGACCCGCTCACCTACCACGGTGTCAGCTTTTACCTTTACTCCTATGGGCCAGCCGGGCGGGTGCGCGCCACCGACGCTCAAGGCCAGTCCGTGCCCCTCCAGGCCGAAGCGGGCCAGGAGGTCCCCTCAGGTGAGGTCACCCTGAACTTTGCTGGGGAGGGCGATGGCCAGGAGATTGTGGTTCCCTCTCTAGGCCTCATCATGCGTTTGGTTTTCTACTATCAGGGGCCGTCGCTCTTCGTCCAGGCCATCCGCAGCGGCGAGGCCAAACCCTTTGGCGCTGGCTCCATCCGTGGAGGGGATAGCCTGAAGGTGGGAGACGTCACTTTTGAATTCGCTTTAGACCGCTACATCGTGCTGCAGGTGGTTCACGACCCTGGCTTCAAGTTGGTTATCCTGGCCGGGTTCCTGGCCATGGGAGGGCTGATTTTCTCTTTCTACTTTCCTCACAAGCGTCTTTGGGCCAGGGTGACGGCCGACGAGCTCAGGCTGGCCGGGCGGACGGAGCGGGATGCGGTGGGCTTTGAGAAAGAGTTTGCGAGCCTGGTTGAAGGGCTCAAGAAGGGCCTGTCCTCTGAGTGAGGGTGCAGTGGCAAGTGAGCTTGGTCCGCTGGTGGAGTAGCGGCACTATTGCGCCACAGGCAGAACTTGTTCTGCGCCGGCCGAAGGCGAAACCAGTTTCGCTACTCCAGAAAAAGGCTATCGTATCAAGTAGGGAGGGTGGTTGTGGCAGGGTTGACTGTCGCTTATTTCTGTCTGTTGGTGGCTGGCGTTGCCTACATCGTTCATCTCCTTTGGGGGAGGCGGATCATCGGCTATGGGGGCACGGTGGTAAGTTTCCTCGGCCTAGTCGTCTTGAGCCTGGGTCTGATCCTGCGGGGCATTGAGGCTGGCCACTGGCCCCTGGCCAGCACTTACGAGTTCTCCTTGGTCTTTGTCTGGGGCATCGTCCTCGTCTACCTTCTCCTTGAGCGGGTCATGGGCACCAGGGAGGGAGGGGCTTTCGCCTTGCCCATTGCCTTCCTGCTCTATACCTACGCTCAGTTCGCGATCCCCGAATCGGCCCAAGCACCTCAACCGCTCCTCCCGGCGCTGCGCAGCCTCTGGCTGCAGCTCCACGCGGGCACGGCGGCCATCGCCTATGGTGCTTTTGCCGTCGCCTGCGGCGGGGGGCTGATGTATCTGGCCAGGGAGTTTGGCAGCCGTCGAAAAGGGACAGGGAATACGGGCCTGCCTTCACTGTCCCTCAGCGACCGATTCACTTACTGGGCCGTGGCCTTTGGCTATCCCTTCATGAGCCTGGCCATCATTACGGGAGCCATCTGGGCCCAGGTGGCCTGGGGCAGGTATTGGGGTTGGGACATCAAGGAGACCTGGGCGCTAATCATCTGGCTGATTTATACCCTGTTCCTCCACCTGCGGGCTATCCGGGGCTGGCGAGGCCGCCCTGTCGCCGTGCTTTCCATCGTTGGTTTCGCGGTGGTGCTGTTCACTTTTCTGGGGGTAGGCTGGCTGGCGCGGCAAGTGGGACTGGAGAGCTTGCACGTGTATTGAGCCCGGTCATGGGTAGGGGGACGTTGAAGCAGAGGAGAGACTCACATGAAGGCAATGGTATTGAACAAGCTCGGCAGTCTCGAACAAAACCGGACCCCGCTAGAACTGGCAGATCTGCCGGTTCCTGTTCCGGGAGAGAAGGAGATTTTAGTAAAGGTTTCAGCTTGTGGGGTCTGCCATACCGAATTGGATGAGATTGAGGGCAGAACACCGCCACCACATCTTCCAGTTGTTCTGGGCCATCAAGTGGTGGGAAGAGTCGAAGAAACCGGCAGCAAAGCAAGCACCTTTGAGATCGGAGACAGGGTCGGGATTGGCTGGGTTTATTCGGCCTGTGGGAAATGCAAGTTTTGCCTGGAAGGCAATGAGAATCTATGCAAGGATTTCAAAGCAACGGGCAGGGATGCCAATGGCGGGTATGCACAGTATATGACAGTCTTGGAAGACTTTGCCTATCGCATACCCGATGTCTTTTCCGATTTGGAGGCGGCTCCCCTTTTATGCGCCGGCGCGATTGGCTACCGGTCTCTCAGATTGACCGGCCTTAAAGATGGACAGAATTTGGGACTCACCGGGTTTGGGGCTTCGGCTCACCTTGTATTGAAGATGGCCAGACATAAATACCCTAGCGCCAAGGTTTTTGTCTTTGCCAGGAATCCAAAGGAAAGAGCGTTTTCGAGAGAACTTGGAGCTGTCTGGGCAGGTGATACTGAAGAGGAATCGCCTGAAAAGCTGGATTGTATCATTGACACCACACCGGTGTGGAAACCGGTCGTTGAGGCTTTGAAGAGTCTGGAACCCGGCGGAAGATTGG
The DNA here is from genome assembly GCA_041862415.1 of Anaerolineae bacterium. Taxonomy (GTDB): domain Bacteria; phylum Chloroflexota; class Anaerolineae; order E26-bin7; family E26-bin7; genus E26-bin7. The sequence continues at coordinate 24,351 of JBGVTF010000095.1, read as the reverse complement.
TCATCAATGCGATTCGCAAAGAAGAAGTGGACAAGGAATATCTTCTACGATTAGACTATCCTACCCATCTCTGGTTGGAAAAGGAAATAAAGAGTGTCGCCAATGTGGCTAGGAAGGATGTCAGAGAATTCTTGGGATTGGCCGCAGAGATTCGCATTAAACCCGAAGTTCAGGAGTTTGCATTGGAAGAGGCAAATAGGGCGTTGGTTGAGCTTAAGACGAGAAAAATTCGGGGAGCGAAGGTTTTAAGGATTGATTGACTGGGGTGAGAAACGAAAGTCAGCAGAGTCTCCGAGATGAGAGCACTGGATAGGACTGCTATAGAACGATTGGGCATAGTGGAAGAACTTTTGTAGGAGCACACGTTGTATAGGTGAGAGCGGGGGTGATTGCTGTGTGGAAGAGGGGGATTTCAAGACGTGATTTCATAAGAGGCCTGACGGGCCTGGGCGCTTGTGCCCTGAGTGGGGGAGCGCTGGTTTCCCAGTTGTCCCGGCTGAACAGGGTCGGCTTGTCTCTGGGTGGGGCTTCGGAACAGGCCGCGCTGGGACCTCATGCGGTAGAAGCGATGTATTACACAGGCATCGTGGACCAGGGGCTGGACTGCACGGCCTGCCACGGTACGGCTGAACCTTCCCGTGTCCTCTATTGTCACACGCCCCACGCTGGCGACTACGTCAAGTGCCAGCTCTGCCCCAAGGGCTGCATCATTTCGGACGGGCAGCGAGGCGACTGTCAGGTGCGGGAGAACCAGGGTGGCAAGCTGTACAGTATGGTCTACGGCAACCCCTGTACTGCGCACAACGACCCCATCGAAAAGAAGCCTTTCTACCATTTCCTGCCCACCAGCTACGCCTTGTCCCTGGCCACGGCTGGCTGCAATCTGCATTGCAAATACTGCCAGAACTGGACCATCTCCCAGGTCCCGCCAGAGAAGCTGGACAGCTACGATGCGCCCCCGGAGGGTGTGGTGGCGGCCGCGCTGGAGATGGGCAGCCAGTCCATCGCCTACACCTATTCCGAACCGACCGTCTTCTACGAGTACATGCTGGCCATCGCCCGCCTGGCCCGGCCCAAAGGATTGAAGAACGTGGTCATTTCCGCTGGCTACATCAATCCGGCTCCCTTGCGGGAACTGTGCCACGCTGTGGATGCCATCAAGATTGACCTCAAAGGTTTCAACCAGGAATTCTACAAGAAGGTTTGCTTCGGCACCCTGGAACCGGTGCTGGAAACCATCCAGATCATCCAAGAGGAAGGCGTCCATCTGGAAATCGTCAATCTCGTGGTGCCCACCCTGAACGACGACGAAGACGAACTGCGGGAGCTAGCCCGCTGGATCGTGGACAGCGTGGGCCCTGACGTGCCCACCCACTTCAGCCGTTTCGGTCCCCAGTACCAACTCAAGAACCTGCCGCCCACGCCGGTGGAGACCCTGGAGCGGGCGCGGGCTATGGCCATGGAGGAGGGCATCCGCTACGCCTACATCGGCAACGTGCCCGGACACCCCGGCGACCACACCTATTGTGCCCACTGTGGTGAGATGATCATCCAGCGCCTGGGCTTTGCCGTGGTAGATTACCACGTTGTGGATGGCAAGTGTGAGTACTGCGGGAACCCTATCCCAGGGGTGTGGGGGGAGGCGAAGCCGAGTGAAGGGGCGGAGCAGCCAATGGGGCCGTCGGATTATTGAGAAGGACTTCTGAATATATTTCAGAACACTTAGCCAGGAGGCATGGACATGAAAGTAAAGGCCTCATTTGTCGCAGGTCTGGTAATGATTCTACTGCTCGCTGCCTGCGGCGCACCCTCCGCCACGCCTGTGCCAACGCCGCCAGCCAGCCCTTCGGCGCTGGCACCCACAGCCCCCACAACTGTCACACCGTTGGCCGAGGACATCCACGCCTGCCAGGGGGGCGGTATGTGGTTCCCCGGCAACCCGGAGCAACTGGCGGCTATGGTGGACAGCTATCTGGCCGATGCCGAAAAGGACGCCGAAAAGATCGAGGGCGAACCCATCGCCCTCATCGTGCCCCACGCTGGCTACATCTTCTCTGGCTGGGTGGCGGCTTACGCTTTCAGGCAGATCGAAGGGCTCGACTACGACACCGTCGTGGTCATCGGCGACACCCACGCGGGAGGCGGGAGCGCGCCGATCGCTGTCTGGGCGCGGGGGACCTACGAGACCCCCTTGGGCGCGGTGCCCGTTGACGAGGAGGTGGCCGCCGCCCTCCTGGCCGCCGACTCGCGCATCCTCTTCGACCGCGCTGGCCACGAGAGCGAACATCCTGTCGAGAACCAGATACCTTTCTTGCAGCGGGCGCTGGATGGCGATTTCAAAGTGGTGCCCATCGTGTTGCACGGTGATTCCTTGGAAGTCGCGGAGGTCCTTAGCCAGGCTCTGGTGGAGGCGTTGGCCAACCGCAAGGCCCTCATCGTAGCCAGCACCGACCTGGCCCACTGGCCGGCCTACGATGACGCCCACGTCTCGGATGCAGCCATGCTGGCCGCCATCGAGACCATGGACCCCCAGGCGTTGCTGGATGCAGACCGCGAGTGGATGAGCAAAGGCATCCCCAACCTGGCCACAACCATGTGCAGCAAGGGCTCGGTTCTGACAGCCATGTTGGCCACTCCCCTACTGGGCGCGAATCAGGTCACGGTGCTCAAATACGCCAACTCTGGCGACGTCCCCGTGGGCGAGAGAGACCGCGTGGTAGGCTATGGGGCGGTGATGTTCTGGCGGGGGGAGGGCAATCGTTCGGCTGAGCGCTCACGAAGCCCTACCAGCTTTGTCATGCCCACGCCTCTTGGTCCGGTGACCGAAGCCCTTCCTCTCAGCGCTGAAGACAGGAAGGAACTCCTGGCCATGGCCCGGCAGACTATCGTTCATTTTCTGGAGACAGGTGCCTTCCCCCATTTCACGGTGACCCAACCGGGCCTTCTTCAGGAGAGGGGGGCCTTTGTCACTCTCACGAAGCACGGTGAGCTTAGGGGCTGCATCGGGCATCTGATCGGTGACAGGCCGTTGTATCTGGTCGTACAGAACGTGGCCGTCTCGGCCGCAGTCGCTGACCAGCGTTTTCCTACCGTGACTGAGGAGGAACTGTCGGACCTTGAGATCGAAATCTCTGTCCTGTCCCCCCTGGAGCAGGTGGAGAACGTTGACCAGATCCAGGTCGGCCTGCATGGGGTGATCATCCGCCAGGGCCTGAAGCAGGCTGTCTACCTACCCCAGGTGGCCCCCGAGCAGGGTTGGGGCCGAGAGGAAATGCTGGAAAGCCTCTGCCTGAAAGCGGGCCTGTCCAAAGATGCCTGGAAAGAAGAGGACACCTGGTTATACGTCTTTACGGCGGAAGTGTTTGAGGAGGGGAGTGCGATTCGTTGAAACAGCACTGGGTCCAGTTCAATGACTCAGAGTTACTACTCAGGCTCCCTGTGATGTGTCATTCCGAGCGAGCGCAGCGAGTCGAGGAATCTCCATTTTACAGCGGCAACAGTGGCCTCGGCATTGAGATTCCTCGACTCCCTTCAGTCGCTGCGCTCCTTTTGGTCGCTCGGAATGACGGTGGCTGAGTAGTGACGACTCAGAGGAATATGCAATGGGCCCAAAGTACTATTGTACAAAGAGTCACAGTCTGTTATAATACTGGTACTTCAGCTAAGGCGGTGGGAGCCGTCTCAGCAGCCGACGTCGCAGTACCAATGGGCTTGAGAGGGCTCCCGAAAGGAACGTAGGAGGTCTGAATGTCCAAGGTAACCGCGCTCCGAAACGTCCCCTTCTTCGCTAGCCTGTCCGGCCAGGAACTGGAAGCCTTGGCCGACAGCCTGGAGAGGCGCACTTTTGGCAAAGGGATGATCATCTTTCACAAGGGTAGCCCTGGTCAGACTCTGTACATCATCGAGTCAGGCAAGGTGCGCATTTTCATCCTCAGTGAGTCCGGCCAGGAGATCTCGGTCAACATCTATGGCCCCGGCGATGCCTTCGGCGAGCTGGCTCTTCTTGATGGCTTGCCTCGCTCGGCCGGGGCGGTGGCCATGGAGCACACGGTGACCCTCACCCTGCATCGGGATGATTTCCTGCGGCATCTGGGAGCCCACCCCCGGATGGCCCAGAGCATCATCGAAGTGCTGAGCGCCCGCTTGCGCTACACCACCACCTATGCCGAGGGTTTAGCCTTCCTCGATGTCTGCGGCCGCGTGGCAGCGAAGCTTCTGGAACTGGCCGAGCGCTACGGGGTGCAAAAAGAGGGCATCGAGATCGAGTTGCGGCTGACCCAGGCCGAGTTAGCCAGTTGCGTGGGGACGACTCGGGAGAGCGTCAATAAGGTGCTGGGCACCTTCCGTGAGCAAGGGTTGATCGAGCTCGAGGGGCGGAAAATCAGCATCTTGGACCGACAGAGATTGAAGAAACGAATCTTGTATTGAAGTGTGAACCAGTTCACCGCCAGAGTGTGAGCTGGTTCATTGACAGAAATCGGCAGATGGTGTATCATAGAGCCAGGATTGGAATCAGGAGTCCATATGGCGAAGGAAGGAGGTAAATAATCATGGGCAGGCGAAAACTCAAATAGAGCTAAGATTGGAATCGAGAGTCCATATAACAAAAAAAGGAGGTAAATAATCATGGGTAGGCGAAAACTCAATTGGAAAATCATAGGCCTGATCGGGGTGGTGCTGGTGGCTCTTGTTGCCGCTCTGGTGGTGACCAACCAGGACCAGTTCGGCGGTCTCTTCGGAGCTGGCGGGAAGGGCAAGAAGCCCCCGAAAGAGACAGGGGGCGGAGGCGGCGAAGGCGGCGGAGGACGACCGGAAGACAAGGGGCCACCGCCGGGGCAGGCTGAGGGGCCACCGCCGGCAGGGCCTGCGGAGACGAAGGGACAGCCTGGTGCCGCCTGGACCCGGAAGGGGCTCGAAGACACCCAGCAGGATCAGAATATCTACGCAGCGGGTGAGACCCTTTCCTACCATACGGCGAACATGCCGCCAGGTGACTATACCATCATCGTGCACCGCCCGGGTAAGCATGGCGAGGTGATGGTAACGCAGGACGTGACCGTCGGCGCCGACGGCAGCCTGAATTGGGAGATCGGGACCATCCCCGACGACTGGTCGGGCGTGTTCCAGGTGCAGATCTGGGGCGCGGACGGCCACATGAAGAACGACAACATCAACGTCAAGGCAGGAAAGAAGCCCCCCCCACCCTGCGAGAACCCGCCCTGCGACGACGAGTGCGAGGACCCACCCTGCGGGTGCGAGGACCCACCCTGCGGGTGCCCCCCCGGTGAATGCCCTGAACCTCCCCCCGGGCCGCCGGTCGAACCGGCCCCCGTAGCCAAGCCGGAGTGTGAACTGTGTGCCAATTCGGTCATCTTCCACTCCAACCGAACCGGCGCCTGGCAGCTCTACCGGCTTGATGCGGAAGAGGGGGGGCGTCCTGTGAATCTGACAGTGAACAGCGCCTCCAACCTGGCGCCCAGCCGCTCCGTGGATAACCGCTGGGTCGCCTACCAGTCGGACCGGGACGGCAACTGGGAGATCTACGTGATGGACATAAACGGAGATCGCCAGACCCGGGTGACCTACAACAGCGTGGCCGACGACATTGATCCTGTGTGGGCACCGCAGTGTTTGGAGACCACCTGTGCCTCGGGGCTGATCGCCTTCCAGTCGGACCGGGATCTCAACTGGGAAATCTACGTTGTAGATGTCCTCACTGGCGAGGAGCGACGGCTGACCTATAACACCGGCTCGGACGAAAACCCCTACTGGTCGCCCGATGCCCAGTGGGTCGCCTTCCAGTCGAACCGGGACGGCAACTGGGAGATCTACGTGATCTCCCAGGACGGCAAGACGCTGTGGAGAGTGACGAACCACGAGGCGGATGACTTGGCCCCCGTCTGGTCCCCCACCGGCCAGCAAATCGCCCTCCTGTCCAACCGGGATGGGAAGTGGGGTGTGTACGTGGTGGACGCCAATGCGGAAAACCTGCGAATGCTGACGGACGCTACGGGGGATGAGACGAATGTAAGCTGGTCACCCGACGGCACAGCCCTGGCCTTCCAGTCGAACCGGGACGGCAACTGGGAGATCTACAAGGTTGTCGTGGCCACGGGCGAGCTGACCAGGCTGACCAACGACCCGGCCGCTGACCAGCATCCTTCTTGGTCCTGCGACGGTAGCGTGATCATCTTCACTTCAGACCGGGACGGCAACCCGGAACTCTATGGCATGAGTGCTGTGGATGGCTCCGGGGTACAGCGGTTGACCGGCGACGTGGCGGACGATATCTGCCCGCTGAGCATGCCTGTGGAAGAGAACGCGTGCCGGTAACAGCCACCGACTGTCAAGGGGATCGGGAGCGTGGCATTCTGCCACAAGCTGCCGATCCCCTTTTCTTGCCAATTCGCCTGCAACGTGGCATAATAGGGGTGCTGGCTTTAGCCTGATGGAGTGTGGCTGGAGGCTGCACTCCTTGTTTTTTTGGAGAGAGGAAGTGCTTATGCTTTTTGCGGCCGTCTTTGTCGCCACCATCGTTCCGCTCCTGTTCTTGTATATCATCTGGGCTCTCGACCTGTATGCCTCGGGGGCCTTTCGCACCGTGGCCATCTGTTTTGTGTGGGGCCTGGTGAGCTTTGGCCTGGCCTATGGGATCAACACGGCCAGCCTCAACTTTATCTCGATGACTCTTTTTCTGACCGTCACCGCGCCCATCATTGAGGAGATCCTCAAGTCCTCGGTGCTCGTCTACTACATCCGCAGACCCGATTTCACCTATTTTGTTGACGGTGCTATCTATGGCTTCGCCTCCGGCACGGCGTTTTCCGTTTTCGAGAACTACTTTTACCTCTATATGGAGGGGGGGGAGCTGGCCGTGGCCATCGGCCGAGTGCTGTCTACCTGTCTGATGCATGGCACCACCAGTGCCCTGGTGGGCATCTCTCTGGGGTGGTTCCGTTTCCAGCGTCGTACTGGCCGGACCTTCTCGCTGATCGGTGGGCTGGCGGTCGCCATGTTTTTCCACATGGCTTTCAACCGGGTGGTGGCCGCAGGGTCAGGGTGGCTGTTGCTGGTCACTGCAGCCAGTATCGGCTTCATAGGGGCTGGGACCGTGGGGCTCATCATGCGCCAGGGTCTGCGTGAGGAGAAGGCCTGGATCGAAGAGAAGCTGAGCATGGCGGTCGGCGTCACGTCCGGGGAGTCTGAGATCGTCCAACGTCTGGAGGATCTGGAGGAGGTGCTTCAGCCTTTCACCCAGCGCTTCGGACCCGAAAAGGCCCGGCAGGTGGAGGAGTTTTTGCTCAAGCAGGCTCAACTGGGGATCAAGCGAAAAGCCCTGGAAAAGCTGACTGACGAACGGCTACGGCACGAGACCCAGGTGCAGATCGAACGGCTGCGCGTGGAAATTGACGCCGTCCGACAGACCGTGGGTGTCTACATCATGATCTATCTGCGCGGCATCTTCCCACAGGAGACCAGTCCACTGTGGGATCGCCTGGAGGCGACCATGGCAGCGCCCCCCTCGCGAAAGCCTCAGATGGATCTGTGGGGCGTGGTCACTCAACGCTTGAAGAAGGTCTCGGCTTTCAACGGAGTCCCGGAGGAGACGCTGGAGGAACTGCTGGAGCTTTTGGAGAAGCACACCATCCCCAGGGGCGAGGTCATCTTCCGTAAGGGTGATCCCGGCGATGCCATGTACGTCATCGAGTCCGGTCGTGTCCAGATCTCCATCCATGACGAAGCCAGGCGCGAGGTGGTGCTGAAGTACTACGGCCCCGGGCAGATCTTCGGTGAGATGTCGTTGCTGGACGGGTTGCCCCGTTCGGCGACGGCTATGGCTGTGGAGCCCATGAGTGTGATGATCCTGCCCCGTGGTGTCTTCATGAACTATCTGAAAGAGCATCCGGACATAGCCATCGGCATGATGCGCGATCTCTCAACTCGCCTTCGTTACACCACCACTTATGTGGAGAAGGTCGTTGATTGGAGTCAGAAGTTAGCGCGGGGCGAATACAGCGAAGCTTTGCAGGACGGTCTGGCAGTCACCGCAGACACTGAAGCCACCACAGATGCTGAGGGCAGCATCTCCGAACTGGTCGGCGCTTTCTTCCACATGGTTCGCGAAGTGCAGGAGCGAGAGGCAAGTCTACGCCGCCGGGTGGAGGAATTGGAGATCGTGATTGACGAGGTCAAGAAGGCCAGGCAGGTAGAGGAGATCACTGAGAGCGACTATTTCCAGCGTTTGCGAGAGCAGGCCGAGAAGATAAGAAAAAGAGCGAGAGACGAGTAGATTGGAATGGGAGATTTGCTGCCCCAGTGAGTGTTAAAGGTGGGGAAAGGAGCAACCGATGGCCGGTCTATTTGACAGATTGCAATCGGAGATTGAAACCCGTCAACGTGTGGAGGGCATCACCTCTGCCGATCTGCTGGACCTTTCCCCTGAATTGCGTGGCATCATCAACATGATCATGCGCCGGAGGGAGATGAGCCTGGCGGAGATCGTACTGGAGCTGGACACGAGACCCTCTGAGGCGAGAAGGCTGCTGGACACGTTGGTGGAAAAAGGATTTCTGAAGAGCTTCGAGGTGAAGGGGGAATTGCACTACAAGACCTTTTTTGCCAGACGGCGAGGGCGCGAGATGTTGTTGAATATCTGGGATGCCTTGAGCGACAAGGTGAAGTGAGAGCTGATATCCGAGACCGTGCGGGAAAAACGAAGCCCTGCCGGATAGTTGGCGCTGTCCGACAGGGCCTCTGTTTTTGTCAGGGCGGTCCTGGCTACCTCACAGTCCTCACAGCTTGGCTATGGCCTCCTTCATCCAGCCCAGAGCCTTCTTGATGTTCTCTACCGAGTTGGCGTAGGACAGGCGGATGAAGCCATCCCCGTATTTTCCAAATGAAGTGCCGGAGAGGGTAGCCACGCCCCCCTCGTCCAACAGATACCCCTCCAGGAACTTGGAGCTCTTGCCCGTCCCTTCGATGTTGGGGAAAACGTAGAAGGCCCCCTTCGGGGACAGGCACTTGAAGCCGGGGATGTCGTTCAGGCCCTCGACGATGACGTCGCGCCTTTCGCGGAAGGCCTCGACCATCTTGTACGAGTCCTCCTGGGGACCCGTCAGAGCCTCGATGCCGGCATACTGGGTGGAGGCAGCCGTGCAGGAGTTGGAATTGGTCATCAGACGGGTAACGTGCTCGGCCAATTCCTCGGGCATAACGCCATATCCCAGCCGCCAGCCGGTCATGGCATAGGTCTTGGAGTGGCCATCGAGGATGATGGTCCGGTCCAGCATGCCGGGGATGCTGGTGATGCTGACGAATTCGCCTTCGTACAGGATGCGGCAGTAGATCTCGTCTGAGAGGACCATGATGTCGTTCTCTATGGCGACCTCGGCTACGGCCTGCAGTTCGTCCCAACCCAACACACCTCCAGTGGGGTTCTGCGGTGAATTGATGATGATCAACTTGGTCTTGGGGCTGACCAGTTCCCTGAACTCGTCAATGTCGAAGCGGAACTCCTTCTCCATCCGCAGTGGGAGCGGCACCGCCTTGGCCCCTGAGAAGTTGATCATGGATTCGTAGATGGGGAAGCCGGGGTTGGGGTAGATGGCTTCATCTCCTTTTTCGCACAGAGCCAGGATGGTGAAGAACATGATGGGCTTGCCACCCGGCGTCACCACAACCTGGTTGGGGTTCACTTCTATATCGCGTGTTGACGATATCTCCTCGGCGATAGCCTCTCTGAAAGGCGGGATGCCCGCTGAAGGGGTGTAGTGGGTCTGGCCTTCGTTGAGAGCACTAATGGCTGCGTCAATGATGTTGCGTGGCGTGTCAAAGTCGGGTTCTCCGATCTCCAGGTGGACGATCTCCCGTCCCTGGGCCTCCAGAGCTTTGGCCTTGGCCAGTACCTCGAAGGCCGTCTCAGTGCCCAGCCTGCTCATTCTGGTTGCAAGTTTCATTTTTCAATTCCTCCTTTGGAATAATGAAATGCGCTTTGCCACTGTTGCGGTACAGGTAGCGGCGCTGCTGAGAAGTTGTTGTAGAGCCGGATGCTCGCCCGTGTTCTTATTGTACCACGTTACTTTGAATTAGGCAACAAACTCGGTCGTTGCGGCCTGCGCAGCAGGCCGGGGGGCGTGGGGGGCTTCGTCGCGAGCTAGTCCTGAGCTTGTCGAAGGGCTCAGCCGGGCGGTGTCCCCCCAGTATCCCCTCTCCCTCCTTCCTGCTGTGCTGCGCAAGCCCTTATTCGAGATTTTCACCCCGGTTTCTGGGGTAAGATCGGCTTGCCGGTCAGTTGGCTGATCTCAGCTACCAGGGCGTGCATCCCGTGATACGAGGTGCCAGTATCAACGTGTACGCTTCGTTTGGCGGTGCTCAGGAGCACCTTCCAGACATGACCGGTTTTGAGACCACGAACGGCGTCGCGTCGCAACTGGAGGCCTGCTATCTCCTCAAAGGGGATGTGAGTCACAATCTGCAGGATGAGAAAGGTCCTCGTTAGGGTGACTGTCTGCGTTGTCCGGTCAACGACGACCCTCTTGTTGTCTAGAGATGACAGATTGGGGAGAACAGGCACCAACAGTGCCACGCCAGCGGCCAGGAGGGCCCAGGGCTTCTTTTCCAGAAAGAGTATCACCCCGATGATGATGAAGACAGAAGGAAACAGGAAGTAGAGGAGAAACCAGCGCCCCAGGCTCGCCCTCGGTGTGCGCAGCACCAGCCGGTCGGGGTCTCGCTCCACAGTCTCTAGTTTACCAAACCTCTCGGCCACTTAGGCCTCCCCCGGCAGACAAAGGCCACTCCCTCCTCAAAATATGATACTCTTGTCCGAAAGTCAATGGCTGTCCGTGCCAAATAGAGTGACTGCCCCTGCCACGACGATGAGGAACCCAAGTACCGTGACCCACAGCCCCCAGCCTACCTGCACGGGCCATCCGTAGGCCCTGTTCACTGCCTCGCGGATGGACAAGAATTGCCACAAGGGGGGGACTGCGCCCAGGAGGGCCAGCACCATCATGGACACGGCCGTCAACCCTTCCCTTCGACTATGCTCAGGACATCGACGTGGCGGCAAATAGCGCAGAATGGGATGGACAATGAGCAGCAACAGGCAGAAGGCGATGGCCACAGTTTGCTTGCGAAACTCGGCCGTAAGCAGCAGTTGAGGTGTCCAGACCGGGGGCAGCATGGCCCAGGCCAGGCCCAGGACGGCCAGTAGCATGACGGCCCGGACCACCAGTGGATAGGCCAATCGCTTACTGGCCATTAGCAGGATCAGGCACAGGGCGGCCGCAAAGGGGGGCAGGTAGAAAAACTCACGGATCATGGGGACTGTTCCGGCTCGCACCTCCGGCAGGAATTTGACGAACTCACCCATGTCCTGGCCGGTGAGCACCAGCGCCGCAGTCTTGTGGTCTACCCACGGCCTGAAGTAACCCATGATGGCCAGAGCCAGACCGAGAATCAAGACAATCTGTTTTCTTAAAGAGAACAGGCTTCTGGGATTGCTCTCATCCTGATGGGGTTTCATCACAGCTCCTCGAAGATCTTGCCCGGGTTAAGGATGCCGTTGGGGTCAAGCAGTCGTTTGATCTGTTTCATCATTTCCAGGCTGGCCCCGTGCTCAAGAGTCATGAACTTTCGCTTACCGATGCCCACCCCGTGCTCGCCGGTGGCCGTGCCCCCCACGCTGATGGCCCAGCGCACGATCTCCTCGTTCACCAGTTCGGCCCGCCGCCTGGCGTCCTGGTCGCCCTTCTGGGCCAGGATCTCGGTGTGCAGATTGCCGTCGCCGGCGTGGCCGAAGGTGGCCACCTGTATGTCGTACTTGCGACCGGCCACGTAAGCTTTCTCCACCGCTTCGGGATACCTGGAGATAGGCACTACGATGTCGCCGATGGTGACGGTGCAATCGGTGTTCAGGTACTTCACGGCGTTGTGGGCCTCCTTGCGCCCTTGCCAGATGCGGTCCCTTTCTTCTGTGCTGATCCCCATCTCAAACTGTCGGCAATTGTGGTCCACGCAGATTTCCCTGGCGTACTCCACTTCCTCTCGCACGCCGGCCGGGGTGCCGTGGAACTCCATGACCAGGGTGGGGGCTTCTTGTAAAGTGAGGCCCTTCCAGCGGTTCACGGTGCGCACGATCTCGGCGTCCATCAGTTCCAGAGCGGCCGGGGTCAGGCCGTAGCGGATCATCTCGAAGACGGTGTCGGCGACCTCTTTAACAGTGTCAAAGACGGCGATGCCAGCGGTTTTTTCCATCAGGCCGCGCAGGCGCAGGGTGATCTCGGTTACCACGCCCAGGGTGCCTTCAGAGCCGGTGAAAAGGTGCACCAGGTCGTAGCCGCTGGCGCTCTTGGCGGCGTTGGAGCCCACGGTGATGATCTGTCCGGTGGGCAGCACCACCTCCAGCTTGAGCACGTAGTCTTTGGTGCCGCCGTACTTCACGGAGTGCAGGCCGCTGGAGTTGTTGGCCACCATCCCACCGATGGTGGCCACGTCTGCGCTGCCAGGAGCGGGTGGGAAGAACAACCCATGTTTGCCCAGCCGTTCGTTCAACTGGTCGTAGATCAGGCCCGGCTGGACCCGCACCTGGAGGTCTTCTGGTCGTATCGCCAGGATGCGGTCCATTTTAGACATAGCCAGCACGATGCCCCCCTGTACGGGGATGGGGTTTCCCTCCAGGCTGGAGCCGCCGCTGCGGGGCGTGACCGGGATGCGGCGCTGGTTGGCGAACTTTAGCATCTCGCTGATCTCGGCTGCGCTCTCAGGCCAGACCACCACATCGGGCTCGTGCCCCTCGTGGAAGGACTCGTCTATGGAGTGAGCTTCCAGGTCCGCCTTTTTGGTCGAGACCCGCTGCGGGTCGCCGATGATGGCTTGCAGGGCCTGAATGTCTTTAGTGCGCACCTTGCCTCTTTGCTTTGTCCATGATAGCCTCGATCTCTTTGTCCTCCTTTTCGCTCTCCTCGAAATAGTCTACCATGAATTGGCTGCGGCGTTGGCGCAGGGCCATGGCGGCTACGGTCGAAACGTCTTCTACGGTGGCCGCAGTGCGCCCGGCGGCGGCGGCGTAGGCGCGGGCCGCTTCGAGGGTCACAATCTCAGCCCGACTGGAAGTGATTTGTAAGGTATCAACCAGGTCCAGGGTCATTTGCTCGGCCTCGGGGGTGACGGTCACTTTGGGCAGCAGTTCTTTGGCCTGAACGATCTCCTGCGTAAAGGCCGCTGTCTCGGGGCCGTGAAGGGCCAGGAACTCGTGAGGGTTGTCAGCGAAAGCCCTGACGCGGTGGTAGACCGCCAGCCGCTCCTCCGCTTCGGCCAGGCCGGAGACGACCACCCGCAGGCCAAAGCGATCCATGATCTGAGGGCGCAGATTGCCCTCCTCGGGGTTCATGGAGCCGATGAGGGTGAAGCGGGCCTGGTAGGTGCCCACCAGGGGGCCACGCCGTACATTGTAGTACCCCAGGGCGGCCGCGTCCAAGATGGCGTCCACGATCTCGTCTGCCAGCAGATTGACTTCATCAATATAGAGGACGTTGCGATGGGCGTAAGAAAGGATGCCTAGACTCAGGCGCACGCGCTTCTGTTCCAGGGCTATCCGTTCGTCAATGCCACCCACCACGTCTTCCAGGCGGGCGTTGAGGGGCAGTTCGATCAGGCGCATACGGTCTACACCCATGATGTCCTCGCCTCGAGCCAGCTTCTGGGCACAGTCGGGGCAGATGGCATCCATGCCCCAGGTATGGGCCGCCTCCGGTTCACAGCCATAGGGGCAGCGACTGCGGCGCGTGGGGGGCATGAGTTCAACCAGGCCCCGCACGGCCGTGGTCTTGCCCGTGCCCCGGGGGCCAATGAGCAGCACGCCCCCCACCATCGGGTTGAGCACGGCCAGGATCAGGGCCATCTTCATTTCTTCCTGGCCCACGATGGCCAGAAAGGGATAATGTTTGATGTCGGCGGTGATCGTGGCACTCTCTACCGACTCGGCCAGTACGTCCATGGAAACCGGTTTGAGTCTATGAAGTAGAAGAGAACGTTGAGACATCTTGACTGCTCCTTGATGTTATGTGGGCCACACCCCGCTAGGGGGCGATGTCCACCTCTGTCAGCAGCACGCTCTGCGCTTGGGGATTGCCCGCTTCGTCAATGACCTCTAGCCGTTGCCCGCTTTCAAGCTCATACAGGCCCACCACCAGGGGGTATGTGCCAGCCGGGACCTGGGGATCAATGGGGATTCTGCGCCGGTCAGCGATCACCTGCCCTGGCCGCCACTCCGTGGTGGGGCAGCGCCAGCAACGGGGTACGCCGTCGTTCTGCCCCCAGATACGGTCGCTCTCCAGGTGGGTGAAGACATGGTAGCTGATGTCCATCTTGGCCAGGGCTTGCCAGTAGAGCGTCAGTATCAGGACGCCACCTGGTTTGGCCTCTCTGGTGTCCAGGTCGTAACCCAACAACTTCACTTTGTGGCTCAGGTTGACGCTCAACGCGTGGTCGGGGATGGCTTTCTGGGCAAAGTTTTCAGGTGTGGCGCTGCGGTTATAGGCAGTTTCAAAGTCCTCCACGTGATAGGTGATAGCGTCAGCTTGGGTGGGCAGGCGTTGGTAGATGCGTAGCTTGGGGTCATCTCCCACCAAGACGGTGCCCAGCAGGGTGTAATCTGTCGCCAGCGAGTCCCAAGGCACCTCTTGCTCGTCGGCCACGTTCTCGGCGATGTAGTAATGATCAGGGTCTGGAGAGCAGGAACGTGGGGCGCGGCGCGTATACCAGGTGGTGATCTCCCGCTCCTCGTTGCTGTCGTGTTCCCCTTGCAGTACTCCTTCCTGGTGAAGCTGGCCTACCACCTTCCAGCCGGCCCGATAAGGAAAGCCGAAGTAGCCAGCCTGTGGTAGTTCATCGTAAGCTGTCCAATAGAAGCGATTCCGGTGGGCTGGATAGGTGCGGATGTATTCTGGCTCATGGATCACAAAGACGAACAGGATGTAGTAAGCAAAGACGGCGTACAGTATACCCCCCGCTGCCCCCAGCGCGTAGCGCAGACTGGGTTTTGTCTGCCCCAGACCGTCTAGAGCCACCCCGCTGAGGAGGGCCCAGCCAGGATACAGGTTGTAGACGTGGGTCAGAGGGTAGTTCATCAGGAAAATATAGAACACGAAAGGGGTGGCGAGCCAGATTAGGGCGGTCTTGAGCTCGGTTGACGTCTTTGGGGAGGTGTGAAGGGCCAGCCAGGTCAGGGCGAAGGGAACCAAGGCCAGGTTGACCTTGCCGACCTGCCATTTGTCTGGGAAGGCGAGGACCGAGGCCAGGGCGGCGGCGGCCAGGCAGGACCACAGATAGCCACCCCGCCGATGGTGCAGCCCTTTGACCACCACCCACAATACCAGCAGGGCGATGGAAGCGAAATAGTAGGTCGAATTGTAGATGGTGCTCAAGAGGTAGAACTGGCTCAAGTTGTTGTTCAGCACGTTGCTGCCCACCCGCGATTCGGAGATGTAGCTGGCGCTTTTGGTGAACTGGGGGTCGCGCACGAAGGGCAGGTAGAAAGCGATGGGGATGCTGATGAGAAGTACCAGGGAAAGAGCCAGGGGCAAGATGTGGCGCTGGTATGGAGCGAATTTCAGTCCAGATTTGGCCCAGTACAGATACAGGATGGCTGGCAGGGCCAGCACCGCGTCGTAGTGGGCCAGGAGACCGAAGGCCAGAAACAGCGCTCCCAGGATCTGATACTGCCCTACGTCGTCGGTGTAGAAGCGGTAGTAGCAATACAGAGCCAGGGCCGTCATCGCAAACACGAGGGTCTGATACTGCACGATGCGTCCGAAGCCGACGAAAAAGCCGTTGATGGCCAGCAGCGCCCCGGCGGCCAGACCAACCCGCTGGTTGAACATTCGCCACCCCAGAAGGCAGGTGGTCAGTATTGCCAGGCAGCCGGCCAGGGCGAAGGGAAAGCGGGCCGCCAATTCGTTTATCCGACCTGTGGTGAGCCAGAAGGCGACGGGGATCAGCACTTCGCCGGGGCCCTTGCCGTGGGCGAAGAGGGCATAATCCTGCCCGGCGATGGCGTCGGCGGCGGTCAGCATGACCAGCGCCTCGTCGCCCTGGAAATCGGAGTAGCCCAGGCCGGTGAAGCGGAAGAAGGCGGACAGAGACAGCAGGGCAACGAGCCACAGGTAGTTAGGGGGCTGGGTGGCTAGGTGGTTAGGGGGTTGGGCGGATGGATGAGGCGGCGCTATCAGATAGCCCAGGGCCAGGGGGACCAGGATCAGCAGGTCGTAGGCGACCAGGGCCTGGGCCAGGGTGATCTCGCCGGGAATGTAATGGACGATCAGGGTGGCCAGGCTGGAGAGGGCGTAACTGGCCCCCACGCTCAAGACGACCTTTTCCAGGGGTCCGCTTTGCGGTTTTGACCTGGCAAGAAGCAAATCCACCAGGGCGTAGCCGGGCAGGAGGCAGAGCAAGAGCAGCGCACCCAGATAGCGGGCCATGGTCCAGTCGGTGAGCAGCACCAGGACGTTAATCAAAGCTATGAGGCTGATGATACCAGCCATCTTGAAACGATATGGTCCAGACATGGTGGGTCAGCTTGTCTACCAGATGACTTGTGCGTGCTTGGTACCAGCGATCACACGGTCGCTGGTTAGCAGAGGAACACCCAGGCCGTTGGCCGTGGCTACAAGGACACGGTCGTGGAGTTCGGGCACATCCTCTATAGTTCCTTCTCCAGCAGACGATGCGTCACTGCCCGACGCAATTCCCGTACTTCATCGTCCGTTACGTCGAAGGGGACGTCCTCCCAAAGGCCTCCAAGTTTGACGACCCGTTTGGTAGAGGAAGATTTCTTTGCCTTGAAATTCAGGTATTCTAGAAATTGAGAGACCTCAGCAAGGCTCTCCTCGGGCAATTCGTCCAAGGCCTGAAGAATCTGCTCTTTTGTAGCTGCAGAGTCCATGCTGCCTTTCATCCCACACTTTCCTCCACTGCCCGTCGCTCCTCGGTCAGGCCGTACAGGTCGTACACGCGGCCGTCAATCTCGGCATCCGTCTCCTGCAGGGCGCGGTGAATGTGTCAGGCAAAGATTTCTTCCAGGGCGAGTTCCAGTCCCTCCAGGACGCTGGAGGTGACCGTATCGCCCCGGCCTACCAGGGCGCGGCGACGGTAGGCTCCTTCGTGCAACTCCAGAACCTCTATCGTGCTGGCCTCTGGGCTGACCAGCCAGAACTCACGCACGCCGTGACGGGCGTAGAGTTGTCGCTTCACCAACTGGTCAAGAGACACAGTCGAGGGAGAGAGGATTTCGATTATCAGGTCAGGAGGGCCGTCAATGTGTGTTTCGGTGATGATCATCTCACGATCCCTGCTCACAAACAGGATGTCAGGCTGTACCACGTCCCGTCGTGAGAGTACGACGTCCGTCGGCGCAACGAACAGCGAGCCCAGCGATTGTTCCCGGACGTGAGTACCGATGGCCACAGTCAAATTGAATGAGATACGTTGGTGTTCTGTTGTCGGTGCAGCAATCATGTGCATCTCCCCCTCAATGAGTTCGTAGCGCTTGCCGTCATCAGGCAGTTGGCGATAGTCCTCATAAGTCAACAGAGGCGTCTCAGCAGTCACTGTCTCTGACATTTTCTCCTACCTCCTGAAGCAGCCAGAATCCTGTACACGCCCAGCAACTTTGCAGCCGCCGCTTCCCAGGTGAATTCTTCCGCTTGTTTCAGCCCTTTCTCCCTCATCTCCCTGCGCAGATCCTCATCCATCAGCACCCGCTCCATCGCCTTGGCTAATGCCCGGCTATCTGTGGCCTCCACCATGAGGCCCGCCTCCCCCACCACCTCCGGCAGCGACGGCCTGTCGGAGGTGACCACCGGCGTGCCGCAGGCCATGGCCTCCAGAGGGGGCAGGCCAAAGCCCTCGTAGAGAGAGGGGAAGACGAAGAGCTCGGCCAGGTTGTAAAGGGCGGGCAAATCCTCGTCGGCTACAAAGCCAGGGAAGATGATTTCGTTTTCCAGGCCCAATTCCTTCACTCTGGCAAAGATCTTCTCGTAAAGCCAGCCCTTGCCCCCGGCGATGACCAGCTTCCGTCTCCTGTCCCCTATCCCGGCCTCACTGTCTCTCATCAGCGCATAGGCCTCTATCAGCCCGCTGAAATTCTTGCGCGGTTCCAGGGTGCCCAGACTCAGGATGAAAGGGAAGTGTAGCCCGTAACGCTGCTTGACCCTCTGCAAGGCCGCCTCGCCCTCCATGGGGCGGAACCTTTTCTCCACTCCGGCGTACACCACTTCGATCTTGTCCGGGGAGACGCCCAGCAGTTCGATCAGATCGTTTTTGGTGCTCTGCGAGTCGGCCAGCACCAGGTCGGCTCTTTCGATGGAGCGGGGGACCACTTTGCTCAGGTAGGCTCGCAGCCCCGCTTCGGCACATTCAGGCAAGCGCATGAAGCTCAGGTCGTGCACCGTCAGGATGGTCCTGGCCTGGCGTACCGGTGGCAGGACAAAGTCGGTCGAGTGGAAGATGTCCACCGGCCCGATGAACCATTCCACGGGTACGGGCAGGCCCAGGCGGTGCCAGAGGATGGTCAGGGCCCGCTCTGAGAGAGGTGCTCGCCGGTCCTGAAAGTTGGGGGCCTTGACCTGCGGGGTCGCAGCCGCGTCCATATCCGAAGGCGGTTGCTCTTGGCGAGGGCCCAGGCCCCCGACCAGGCCTCCCAGGGAACGATCGGCCCTGGGTATCCGGTGCAGCGGGATGTCCAGCGCCCGGGTCTGAGCGGCCAGGGCAGCCAGGGAAGGCGTGTGTTCGAGATCCGCCGTCCAGGAGAAGAGCCACGCCTGGTGGGGCATCTGCTGGCGCAGGGCAGCCAGCGCCCGGCTCAGGGGGGCTACAATGACCGTCACCCCTTTTCGGATCAGCAGTTGTTCAAACAGGGCGACCTCCTTGGTGCGTTCTCCGATTAGCAGGACCTTCTCATTGCCTGAGAGCCAGTAGCGTTGCTGGGGTGCGCTGTCGTGGGGCGTGAACAGAATGTACCGGTTCTGGCGGTCCAACCGGGCCAGGGCCTGCACCAGGCCCCGCGTGTAGCGCCCGATGCCCGCCCCCTGGCGCACGGCAGCCGTGTAATCAATCCCAATGCGCAAGCTCATCCTCCCTCCAATCTCCAATCTCAAATCTCAAATCTCAAATTCCCCTGTACGTCCATATCCGGTTGATGCCAAAGTTCCAGAAGAGGACGATGATGATGGCGATGGCCTTGGCCAGATTGTAGTCAAAGGGGTCGGGGATGAAGTGGCTGAAGAGCGCGGCCAGGTTGATCAGCACCAGGTTGTTGATGCCCAGCCCGATGACGTTGACCAAAGCGAACTGGGGGAGCTGGGTGCGGATGGGCCGCTCCCGCGACTCGGGGAAGGTCCACAGCCGGTTCCAGGTAAAGTTGCTGATGACCGCACAGGTGAAGGACAGGCTGTTGGAAGCCAGCAGGCTCCAGTTGAAGACTCTGTACATCAGGTTCAGGATGCTGAAATCCACCACCGCCCCGATGGTGCCCACGATGGCGAATTTGATGAACCGTTCCAACTCTTTGGAGTTGTTGTAGACAAAGTCCAGTAGCCTGGCCAGCGATGGATTTCGGTAGGCCAGGTTCCGAATCTTGGCCAGCCGGGGGCTGGTGTAGACTAGTTCGATCAAGTTGGGCAATGGACACCTCTCGTTGATGTATTGGCTCCCGCCGGACGATAGTCCGGTGGGAGGGCGGCGGATGGTCATCCGCGGCCAGCAAAATCACGGTACCTGCTCTGCCTGATGGTGGGCTGATTTGGAGCTGGCGACGAAGATCAGTCCCAGCAGGATGGCCATGTGAACGTACATGCCGTGGACGTAAAGGTTGTCGAAAAAGTTGTGCACGGCCAGGTGGGTCAAAATGCCCAGGATGCCCACGGCCACCCCTTGCCAGTAGCCGGAAGTGCGGCGTACCGCCCGCCAGGCCTGCCAGAAGACGGCGGCCCACAGGCTCAGATAGGCGCTCAGGCCGACCAGACCGGTCTCGGCGGCGATGTTGAAATAGTAGTTGTGAGCGTGGCCCAGGGGCTCATCCCAGCGGGGCAGGGCATAGGCCGGATAGACCGGCTCGTAGTTGCCGATGCCCACCCCCAGCCAGGGGTGCTCGCTGAACATGTCCCAGCCAGCCTGCCAGTGGGCCAGCCGCTCGATGACGGCAAAATTGGCCGGGGTGACCTCCACAGTGCGGACGTCCACCCCTCCCAGGAAGGGCAAAAAGTCCAGGAAGCGCTGGGTGATGGCCTCCGGCAAAAGCTGCAAGCCCCCCATCACGATGACAAAGCTCAGCAGGATGAGGGCCAGGGCGAACAGGGCGGCCGCCCGGTGGCTGCGCACCACGTTCATGGCGATAAAGGCGGCCATAAAGCCCAGCCAGGCCCCCCGCGACCAGGTCATCAGCAGAGCAGCCAGCATGAGAACGAGACCCGTCGTGGCCACAGCGGCCAGGAGATATGGGCTAAGGAGTGAAGACAGGCTGTAAGCCAAAGGCAACACCAGGCCCAGATATCCTCCATAGGGGTTGGGCTGCTCAAAGGTGCCGTGGGCGCGCATGAAACGGTCGAAAAGGAGGAACCCCTCGGGGCCCACCCGGCCAAAGAACTGGTAGATGCCCAGCAGGGCCTGGGAGATGCCGGCTAGCAAGATCAGGAGGACCATCCCCTTCGCCTCCCGCTGGCCGATGACGCTGACCACAAAAAGGTAGATGCCCAGCACCTCCAGCCACTTGATGATCTCCTTCAGGCTGTACTGCAAGGAGAGGGTCACCGTCAGGGACAGCAGGATGGCTGCCAGGAAGATCAGCAGGGGCAAGAGCAGGGGTGGATGCACGGTTTTGATCTCTCGCGTGGCGGCCATCTTGGCCAGCCAGGCGGCCAGCACCAGCCCCACCAGGGCCTCGGTGACGCCCACCGTCATGGCTCCCAGGCGGATTTCCCTGACCGAGCCCCAGGGCACGGCCAGGATCAGCAGATACAGGCCGTACTCGGGCCGGATCAGGGTCACCGTGAAAGCAATGGAGCCCAGGACGATGGCCGCCGCCAGGGTCAGGGGCAGGAGGGCGATGGCCAGCCCGGCAGCCAGAGTGACGGCTGGCCAGATCCAATTGTGCCATTCTACCCTTTGCTGAAAGCCCGTCATCTTCCCTCCTCGTTGGCACTACAATAATAGGCTGAAATGCCTCTCTTGTCAAGATTAGATGCGATCTGAAAGGCTATTGACAAAATGGGCATAAGAGTGTAAAATGGGATTGACGAACGGTCTATTGTGAAATGGACATGCTCACTGGCAAGAATGGAAGCTTGATCACAGGTTAGGGGGATGAAACGAGACAGTTGGGCCGATTTCAAGCGAACCGTTGGTGATGGAGATTTCGAGTCTGCCCTGTACGCGGTGGATCAAGCTCTTGCCTTACTGCGGAAAAAGTATGGTCCTGCACTGGTATCCGTGATGCTCTTCGGGTCGCTGGCCCGCAAGAGCCGAACGTACGATGATATTGATCTATTGCTTGTCACGGATCGGAGCTTGGGGTCAACCCACAAGGTGGCCAAGGAATTGTCTCAAGAGATATTCGGCCATCTTTTTTGGGAACACGGGGAATTGTTTTCCTTTGTGGTCTACAGCAAAGCGCAGTTTGAAGGGCTGCGAGGAAAGTTACCTCTTCTTGATGAGGTGGAAAAGGACAGGGTCCTACTCTATGGCCAAGACCTCTTTGCTGAAACGCCAGGCTGAGGTATATCTACGGATCGCTCGCAGGCAACTTGGCATGGCTGAGGCCCTGCTGGAGAAAGGTTTTTACGAAGGGGCTATCTTTCACTGTTATCATGCCTTTGAGGCCGCTTGTTCGGCCGGAGTGGCCAACCGGGGGCAGCGGGTGCCGTTGCGCCACAGAGCCAAGTTCAACAAATTCCGGCGTCTCTATCCTGATTTGCCCTTCTCTGCCGAGTTCGCCGCATTGTTGGCCGAGCTGTATCCCAAGCGGGAGCGATCGCTTTACGCTGATATCGAGTATGGAGAGATCGCTGATCCTACTCTGGAATACAGCAGGCAAGATGCGGAGGAGACTCTTGCCAGGACTCGGGAGATGGTTGGCCAGATCGAATCACTGCTGAGAGGTCATCTCTGAATTCTGCACCTGGCGCAATTGGAGGTGGAGTAGAAACAGACGGTGAAAGTTGTCGTGCTGGTTAAGGAGGAGATTCTGCGAGCTGCGGAGCGGCGCAAGGCGGTGGGCATGGGCGAAGAAGTCGCTCAGTTACTGGCCGAGTTGATTGACCTGGGTTTTGAATACCGTCTCCGGCAGCTTTACCAGCGATTTGAAGATGGCCAGATTAGCCTGGGATATTTCGCCAATGAGCTGGGGTTAGGCCTGCGCGATCTATACGCAGCACTTGAAAATCGAGGGTTGGCGACCTCGAACATTGGTGCCCGGCCATCGAGAGCCACAGCCGAAGCCACTCCAGGGGCATGCTGAGAAATGGCGAAAAGGGCAAAGGGCCAGGTTGGGCAGTTTACACATAATGTGCGGCAAGAGTGCGCAATGTGTACGATAAAAGCGTCCACTTCTGGGATGCTCGCAGAGTGGGTACAATCGAGAGGAAACGTGAGGAAAATTGAGCCTGTGAGAGGAGAAGGGGGCATCGGCAAAATGCGCTCCGAATACCAGCCCCGATCAGTAGGGGATTGCGAGTGGGGAGATGAGACAGGGAAATAAAAAAACGACCCATCCAGGAAAGAGTTCCCAGATGGGTCGTCGGTTGGAGCCAGACAGGGTCTTGACAATCTCTATGCTATGTGGTATCCTTAAGGTGTCTGAGGGCTAATACATCAAAGCTGACACGGGGGTAGCCCTATTGTTGGGTGTTGGAGAACGCAATGGCAATTGGCAAAGCAGCCAAGTCCCCGGAGCCGAAAGCTATCTGTTTGTTGAATTGTTTGCGCCAGCGTGAGGCCGATGGAGCGAGCCTTGTGCTGGCGCTTTGCTTTGGTTGGGAAAGGAGAGGACAGACGCCTGGCTGGAGAGCATTGGGGTACGGGCGGGGGGGAGGAATGACAATAAGAAAGCGCCAACAAGGGCATCTCTTCGTCAGGGCGTAGCCCTTGACTGGATGTTGCCTTGGGCGCTCCGATCTTATTATAGTACACAAGGTCAGTTTTGTCAAACGAGGCATCCTTGATGCAAGACAACAAAGCAACAACGGTCAAGGCCCCGTCATCCAGAGAACTGGCCCTGGCTCTGGCCCTGGGTTGGGCGGCGGCCGAACTGGTGGGCCGCTACCGGCACGGCATTCATCCGCGCAACCCGGCAGCGGCCAAGGCCTGGCAGGGTCGGCAGGTCCCTCGCCTTTCCTACAGCCGGCGGGCTCTTCGTTCCAACAATGACCTCTTTCGGCTATTGTCCCAGAGGATGCTGGTGCTCTCCGAGGAACTGGGCCTGGACGACCTGGAGGGCAAGGACGTTGAGGGCAGCGTGGATCGGAGGTTGCAGGCTCTGCCAGGCGAGATTCGTCAATACATTGGCGACCCCACTTCCACCAGGGCATTGGAGCCCGAGGTCTTCTATCAGCTTTTGGAGGACTGGACGCAACTGGCGCGTCTGGAGCTAGGGGTTCGGTCACGGACTTTGCGGGACGTCTTTTCCTTTGCCGGTGATCTGGCTGATGTCTACTGGGCTCTGCCCGTGCCGCAGCGGCACAACCTGTCTGATTGGGCCGGGGCCTGGCGCAGGATGCTCTACAAGTTGTCTGGGGCGGTGGAAGGCGTGGACAGGGTCAAGGCTTTGCTTCCGCCCCATGTTTACGGTGTCTTACGGCACAGTTTGAAGGCGTGGCGGGAGGCCCGACCAACCTGGCTGGCGGGGGAGGCAACTTTCGATCTGGCGCGAGAGATCAGCGACCTTCTGGCAGAGCAGGCAACCATTTGGGGAGACGTCTTACAGGGCGAGCGGTTACCAGAGGACTATCTGCCTCCGCGGGATCGGCGGGCTATCGGTGTCGTCTCACTAATCGCCTTTGTGCTCATCCTGGTGCTGATCCTGCTCACCTTTTTTGCAGTGGTCGTAGGCGGTGTAGAGTTGGTGATTTGGGTGGTGGTGCCTTTTGTGCGGGGCTTTTTTCCGCAGGTGCCAGATGTGTCCGTCTGGCTGAAGACGCCTTCGGTCAGCGACTGGCTGGCCGTTGGGGGCCTGGTGGCAGCGGGCGGTGGTCTGCTGGTATCGGCCGGCGTGTGGTTGTTCCGCCGCCTGGGAGACATCTATCGGTGGCTTCGGAATGGGTTCACCGACCTGTTAGTGAGAGGGCGGACGGTGATCCC
>JBGVTF010000094.1:0-3902 GCA_041862415.1 Anaerolineae bacterium | reverse complement strand
GCTCAGGGCTACGACGGCATCGCCGTAGCGCCCTCTGATCCAAAGGCCATGGAGGCCACCATCAAGGCGGCTATGGATGCCGGCATCCCGGTCATCACCCTGGACACCGACGCACCAGAGAGTGTGCGGTTGGCCTACGTGGGCACCAGCAACAAGGCGGCCGGTGTGGTAGCCGGTCAGGAGATGGCCAAGCTGCTGCCCGATGGCGGCCAAGTCGCCTTCGGCACCGGTTCGCTGACGGCCTTGAACTCCCTGGAGCGGATGGAAGGCTTCCGCGAAGGCATGGGAGACGAGATCACCGTGATCGAGCCGGTCAACAACGACAAGGAAGACTCGGCCACGGCCCTGGAGTTGGCCAATGCTACCCTGGTAGCCAACCCCGACTTGGCTGGCGCTTTTGGGGTGTACGCCTACAATGGCCCGGCCTGGGCCAAGGCGCTCAAGGAGCAGGGCAAGGTGGGCGAGGTCAAGATCGTCTGCTTCGACGCCACGGATGAGCACATCGAATTCCTCCAGGAAGAGGTCATTGACGTGCTGGTGGCCCAGAGGGAGTACTTCCAGGGCTACAAGAGCGTTGAGTTGCTGACCCTGATGGCGCAGAAGGGTATCGAAGCTGGCATGGCCGAGTATGGCGTGCCCGACGACAAGATCGTGGACACCGGCGTGGACGTGGTCACGTTAGCCGGGCTGGCCGACTACGACGCTAACCTCACCTCGCTGGGCATCCCCCACACCTGGACACCGTAGCTCTCAATCTGGCTGTGTAAGAGCTTAGCGCCCCTGGGCGGGCATTTGCCCGCCCAGGGGCTTTCACCTAATCCTGATGCGATGCGGATTTCAATGCCTCTTTGTGTCCCCAATCTTTGGGGAGTGAGGAATGAATGAGGATGAAGTCTTTCACCCCGAGATCCCCGGATATCTCAGGTTTTGACAGTGTCTGGAAACTTGCAGGAGGTAAGGTTTATGAAAGTTGAGCCGCTGGTAGAGATGAAAGGTATTCACAAGAGCTTTGGCGCCGTGCAGGCCTTGAAGGGTGTTGACCTTATCCTCAACTATAACGAAGTCCTGGGACTCATTGGAGACAATGCGGCCGGGAAATCAACATTGATGAAAGTTCTGAGCGGTGCCTACGTCGCCGAAGAAGGAGAGACCTTTTTCGAAGGGGAAAAGGTACACATCACCAAACCGGAGGATTCCAGGAACCTGGGGATCGAGATGGTCTATCAGGATTTCGCCCTGGCTGGCAACATTGACGTGGCCGGCAATATCTTTCTCGGCAGAGAGCGTATTCTAGGTGGTCTAGGAAAACTGCTGCAAGTTCTCGATAGGAGAGGGATGGCTGAAGAATCTCGACAATTGTTGGGCAGATTGAAAATCGAAGTCGAATCTGTACGGCAGAGGGTTGATACGCTCTCCGGCGGGCAGCGCCAAGCAGTAGCCATCGGACGGGCCACGGCTTTCGACGCCAAGGTCGTTATTATGGACGAGCCTACAGCTAGTCTGTCGGTAGCAGCCATAGAGAAGGTCTTAGAACTTATCAGGCAATTGAAGGAACACAAAGTTGCGGTCATTATCATTAGCCACAGGCTGGAAGATATCCTTAGCGTCAGCGACCGGATTATGGTGCTGAGGCTTGGCCGACGAGTGGGCGACATGGAGAACAAAGAGCTTACTAAAGACGATCTGGTGGCCTACATGGTAGGGGCCAGGGACGATTTCCCATGCCAATAACTGTGTGGAAATTATCAGGTGGCTTGAAATCAGAGTTCTCTCGGAAATGCCAAGCCCCGTCCTCCGGGGTAGGCCAGATTTGGTAAGCTGCCAGAACTGTCCCTGAGAGTCCGAGAGCTCGTCGAAGGAGGAAACACCATGGCTTTAAAGGACATACGCAGTCAAGCGGTGCGGCGCACGCCTGAGGAACTGGTGCAGCACCTTAACAGCTTTGAGCTGGACCTAAAGTTCTCGGCTGGCATCTGGTACTTTGCGCCAGGAGGAGGCCGTTTCCACGACCGTTACGTGCCAGAGCAATCCATCGAGGCCCGGTTGGAGGTGGCGGCCCGGCTGGTTGATTATGGCCTGAAAGGGATGGAGGCCCATTACCCCAACGAAATCAATGAGGACAACCTGGAGGTATGGAAAAGCTTCGTGCAGGACACCGGGGTGCGGGTGGTGACCGTGGTGCCCTTGCTCTTTTGGGATGCGCAGTTCGAGTGGGGCTCCCTGTCATCGCCCATTCCGGAGGTCCGCCAAGCGGCCATCCAGCGCACGATACGCACGTTGCAGCTCAACAGGGAACTGGACACCGATTTCGCCATCGTCTGGCCAGGCATTGACGGCTACGAGAACCCCTTTGGCATGGACCTCGTGGCCGCCCGGGACCGCTTCGCCCGGGGCCTGGCCGAGGCTATGGACGCCGTGCCCGGCGTGCGAGTGGCCGAGGAGCCAAAACCGTATGAGCCACGGGGTCATATCCTGTACGGCACCTCTTACGAGGGGTTGTTGCTGGCGCAAAAGGTAGAAGGGTTGCTCGAGAACGAGGAGAACAAAAAGCTGCTGGCCGAAGGGCACGCCCTGGTAGGGTTAAACCCGGAGGTGGGTCACATGCTGATGGGCTACGAGGACCCACCCTACGCCTTCAGCCTGATCATGGAGTACGGTCGGCTGGTTCATACCCACTGGAACAGCCAGCCCCTGGGCAACTATGACCAGGATCTGAACGTGGGGGTCATCTCACCGGAACAGACTGAGGCATCCCTTTACGTTCTGAAGATGTACGGCTATCGGGGCTACTTTGGCATTGACATCAACCCCGAGCGGATGCCGGTAGAGCAGGCCGTTCGCAATTGCATGGATGCCTTGCGAGCAGCCAACGACCGGGTGAACAGCCTCGATCACGAGAAGGTGATCTGGGCGACCACGCATCCAGATAAGGCCCGGGGGTGGTTGGAGGCTTACCTGATCCGCATGAGGGCCTTGCACCCGAAGAACCTGCCACCATTGGAAGAACTACAAAGGAGTTGAAGAGTCTGAGAAGGGGCTTGGAATGACAACCAACAATGATTTACTTACAGGTCAAGTGGCACTCATCACCGGTGCTGGCCGGGGGTTGGGCCGGGAGATCGCCCTCGCCTTCGCCCAGGCAGGAGCCGACATTGTGGCCACGGCCAGAACCAAGGCCCAGGTCGAGGATACGACCAGAGAGATCAAGGCCCTCGGTCGTCGCGCCCTGTCCATTGTTGCCGATGTCACGCAGGAGGATCAGGTGCGAGCCATGGCCGATCAGGCCCTGAAAGAGTTCGGTCAGGTGGATGTCTTGGTCAACAACGCTGGCATGTCCGTGTATGGCTCCTTCGTGGAGCAGAAGGCCGCCGACTGGCGGGCTATGATTGAGACCAACCTCATGGGGACCATCTTTTGCACCCACGCCATTCTGCCCTCCATGTTGGAGCGGGGCCAAGGTCTCATCATCAATATTTCATCGGTGGCCGGCATCCACGGCCTGCCCAATGAAGCCGTTTACTGCGCTTCCAAACACGGAGTCAGAGGCTTCACCGACGCGCTGGCCATAGAGTTGAAGGACAGGGGCATCCGGGTGTGTGGGATCTACCCGGGGGGGATGAACACCCCTTTCTGGGACGTTCAGACCTATCGTGGGGATCGTTCCAGGATCATGGATCCGGCCAAAGTGGCAGAGATGGTCCTGGCCATGGCAGTTCAACCCCAAGGCACTCTGGTGCGGGAGGTGATCCTCTTCCCCACCAACGAGTGGCATTAGGCCAGGCATACAAAGATGCAGAGAGAGCACCTCTGCATCTTTGCCTTTCTGAATGATGGAGGGAAGCAAATTGGTCTACTTGATGGGTCTCGATGTAGGCACGACCGGGGCCAAGGCACTCCTCATC
>JBGVTF010000093.1:0-2273 GCA_041862415.1 Anaerolineae bacterium | reverse complement strand
ATTCTTGACCTGAAGCATATGTCCTCCTAATTTGATGAGAGGGGGGACGCCGCGTCCCCCCTCCTTAAAGCCTATCCGAAACGTCAGCAGAGGCGACTCCCACGCCCGGTTTCCGTCGGCCCTTCGGTTACACTCAGGACAGGCGTGGGATAGTATCCCTCTCGAGTGTTGCTGGTTTGCCAGCCACTACCTGCGCTAACCTGCTCTCCCTGGATCGCCAGATCCAGGGGATTGGCGGCGGATCTGGCGATCCCGCCTGAGCAGGATGGGACAGCAACATCCAAGGGGAAGACTACCAGGCGTGGGAGCCCGGCCCGCTATTTCTCGGATAGACACCCAATCATCTGTGTCGTCGGCAGAGATAGCCAGTGGTGAGCGTCGTCGAACCGCCAGACGGCAGGCCTGTGCCGCAACAGTGGTGATGGGCTATTACTGCAGGTCTTCGACGCTCATGCCCGCGGCCTGAAGTACCTGGCGGAACGGATCGTAGAAGGTATCGTCGTGCTTCTCCAGGGCGTCCCACTGGTAGGCCGTTGTCAGAGCCTCTTGCCCTTCCTCGGTCTCGGCAATCTTGAGCAGCGCGTCGTTGATCTTGTCGCGCAGTTCTCGCGGGAAACTGGGCACGTACTGGACGCCATCGTTGGGGATGTCCTCAGTGACGGCAAGAACGACCACTTGTTCCATCACGTCGGGATAGTCTTCCTCGATCCGGGTGCGGGCGTCCACGTAGGTGGCGCCAGCGTCACAGGTGCCATCGTAGACACCCGCGGCCACTGCGTCGTGGCTGCCGGCATCCACGACCTCGGCCAGGTCCGTATCCGTGTTGACCCCCTCGGCGCGCATGGTGAGCATGGGGATGATCCAGGAACTGGTCGAGAGCGGGTCAGCCCGGCAGAAGGTCTTGCCCGTCAAGTCGGCGACGCTGTTCAGGCCACTGTCGGCGCGGACGATGAACTGGCCGTTGTAGGTCGGGCTGCCGAAGCGCACCGAGACCAATTCCGCCTCCGCGCACCCTTTGTCGGCGGCCAACACGTAGGCAAAGGTAGCCAGCGATGCCATGTGGGTCTCCGGTGGATCAGTGCACATGGCCTCTATCACGCCAGCGTACTCAGTGGCGACGTTGGTCTTGATCACCAGGCCAGTCTCCTTGTTGATCAAGTCGGCAACCGATTCAGCACCGGCCGCTACCCGTTCCATCTCGCCGGAGGGAACGAAGGACCAGATGATGGGGTTATCCTCTGTACCTAGCTCTGCCTCTTTGGGCCCACAGGAGACTGCCAGGGGCAGCAGCAAGCCCAAAATCAGAACCAATCCGATTAGTCTGTTGAGTTTCATGGCTCCTCCTTAATTACTTTGGTGAACAGTCAACTTGTCTGACCACAACTAGCTAGCCTCAATACAGCACGAATTGGGCTTGTAGTAGCGACTTTAGTCGCACGTGTGCCAGGACGACTTCAGTCGTCACTACGAAACCGTGATCTACTGAGCCTCACCAGATCAACCGATAGGCACCACCTCTCTTTCGCCGTTATCCTTGCTATGTAAGTACGAATGAAACGCCTGTGTCCACGTATACTATAGCCTCATTTCCCCCATTTGTCAAGTGGGTTCGGAGAATTTTTAGGTTCGATTGACAAAACCTCCCACCCGGCTTATAATACCGTGTAACATACCACTCGGGAGGCTCCGATGAGAATTGTTTTCACCACCCTGTTGTTGGGTATCCTCATTTTGCTCGCGATAGCAGTAGCTATCTTGTTGCTTTCCCTTGGCTTCGTGGGAATGGGCTGGCTGCTGAGCCGGATACTTCCCCTCAGCCTTTTTGAGGCCAGTGTCATAGCCTTATTGTCAGGCCTCGGCCTCGCCTACGTTATAAACCAGATCGCCTCGGCCAGGCCCGCCTATGTTGAAGACTGGGAGGATGAAGAAGATTGGGGTGAGGAGGATTGGGACGAGGAGTGGGAAGAAGACGACTACGAAGAGCCCATTTCCTTCCCTCAATGGCGCAGGCGAGGAGGGGAGGACCAGTCCACAGATGTGCCGGTTGTGGGGCGCAACGATCCCTGCCCCTGCGGCAGCGGCAAAAAGTACAAGTACTGTCATGGGAGGAACACGTAAGGAGACCCATATGCCCTACACCAACGTTGCTGGCGAAAAGATATTCTATGTCCACCATCAGGGTGCCCCGAAAGGCCAGCGCACCCTCGTTTTCGTCCACGGAGCAGGGGGAAGCCATCTGAACTGGCCTCCCCAGTTGCGCCGCCTGGCTGGAG
>JBGVTF010000092.1:0-22926 GCA_041862415.1 Anaerolineae bacterium | reverse complement strand
AGAAGGAGGTGTCTATGTAACTGGATCGGGATAACTTCTATCTTATGGTCAGAAAACTGCAAGGCACATAATTGCAAAAGGAGGAGTCTAATGAACCGCAGATTGCTTTCCGTGATCATCGCGCTCGTCGCCGTCCTTGTCGTGTTCTTGCTCGTCGTGTGGATCGGGGGGGCGATAAACGAGAACCTCAAATTGGACGAAACAGCCCTGTTGCGCTTCGTGTTCGTGGGCCTTGGCCTTCTCATTGTCTTTGTCATCTACTGGCTCACGCGCGGCAGCGGGGTGTGGGACGTAGGCACACGCGAGGTAGTGTACATGGCCATCGGTGCAGCACTGTACGCCGTGTTCTCTTACCTCTTCAACGGCACCGTCTTCGCTGTGCCCTCGGTTAGCCAGGTCGCGCTCCGACCAGCCATCGCTATCCCGATGTTCTTCGGCTACGCCTTTGGACCGACTGTGGGCTTCTTCACCGGTGCGGTGGGCAACATGTTTGGCGACGCGCTGACTGGCTTCGGCCTTTCACCGCAATGGAGTGTAGGCAACGGGTTAGTCGGCATGATCGCCGGTATGGCGCTCCTCTTCGCCGACAAGAAGAAGGGCATGAACGTGGTGCTCATCATCAGCGTCGTGCTGGCCGCCATAGCGACCCTGTTCTGGTTCCTGAACCCTAGCTTGGCTAACATGATGTTCTTCGCGCCGGAAGAGGGCATCTTCGGCGATGCGACCATAACCTGGTTCGCCGCTCTCTCGGCGGTGATCGGCTTTGTGCTGGTGCTCATCGTCCGCTTCGCCTTCGGCCAGAACGTTGACGTGGCGGCTGCGGTAACCTGGAGTATGTTAGGTGACCTCGCCGGCATCGGCTTTGCAGCCATATCCGATATCTGGATCAATGGCTATTCGCCAGCCGTGGCCATCGTCGGTGAGTTCTTGCCAGCAGCCGGGCCCAACCTGATTTTCGCCGCCATCCTGGTGCCGATCCTCATCGCGGCCTATGCAGCCGTCCAGCGGCGGGCTGGACGGTAGGCGGTATCCTTGCGGGGGTCTACAGCGCCAGCGTAGGCCCCCGCAAGATCAAACTAGGTGGAGCAATGCTGGTTACCTGGCGCTATCGCAAGCGAAAGTCACTGATCCAGAGCTTTGATCCGCGCGCGTGGATGATCTTCTACGGCTGCTTTATGGTCTCCTCTATCTTATTCTGGGACCTACGCTTTCTGGCCCCACTTCTTGTCATCGCTCTGGTGGTGGTCTTCACGTCGGGGATCAAGTGGCGTGAGATGTACCGCGCCTGGCTGTTTATCGGCGGGTTCATCGTCTTCTTCTCGCTGCTGACGTTCCTGACCGGGCGTGGCGGGATGGAATTGTACACCGAGGAACACCTGATCACCAGCCTAAGCACTCCGTTCACCATCTTTGGCTGGCGGCCAACGCTTAACATCACCGTTGAGCGCACACTCTACGCGCTTAGCCAACTTGTGCGAGTGTTCAGCCTGGCCAGCATGACAATCCTGATCCCCTACTCCCTGAATCCGGCCCACTATGGCATTACCTTCCGTGGGTTGGGATTGCCGGATAAGATCGCCTACGCCATGGAACTGACCATGCGCTTTATTCCCACTCTCGGGCGCGATTTTCAGTTGACGCTGGACGCGCAGCGTGCCCGCGGATACGAGATCGAGAAACTGCGAGGTGGGCCGATCGCGCAGGTGCGCAAACTGGCCCCGCTGATCGTGCCGGTTACTATCCATGCGATCGCCGGCAGCGAGGACATCATAGACGCGATGGACCTGCGCGCGTTTGGGATCGGTCCACGGACATGGCTGGAACAGTTGCACTACCGGCGGCGTGACTACGTGTTGATTGCGCTCGCGGTGCTACTCCTCATCGTATCAATGGCTTTAGCGCTCTTTGGTGGCTACGGGCGGCTCTGGGTGCCTGACTGGGCATTGGTTTGGGGAGGCGGGTAAATGCTGAGAGGGCCGGGTGGCCTTCCCGGGCTTGGGCTCCGTCGAGCGGGTGTCTCAGTGGATGCTTAGCCTGGCCACAAGATAAGCAGGTCCTCTCCGTTGCGACGAACAAGTCAGGGGTGCGTGTCACAACTCTGCAAAGGCAGGCCGCCGGCCCGCCTTTCTGAGTGCACAATCAGCAAGTCACTGTCTGAAAAGAACGTGGGCTCACCTTGAAAAGGCTGGAAAAAACTGGTATAATCTGAGCAATACATCAATCCACTGAAGCGGCACTGTTGCGCCATAGGTCGGTGACCCGGAGGACGGGTGACCACGAACTACCACTGTTGCGGTACTGGCGGTACAGGTGCCACGCGAACGATCCTAAACCAGGAGGAATAGTTATGAACAACACCATCGAAGTGGAAGCCAAGGAGCTTCCCTCTACCCCCCCACCCATTACTCTGATCATGCGTAAGGGGCCCAAACCAGGCCAGCAATTCAACTTCACCCAGGACATCATTGCCCTCGGCCGGCGGGATGACAACGACGTGGTCATAGACGACCCGGAAATCTCCCGCCGTCACGCTTCGCTGTCCTGGGAGGAAGGCGAGTTCGTGCTTCGCGATCTGGGCAGCGCCAACGGAACCTTTCTCAACGCTGTCCGCATCACCGAACCCAACGCCCTGCGCGAGGGTGATGCCATCGGCCTGGGTGGCGACGTGGTGCTGTCTTTCAGTATCGCCGGATCTCTGGACAAGACAATGGTCGTGTCTGGCACAAAGATACGTAGAGAGATGGCCGAGCGGGGTGTCGCCTTCCCCGGCGTTGCTCCCCCTGTCGCCCCTCCCAGTCCACAGACAAGCTGGTCAGGTCTGGTCATCGTTGGCCTGATGGCCTTGCTGCTGTTGGTCGTCGGCGCTTATGCGGGATGGCTTCTGTTGATAGCGCCCACGACGTCCTGTACCCCGAACGCCGAACTGGTCAAACACGTCTCTATCGCCGACGGCACGGTCATCGCACCCGGCGGCCGCCTTGACAAAGTGTGGAAGGTGAAAAACACCGGAACCTGTACCTGGGGAGAGGGTTACCTCCTGGTCTTCTATTCTGGCGACCAAATGCAGGCCCCTAACTACCAGGCCCTTCCTGGAACCGCTCCCGACAAAACCACCAACATCGGCGTGACCATGATCGCTCCCTTCTCACCAGGCACGTACACCGCTGTCTTTCGTCTCAAAAGTCCCACCGGTGAGTATTTCGGGCCAGAACTCAGTACCACCATTGCCATCGAGCAGCCGTCCCCACTCTACCCGGCGCCGACGGGGCCCTGATCTCCACCTTTGGCGCAACAGTGCCGCGAGGAGCCAAGACACAAAGGGCGCTGGAGCACCTAGCGCCCTTTCGCTTCCCCGGCCAAATTGGCGGTTTCTAGGGAAAGGAATAAGAAGACCAAAATGTCGCTGGTTTCCATGCTCATCGCTGACCGGATCGAGTCGGCAACCAGGTATTACGACCGCTGGATGAACCTCATCACCTGGGGACAGGACAAACGGGTGCGAGAGACCGTGTTGGGCTACATTGACACCGGCGACCGGGTACTGGACGTAGGCTGTGGCACAGGCACCCTGGCCGTCAAAGCCGCTCAGAAGGGAGCTCGGGTCACAGGGCTCGACCTCTCGCCCGCCATGCTACGCCTGGCTGAGGAGAAAGCTCGCGCAGCCGGGGTAGAGGTCCACTTCAAACGAGGGTACGCTCAGAGCCCACCGCTGGATGATGAACCCTTTGACGCCATCACTGCTACCTTTGCCTTGAGTGAGATGTCGCCAGACGAGGCGGAGATGGTGGTCGCTGATATGGCCGCGCGCCTGAAAGCGGGGGGCAGGATGATCGTGGCCGATGAAGCTGGCCCCACCAACTTTCTGCTGCGTCTCAGCTCTGGGCTGCAGCGGGCCATGGTGGCCCTTCTGACCTTCATTGCTATCGAGGAGCGCCCCACCCGCCTGCACGACCTGAGGGGAATGTTGGAAGCCGTGGGCATGACCGTGACCGAGGAGCAACGCTTCCAGGGCGGGGCCCTCTGGCTCGTGGTGGCTGAGAGACTGGGGGAGGTCACCTGGCCACGAAGGGAGATTATAGAGCCAGTCATCTATCGCGGCTTCAAGGGAGCCTGGTACGATGTCCTTTGCTGGCTTTTCGCCCTGCCCTTGGCTATCAGGTCGGGGCTGTATCGCCTGGGCAAACCCAACTCTGCCTCACCGC
Source organism: Anaerolineae bacterium (assembly GCA_041862415.1). GTDB lineage: Bacteria > Chloroflexota > Anaerolineae > E26-bin7 > E26-bin7 > E26-bin7. The sequence goes on along the minus strand of JBGVTF010000092.1, from coordinate 18,724 downwards.
TCTTCCTCACTTCGAGCTTCTACATGACCTTCAAGGCTGTGGTCAAGGCCCTGCAAGGCAGGGATTGCTGGCTTCTGGTGGAAGACAGCGAAGGTTGGAACGTGTGGTGCGCCACGGACGCGGGCGTGTTCAATGCGGAGAAGGCTTGGGCCCTGATACGCGCCTACGTCCTGGGGGCAATCCTCGACAACAACGAACCTCCAAGTATCGTCATCCCCCGGCTGGGAGGGAAGATCGCTCGCCGCCTGAAAGAGTTGAGCGGCTGGGAAGTCATCAAAGGACCCATTCGGGCCAGAGACCTGCCCGAGTTCATCGAGAACGACTTTGTCACCACGCCCGCCATGCGCAGCCTGGATCGTTATTATGACCTTCCCCACAGGCTGCGCATAGGGACTCTCAGCGCCCTCGTCGTTCCTATTTGCGTCATCCCTTTCCTCTTTGTGCTCAAGGAATACTTGGGGCTCTTCCTCGCTTTCGGGGTGTCGAGCTCTTTCGCATTGGCTATTTTTCACTACTGGATTCCAGGCCGCACGGGTATCGTTAAGGAATTGGTGCTGGGGGCCTTACTCTCTATAGGGCTGGTAGGCTGGACCATCACTCGATCCGCACCTTTAACCGCCCGCCCGGTCTGGGTACTCTTGGCCATCCTGGTTTATTGCCTCATTTATGGATACATCTACCAGGCCAGCACACCAGTGATCTACTGGAAGCGGATTTGGAAATGACCAGCAGGCAAAACAGCTTGACAAGGACAAAGGTCTGTGTTAGTATATCTCTGGTTGTGAACATTTGACTAAAAAGTGAGGAAAGACTATGGAAGGCAATCGTTTGTGGACAATAGTGGTTATCGTGCTGGTGGCTTGCGTGGCTACAGCGTGTGTGGCCGGTATCTTTGGCGGTGGGTGGTGGTTGTACCGGCAGGGGAGCGTCGAACTAACCGCCGAGACGCCTGAGCCGGTTGTCCCTTCGGGACCCAAGGGTGCTACTCTGAACCTAGTCGGCAGCGATCCCCCCACCCTCGACCCCCACCTGTGCCAGGACGCCACCTCATCCGAATATATCGCGGAGATTTTCGGTGGGCTGGTGACTCTCAACCCCGAATTGGAAATCGTGCCCGACATCGCTGAGCGCTGGGAGGTCAGCGAGGACGGTACCGTCTACACTTTCTATCTGAGGGAGGACGTCAAATTCCACGACGGCAAGCCCGTCACTGCCCGCGATTTCAAGTACTCCTTTGAGAGGGCCTGCGACCCCTGGACGGGATCGGTGGTGGCCGACACTTACCTGGGCGACATCGTGGGGGCCAGGGAAAAGCTATACGGCTTTGCGGACGAGGTCTCCGGTGTCGAGGTGGTTGACGATCACACCCTTCAGATCACCATTGATGCTCCCAAGCCCTACTTCCCGGGCAAGCTGGCCCAGCCCACGGCCTTTGTCCTTGATAAGGACAACGTGGAACGCGGTGGGCGCACCTGGACCGATAAGCCCAACGGCACGGGACCTTTCAAGCTCAAGGAATATCGCTTCGGGCGGCAGATCGTCCTGGAACGAAACGACCTCTATTACGGCGAGCCCAAGCCCTCTATGGAACAGGTGAACTTTATCCTGGCCGGTGGCTCGGCCATGACCATGTACGAGAACGGCGAACTGGAGGCCGTGCCCGTGGGCCTGACCGACATCGAGCGGGTCACCGATCCGACCAACCCTCTCAATAGGGAACTAACTATTGTTTCCACTATGAGCACTTTTTACCTCGGTTTCAACGTCAACCAGCCGCCCTTTGATGACGCCAAGGTGCGCCAGGCTTTCAACTATGCTCTGGACAAGCAGCGCATCATGGACGTCATCTACAAGAAAACGGTGCCGGCAGCCACGGGCATCGTGCCTCCCACCATGCCTGATTATCACAATGAAGACCTTGAGGTGTTCTCCTACGATCCGGACAAGGCCCTGGACCTGATCGCCGAATCCAAATATGGGGATGTGGCCGATTTGCCCGAGATCACCATCTATGTCACTGGAGCCGGAGGGGCTCCTTCGCGGCTGATCGAGGCCATAGTGGGAATGTATAAGGAGAACCTGGGTGTGGACATCGCCATCCAGCAGACTGAGTGGGCCACTTTCCTCAGCGACATCAGCCAGGAGGAGAACCCCTACCAGATGTACTCCCTCGGTTGGATAGCCGACTATCCCGATCCGGAGAACTTTTTGGATGTCCTCTTCCATAGTGAGAAGAACGACAACCACATGGGGTACTCCAGTCCCGAGCTAGATGATCTGCTGGAGAAAGCACGGACAGAGCAGGACCTGGAGGTGCGCCTCAAGCTGTATCAAGAAGCAGAGCAGATCATCATCAACGATGCTCCCTGGGTGCCCCTTTTCTACAATGTAGAATACTGGCTGACCAAGCCCTACGTCAAGGGTATGATCTACCCACCCATGATCATTCCCAAGCTGCAATACGTGTCCATCGAGACGGATTGAAGCGAAAGTGATTGCTTACGTCGTGCGGCGCTCTCTGTGGCTGCCGGCTTTGCTGCTGATTGTCGCCTTTGTCACCTTTACCCTAGGATATTACGGGCCCGGTGACCCAGTGCAGGTGCTTTTGGGGCAACACACCAACCCTGCCGTGGTAGCGCGCATTAGGCACGAGTTGGGCCTGGACAGGCCCCTACTTGTCCAATACGCCAATTACATCGGGCGGGCCCTGCACGGCGATTTTGGGGAGTCCATCGTCAAATACCGGGGGCAGCCGGTGCGCCGCCTCATCGGTACCTTCCTCCCGGTCACGGTGCAACTCAACCTGGTCTCCGGGGTATTGGGGGTGATGATCGGTATCCCCCTTGGAATTGTGGCCGCCTTGAAGCATGGAAGCTGGGTGGACCGGCTGATAACGGCACTAGTGGTGGGGGGCATCTCTGTGCCTACTTTTGTCCTGGCACCGGTGCTCACCTACATCTTTGCTCGCTTGTGGCGTATTTTGCCTCCAGGCGGTTGGGATGGCATTTTCAGCACCAAGATCATCCTGCCGACTGTGGTCCTGGCCCTGGGACCGATGGCTGTTTTCACCCGCCAGACCCGGGCGGGGATGCTGGAGGTATTGCGTGAGGATTACGTGCGCACGGCCCGGGCCAAGGGCCTGGCCGAGCGAGCGGTGGTTCTGCGCCACTCTCTACGCAACGCCCTCATCCCCCTCAGCACCATCATGGGCTTTATGCTGGCAGGGCTGGTGGAAGGGACCTTTATCACCGAGTTCTGGTTCGGCATCCCGGGTCTGGGCAGTCTGGGATTCGATGCCTTCTACGCCCGCGACTATCCCATCATCATCGGCCTGACCCTGCTGATCGCAGCGGCCTACGGTCTGGCCAACCTTCTGGTAGACCTGGGCTACGGGTTCCTGGACCCACGCATCCGCCGGGCCTGAGGTGGATCTCGTCACCCTGGCCTGAGGGTAAGCCATTCATTGTTCGTATCATTACGGGATGGCAGATATGAGTACAGAAGGCGAACCGAAGCGTCTCTCAGAAGAACAAATTGACGAAATTGTGATTGCTCAGGCCGATGATGACACGGCGTGGGAAGAGCCTATTTTGGTGCATAGAGCCACTGCCGTGACAATATCCTTGCCACCTGAACTGGCTTCACGGGCAGCTTTCTTCGCCCGATTGCACAGGATGTCGAATGTCGAAGACTGGCTTAGATGCATCATCCAGGAGCGGATTGACTTCGAGGAGGCCGCCTTTACCGGGTTGAAGCAGGCTCTGACTGCTAATAGCAGTACATGACGTGACTTACAAATGACCCTTGGACAACAGACTTCTCTCGGTGAGGTGAAAATAAGAGGGCGCTCGCAATGGGGGGAGCTCTGGCACCGCCTGAGACGCAACCGCCCCGCGGTGGTGGGTTTGATCATTGCGGCGCTTATGTACGCCACGGCCCTTTTCGCCCCCTGGCTGGCTCCCTATGGCTACGATGAGCAGAACCTGGACGCCGTGGAGCAGCCACCCAGTTGGGCTTACCTTCTGGGCACCGATGAGGTGGGGCGCGACCTCTTGAGTCGCATCATCTGGGGGACGCGTTCGGCTGCCTTCGTTTCCATCACCGTGACCCTGGTCAATCTGGCCCTGGGTGTGCCCCTGGGCACTTTAGCCGGTTACTTCCATGGCTGGGTGGATACCCTGATCATGCGCCTGGCAGACATCCTGTTTGCCTTCCCAGGACTTTTGTTCGTTTTCTTCATCGCGGCCACCATCAAGCCCTCCATCGTAGCCTGGGTGAAAGCTGGTGGCTTGACTGCCCTGGCCAAGTCGGGCTATGTGGACTATCTGGTAGTCATCGTCGCTTTGGGCTTGGTGGGCTGGCCAGGACTGGCCCGTCTGGTGCGCGGGCAGATTCTCTCACTCAAGGAGCAGGAGTTCATCGTAGGTGCGCGGGCCATCGGTGCCTCTACCTGGCGCATCATGCTCCGCCACCTCCTGCCCAATGCCCTGCCACCCCTTATCGTGGCCATCTCCATGAGCATTGGAGGGATCATCCTCTCTGAATCCACCCTCAGTCTTCTGGGCATCGGTCTACAGCCTCCCAATCCCAGTTGGGGGGCCATGATCTACAGCAACTATCGCTATTGGCGCACCAGGCCACACTTGGTCATCGTGCCGGGGCTGGTGTTAGCGGCGGTGGTTTTTGCTTTTAACTTTCTGGGCGATGGGCTAAATGAGGCTCTCAATCCCCATCTCGATCAGAGATGAGAGGTAGCAAGTAAGTCTTTTTTGATTATTCATTTCAAGGAGGTAGGCATGACGACTCTGATAGAAGTGAAGGGGCTCAAAACCCGGTTCTTCACTCAGGACGGCGTGGTTCACGCCGTCAACGGCATCTCCTATCACGTTGATGAGGGAGAAACCTTGGGCATTGTGGGCGAGAGCGGTTGCGGCAAGAGCGTAAGCGTCCTCTCGGTCATGCGCCTGATCCCCACTCCGCCGGGCAGGATCGTGGGGGGGGAAGTGTGGTTTGAAGGTAGCGACCTGTTGAAAGTGGATCAGGACGAGATACGGTCGGTGCGGGGCAACAAGATCGCCATGATCTTCCAGGACCCCATGACCTCTCTGAATCCTGTCCTGACCATCGGGCAGCAGGTCGGCGAAGCTCTCCAACTGCATATGGGCATGAACAAGGAACAGGCCAGACAACGCAGCATCGAGCTTTTGGAGACGGTGAACATCCCCCAGGCCGCCGACCGCATTGACGACTACCCTCATCAGTTCTCAGGCGGGATGCGTCAGCGGGCCATGATCGCTATGGCGCTCTCTTGCAACCCGCAGCTCCTCATCGCCGATGAGCCTACCACGGCCCTGGACGTCACCATCCAGGCCCAGATCATTGACCTGGTCAGAAAACTCCGTGACGAGATCGGCATGTCCATCATCTGGATCACCCACGACCTGGGGATCATAGCCGGCCTGGCTGACCGGGTGGTTGTCATGTATGCCGGTTACATTATAGAATCGGCCAGTTGCAAAGACGTCTACAGCGACCCACGGCACCCTTACACTCTGGGGCTCCTGGGCTCGATTCCGCGCCTCGATGAGGAGCGCAAGGAAACGCTGACGCCCATCGAAGGGCTACCCCCAGACCTGATTGACATGGCGCCGGGCTGTCCTTTCGCGCCCCGCTGCCGTTTCCAAAAAGAGCTCGACCTTCAGCGGTGTCTGGAAGAAATGCCACCTCTGGAGCCCGTCGGCCCCGGCCACAAGATCGCTTGCTGGGTAGACGTGACCAGCAGCAGCCCTCGCTAACCGCTTTTTCAGCTTCTGTCTAGAAGCAGAACCTAAGGGAGAATGAATATGCCAGAAGATGGAATCTTGCTCAACGTTGAAAACCTGAAGATGTGGTTCCCTATCACCCAAGGTATCGTCATCCAGCGCCACATCGGCGACATAAAAGCCGTTGACGGTATCAGTTTCTTCATCCGGCGCGGTGAGACCCTGGGTCTGGTTGGGGAATCAGGCTGCGGCAAGTCCACCACCGGTCGGGCCATTTTGCAGTTGTATCGCCCCACCGGAGGGGACGTCTACTTCGAGGGGGAGAACCTGTGCAAGTCGAAGGGCGAGAAGTTGCGCCGTATGCGTCGTAAGATGCAGATGATTTTCCAGGACCCTTACGCCTCTTTGAATCCCCGTATGACGGTGGGCAACATCATAGGTGAGCCCCTGGAGGTTCACAACATTCTCAAGGGCAAGGCCCTGAAAGAGAGGGTGCAAGAGCTATTGAAAGTGGTAGGGCTCAACCCCTATTTCATCAACCGCTATCCCCATGAGTTCTCCGGCGGCCAGCGGCAACGCATCGGCGTGGCCAGAGCCCTGGCGGTCAACCCCTCCTTCATTATTTGCGATGAGCCCATTTCAGCTTTGGATGTCTCCATCCAGGCCCAGATCATCAACCTGCTGGAGAACCTCCAGCAGCAATTCAACCTGACCTATCTCTTCATTGCCCACGACCTGTCGGTAGTGCGTCACATCTCAGACCGGGTGGCGGTGATGTACCTGGGAAAGATTGTGGAGCTGACGGACCGGTATACCCTTTACAATGACCCCAAGCATCCTTATACCCAGGCCCTGCTCTCAGCAGTGCCCATCCCTGATCCCTTTGTCGAGGAGAAGCGCCGACGCATCATCTTGGAAGGCGATGTGCCTAGCCCGGCCAATCCGCCCAAGGGCTGCAACTTTAGTGGGCGTTGCCCTGTGGTAATGGAAATCTGCAAGGAGAGCGAACCCGAGTTCAAGGACATCGGCGGCGAGCATTGGGTGGCTTGCTTCCGCGTCTGATGCCCTTCCGAAAACTGACTATCGCTGTAGCAACATTGATCTTGCTCGTAGCCGTGAGCTTGCAGGGCTGCGTGGGAACAGCTACGCCTGAGCCAGTCAATGCTCCTGTCCCGACGGCTCGACTGAACTCGCCGAAGTCTGAGCTCAAAGTCCCTCAAGCCGGACCCTCGACGGACCCCGCAAGGCTTCACCCCGAGGCCCCTTCGAGCTCGCCCACGCCTCTACCCGTGCCGGTGGTTACGCCGCCCCCCAGGCTTGAAGGAGGCAGCGTGGTCGAAGGGGGGCTGGCAGACGTGGTCACCCTCAACCCTGTGCTGGCTGATGACCACATCTCTCTGGCCATCATTGAACTCCTCTTTGACCGTTTGCTGGCTGTGGACCCAGAAACGGGCTCCCTCCGTCCTGGCCTGGCCTCCTCGTGGTGGGTCTCGGCCGATGGATTGACCATCACCTTCACCCTGCGGAACGACGTCCTGTGGCACGATGGCCAGCCCTTCAGCGCGGCCGATGTGGAATTCACTTTCAAGGCCATTATGAATCCGGCTGTGGGCAGCTCCCGCCAGGCCGACTTCTCACTGGTAGAGGAGTTCAAGGCCGTTGACGATACCGCCTTTGTCGTCACCCTCGCAGACGCAGATTGTTCTATCCTCTATGACCTGGGCTCCGTCCGCATCGTCCCCCGGCACATCCTGAGCGATGACGATATCCAGACCTCTTATTTCAACGCCAAACCCGTGGGCACCGGTCCTTTCATGTTTGGAGAGTGGGTTGCGGGAGATCACATCACCCTGCTCAGGAATCCCCGCTATTGGAGGAAAGCGCCCCACCTTGACGCCTGGACGTACAAGGTGGTAGCCGACGAAGAAGCACTGTTGGCCGGCCTGGAGGCAGGCCAGCTCGACGTGATCCCTCTGCCGTCAGACGATTTGGCCTCCGTGGAAGCAGCAGGCCACTTTCAAGTCCACCGCTATCCGGCTAACGAGTACTATTTCATCGGTTACAACGTTGACCACCCTATCCTGGGAGATGTCCGCGTGCGCCGGGCTCTCAGCCAAGCCGTTGACCGCCAGCGCCTGGTTGACCGGGTTCTGGGAGGCCAGGGACAGCTTCTGGACAGCGGTCTGCTCCCCGCCCACTGGGCCTATCCCCAGGAGTTGGCAGGCCGTCCCTTCGACCCGGTCAGGGCAGCCCAACTTCTGGCGGAAGCTGGCTGGGTGGACAGCGATGGCGACGGCATCCGTGACCGTGACGGGGAGCCGCTGAGATTGCGCCTGTCCACCAACGGCGGGAACCCCGTCCGTGAGGCCATCGCCATCCTGGCCCAGCAGTACTATCTGGCGGTCGGCGTGGCCGCCGAGGTGGAACTGATGCAGTGGAGCAACTTCCTGGAGGACACCTTCACCCACGACTTTGACATGGTGGTCTTCAGTTGGCCCCTGGCCCTTGACCCCGATGAGTGGGAGTTGTGGCACTCCAGCGAGAGCGTACTGGATTCGGGTTTCAACTTTGTCTCTTACTACAACCCCAGGGTGGACGAATTGTTGTTGCAGGGTTTGAGCGTTCCCCAGTGTGAAGAAGCCAGGCGGGCCGCCATCTACGGCGAGATAGCGACCATCCTGGCTGAAGATCAGCCCTACGCTTTCCTCTTCGCGCCCTACAACCTGATAGCGGTCAATGAGCGGGTCGGAGGAGTGGCTCCCAGCTCCTTTGCTGGCCTGCATTGGAATCTGGCTGACTGGTACGTGAGCCCCTAGCGCCAGAGGAGGTTGACGCTGGGGTCAACGAAGAGAGGATTCGAGATGGGGTTGCTGCTGCCCTGGCCATAGCCTGGGGTATGGTACGAGGCAGAGCCAGGGTCAGCCTCGTCTCAAGCGGGATCGCCCCAGAGGAGGCACGGGCCTTGGGCTTCCTTCCCTTTAGCAGCGTGGAGGAAGCGCTGGATGAGGCCCTTCAGCATTACGGCAGCCAGCCGAAGGTAACCGTCCTGACCCATGCCCCGCATATGTTGCCCGTCATCTAGACCTGATGGGGGAAAGCTGTGGCGATATTGGGGGTTATTGCTGGCGACCTCACCGGGGCCCTGGACACAGGGGGCAGTTGAGTAAGCAGGACCTGGACACCCTTGTCCTGCTCGGAGAGGGGTTGCCCGCAAGGGCACCGCTAATCCGTCGAGCATGATCGAGGCTATCAAGCTGGGGGCGCGTATGGCTGCTGAAAAGGAGCCTTAAGGCATCGCGCCCTACTTCTATTATCCCGTTCCGGTAAGTCTGGCTATGCCTGCCTTGCCTCAACATGAGAGATGTGATAGAATATGACCGCCATCAAAAAAGGCCGCAATGCATTGTACACCCTTACACCAGAATTACGCGGGAGGACGAAGGGCTTATGCCCGATAAAGAATGGCATTCGCTCGACAGCGAAGAAGTTATACGGAGGCTGGGCTCCAGCCAGAAGGGCCTGAGGGCAACGGAGGCCCAGGCTCGCCTGGCCCAATACGGTCCCAACCAGCTCCAGGAACGGCCCCGCCCAACCTTCTGGCACATGCTCCTCGGTCAGTTCAACAACTTCCTGGTCCTGATCCTCATCTCTGCCAGCGTGGTCTCCCTCCTTTTGGGCGAATACGTGGATGCCGGCGCTATCCTGTCCATCGTCATCCTCAATGCCCTCCTGGGCGTGGCCCAGGAGGGCAAAGCGGAGGAGGCTTTGGCCGCCTTGAAGAAGCTGACTGCCCCCGAAGCTCACGTTTTCCGCGACGGCCATCTGATCACCGTACCGGCCCAGGAGTTGGTGCCCGGCGATGTCGTGACCCTGGAGGCCGGTAACTATGTGCCGGCCGACGTGCGTCTCATTGAGAGCGCCAACCTCAAGATTGACGAAGCCTCTCTGACAGGTGAATCGGTGCCCGTCCAGAAAAGGGCTGACGCCGTGCTGAACCGGGATATACCCCTGGGCGACCGCCGCACCATGGCCCATATGAGCACTCTGGTGACTTATGGACGGGGGCTGGGAGTGGTGGTGGCTACCGGCATGGACACTGAGATTGGCCTCATCGCAGAGATGATCCAAACTTATGAGGAGGAACCCACCCCCCTTCAGGTCAAACTGGACCAGTTGGGTAAATGGCTGGGAGCAGCCTGTCTGGCCATCTGCGCTGTCATCTTGGTCATCGGCCTGCTGCGCGATACCCGGACCGGGGTGATCTTCACCGACGGTCTGTCAACCTACTTGCAGGCTTACCGGCACAAGATCGTGGAACTGTTCATGACCGCCGTCAGTCTGGCCATCGCCGCCGTGCCCGAGGGACTGGCAGCCGTAGTCACTATCGTCCTAGGCCTGGGTATGCAACGCATGATCAGCCGCCACGCTCTCATCCGCAAGCTGCCGGCCGTGGAGACCCTGGGCAGCGCTTCGGCCATCTGCTCTGACAAGACCGGCACCTTGACCCAGAACGAGATGATGGTCGTACAAATGTACGTTGATCAAACCCTGCTGAGCATCAGCGGTGAGGGTTACAAGCCCGCGGGAGAAGTGCAAGAGGACGGACGGCGCGCCGAGTTGCGTAACTATCCCAGCGCCCGACCCCTCTTGCAGGCCGCCCTCCTCTGCAACGACGCCCGGCTGGAGCGGGAGGCAACAACGAACAACGACGGTTCCCCCACTGAAAACTGGCGCATGGTGGGCGACCCGACCGAGGGCGCCCTGGTGGTGGCCGCGGCCAAAGCCGACCTGTGGAAAGACAAGGTCGAGGAGGTCTACCCCCGCCTGGCAGAAGTGCCCTTCGACTCCGAACGGAAGCGCATGAGCACCATCCATCGGGTGCCTGAAGATGGCAGTGAGGGGGCGCTGCAACCCTGGGCCGAGGGCCTGGGTCCCTACGTCGCCTACATCAAAGGTGCCCCTGACATCGTCCTGGGGTTGTGTACCCGTGTCCTGGAGGATGGCCACGAGTGGCCCCTGGACGAGAGCCGACGCCAGCGTATCCTGGAAATCAACGCCGCTCTGGCCTCCAACGCCCTGCGCGTCCTCGGGGTGGCCTACCGCTCGCTGAGCGAGATACCCGAGAACCCGACCCCCGAAGCGGTGGAACGCGACCTGGTCTTCATGGGGCTCGTGGGCATGATGGACCCTGCCCGTCCCGAGGTCAAAGAGGCCATCGCCGTAGCCCGGAAAGCAGGGATCAAAACGGCGATGGTCACCGGCGATTACAAGAATACCGCCGTGGCCATCGCCCGCGAGTTGGACCTCATCACCCACGAGCACGAGGGGCAGGTGCTGACTGGGGCCGAACTCGACGAGATGGATGAGGTAGCCCTGGCTGATATAGCAGACAAGGTAGACGTCTACGCCCGCGTCTCACCCCAGCACAAGGTCAAGATCGTTGAGGCCCTCAAGAGGTACGGTCACGTGGTGGCCATGACCGGCGACGGGGTCAACGACGCCCCGGCCCTGAAGCGAGCCAACATTGGCGTGGCGATGGGCATCACCGGCACCGACGTCTCCAAGGAGACGGCGGACATGGTGCTGACCGACGACAATTATGCCTCCATCGTCTCGGCCGTGGAACAGGGACGCATCATCTATTCCAACATCCGCAAGTTCGTCTACTATCTCCTCTCCTGCAACATGGGCGAGATCATGGTCATTTTCCTGGCCATGCTGGCCGGATTGCCTCTGCCCTTGACGGCCATCCAACTGCTGGTTTTGAACCTGATCACCGACGGGGCTCCGGCCCTGGCCCTGGGCCTGGAAAAAGGCGAGCCAGACATCATGGACCGCCCCCCGCGTCCTATGGAAGAGCCAGTCATCAATCGCCAGATGGTATGGGGCATCGTGGTCCAGACCATCGCTATCACCGCAGCCACCATGATAGCCTTTATCATTGGCCTGCGCCGTTTTCCAGATAGTCTGGCTGCCGCACAGACCATGGCTTTTGCTACTCTCTCGATTTCAGAGCTCTTCCGGGCCTACACCTCACGTTCGGAGCGCTCCTCCCTCTTTGCCATCGGCGTCCTGTCCAACAAGTACATGCAGTGGGCCGTGCTGGCTTCTCTGGTCATCCTGTTGAGCATCATTTACGTGCCTTTCCTCGACCCCATCTTTGACACAATCTCTCTGGGCCTGGACGAGTGGCTGGTGATGTTGCCCCTCATACTGATACCGTCCATTGCCGCCGAGATCAACAAGTCATTCCTGATGCGTATTGATGCCCGGCAGAAAATGGTCACCTCACCGACCGTCTGAGAACAGTCTGTCCGAAAACCCCGCTACTCGGGGGCGTCCCATCGGGCTGAATCTCAGGCCGAGGGCTCAGCCGAACGGTTGGCCCTTCGGCTTCGCTCAGGACAGGTGTGACAGGTGACGCTGCCTAGATGTCCCCTCCTCTCTCTGCGTTCACTCCGGGGCATTTCTAACTCGCACCGCCCGTTAGCCGCAATTGTCGCTTCACACCATATAAAAGAGCCACCCTGATGACAGGGCGGCCTCTCTCTTTCAACCATGGATCCAGCGCATCCCGCAACCCGTCTGCCAACCCGCCAGGGCGGGGAGCTTGAGGCGTGTCCCCTCAACTCTTACCCTTTCAACCATGGATCCAGCGCGTCCCGCAACCCGTCTGCCAACCCGCCAGGGCGGGGAGCTTGAGGGGACTTCGTCTCCATCCTGCTAATAGTATAGCATATTCTAGAGCCAGTATCTACCTGGTTTCTGATAGGCATGCGCTTGACATTCCTGGAGAGTTGTGGTATATTATGTATGATTTTCCCTTGCTAGTCAATACTGATTTTCTCAACGTCCTTCACTGAACTTGGAACGGTCACCACTGAGGGGGTAGATCTCATTGTTGCCTTTCCGTTCAACGGGGATCTCTTACATATTAATGAGGGCAGCACTGGGCAGTTTTGGTCTTTGCCTGGTGCTGCCTCTTTTCGTTTGGGAAGGAGGTGATGCCTACTGCGGATTGATGTGCTGTGACCCGACTTGCGGTGATACAGTCGGGGTAAGGAGAGTGGGGGGCGGCTTAAGAGCCGCCTGCCGCGGCAGATTTAACCTAAGGAGGGAAATCACATGGATTGGAAAGTCATTGCCAATGCGCCTTGGATTTGGATCGCAGGGTTCATACAAGCCGCGATTGGCCTGTTTCAGGCTTGGTATTTCCTGAGGCTGGGCACTCGGATCCTGGAGAAACGGGGCGGCTACACGCGCCGGGACATCACCTCCGTAGCGCGGGGGGCCCTCATCACTGCCATTGGGCCAATCCTGGCAGAGATCTTTGTCATGATGGCCCTCATCATAGCCATCAGCCCAGGCTACACCTGGCAGCGCGAGGGCGTGGGGGTTGGATCCGTCTTCACCGAGTTGGTACAGGCATCCAACTCTGCCGTCGGCGCTGGTCAAGAGTTCGGCACCGATAGCTTCAACATGGTCGGCTTCGCTACCGCCGTCTTTGTCGCGAACATCTCATGCATCGGCTGGTCGCTTGGAGCCGCTTTCTTCACCCCCTACCTCGGGAAGGCTCGCGAGAAGATCGCCGGAGGCGACATACGCTTTCTGGGGGTCATAACCGTTTGCTCCACGCTTGGCATTTTCGGCTACTACGCCGCCAACAATATGGTCAAGGGGGGCGGCAAGCTCGTGGCCGTCGTCGCCGGCGCAATCATATCGGCTTTCCTCTTCAAGCTGGCCGACTGGATAAAGCGGCCGCGCTTGAAGGAGTGGGCGCTTGGAATAGCCATGTTCGCCGCCATGTACATTGCGCACCTATTTGCTGGTGCTAGCTAAGGAGGAATAAGAAATGGCACCCGAAAAACAGCACTTTGTCGATATCGAGCCTGAGGTGTTTGAGAAAGAGTATCTGAAGCCCGTCCACCGGGTGGGCTTCTGGACGTCCATAGGGGTCAGCGCGGCCATGTTCGTGCCCCCGTTGTTACTCTACCTCATCTACGGCACCTTGGCGCCCTGGGAGGCGATAGGGGCGGGCATGGCGCTGGCCTTGACATACGCCGTGCCATTCTTCTTTATCGAGCCCATCAGCTATTACCCCGTCTACGGGGATGCCGGGAACTATATGTCCATGACAACTGGCAACGTATCTAACCTGCGGTTGCCCTGCGCGGCTGTGGCCCAGGCCGTCGCCGGTGTCCCAGAGGGCACCAGGAAAGGCGCTGCGATTGCTGCTATAGGCATCGCCGTCTCTGTCCTGGCCGGTGTCACCGGTGTCTTCATCGGCACACTGACAGGTGGGTGGATCACGGCCCAATTCCCGGAATGGCTGACGGAAGCATTCAAGCTGTATCTGCTGCCGGCTGTATGGGGGGCAGTGTTTGGTCAGTTTGCCCTGCGCGGGCCGGTCTACGCGCTGCCGGCGCTGATCATAGCGGGGATTCCGCTCATGCTAGGGTTGAAAGCCTACTTCACCATCCCCATCGCCGTCTTTGGCACCATTCTGCTCGGATGGGTGCTCTACAAGTGGGCTAACGTAGCGCCCAGCGAGGGAGGGGACTAGAATATGGCACCAGCAGGCTACGAGGACCTCTTGAGCCAGGTGCGAGAGGCCGAGGTAGTGAGCCTATGCCGCGACTTGGTGCGGTTCCAAAGTATCAATCCACCTGGCGATGAACTGGAGATCGCTGAGTACGTGGCTGGCGTCCTTCGCGAAGCGGGCCTGACCGTTGACATAGTCGCTCATACCCCGACTCGGGCCAGCGTGTTGGCCCGGCTGGAGGGCAGCGGAGATGTGCCGGCTCTGCTCTACACTGGTCATCTGGACGTTGTGCCAGTCGGGGCTGAGGAATGGCTACACGATCCCTTTGAGGGGGAAGTGGTCGAAGGCAAGCTCTGGGGACGCGGTTCCTCGGATATGAAAGGGGGCAACGCGGCCCTGATCGCGGCAACCAAGCTTCTGGCTGCCGCCAATCTCCCTCTGAAAGGCGATCTCATCCTGGCCTTTACCGCCGGTGAGGAGGGCGAACAACTGGGCGCTGCGGAGATAGCCGCCCGCCCGGATTTAGCACCTGTACAGGCGGTAGTTGTCGGTGAGCCGAGCTACAACGACGTCTATGTGGCTGAGAAGGGCGCTTTCTGGTTGAAGGTTACTACGCACGGCAAGACTGCCCATGGCTCAATGCCGCATCTGGGCCGGAATGCCATCATGATGATGGTCACGCTCTTGAGCGAACTGGATTCACTGGCTCTCCCGTATGAGGAGCATCCTCTGCTAGGCGGCTTCACGCGCAGCATCAATACCATCGCTGGCGGGGTGAAGACCAACGTAGTGCCAGATCAGTGCACGGTGACGACAGACCAGCGTACCGTGCCTGGACAGGACCACGGAGCCATCTTGCGTCAGGTAGAGGAGCTCATCGCTGATCTGGGCCAGCGGCTGCCGGACTTTCGTGCCTCGGTTGAAGTGATCAACGACCGTATTCCGGTGGCGTCCTCACCAGAGGAACCGGTCATTCAGCGCTTCTACGACATGGTGGCCGAGGTGGTTGGCGCACGGCCTGTCCCCAAGGGTGTGAACTATTACACCGACGGGGTGGTGTTTGCACCAGCGCTCAAGGCTCCCATGATCATCTGCGGGCCAGGCGACGCCAAGCTAGCCCACCAGCCAAACGAGTACGTGGAAGTAGCGAAACTGGTTGAGGCAACCAAAATCTTTACCTTGGCTGCTGCCCAGTTGCTTACATAGCTGGGGCCGATAGACGTCGTGCCACTAGAAGATGGGCGGGGCTCGTTAGGTTTCTCTAGCAGCCCCGCCCATCATTGTGATATCCAAGAATAGAAATAAAAAAGCAGGAGGTAGAGGAATGAGTGTAGAAGAGAAAGCTTTGAATTGTTTGAATGCAAACAAGGATAAGCTTATAGCCCTGGCAGAGGATATCTGGGAGCATCCTGAGCTCGGATTGCGGGAAACCCGTTCATCCAGACTCCTTGCAGATGAACTTGAGAAAGCTGAATTCTTAGTTGATAGGGGTATTGACCAGATGCCTACAGCCTTTGTAGCATCCTGGGGGGAGGGAAAACCCGTAATTGGCATCTTGGGAGAATATGACGCTTTACCCGGCCTTTCTCAGAGAGTGTCCGCTGCTAAAGAGCCGGTAGAGGAAGGAGCCCAAGGACACGGCTGTGGCCACAATCTCCTTGGTGTGGGAAGTCTCGGCGCGGCATTGGCAGCTAAAGAGGCAATGGAGAAAGATGGAATCAAAGGAACGATCAGGTATTATGGCTGTCCTGCTGAAGAGACAATGGTTGGAAAAATCTTCATGGCCAGGGCTGGGGTTTTCGACGATCTCGATGCAGCCATAAGCTGGCATCCATTCTATGCTAATACAGTGTGGAGTTGCTCATCTCTTGCTATGAATTCGTTCAAAGTGAATTTCCGTGGTGTAGCATCACATGCGGCAGCAGCTCCAGAAGCGGGGCGCAGCGCACTGGATGGAGTGCAACTGATGGACGTGGGTGCAAACTACCTGCGCGAGCACATTGTCGAAGAAGCTCGCCTCCACTGTGTGATAACAAATGGGGGCCAGGCACCAAATGTTGTCCCTCCTTTTGCCCAAGTGTGGTACTACGTACGTGCTCCGCTCAGAGAGCAAGTTGATGAGATCTATTCGAGAATGCTCGATATAGCCAGAGGTGCTGCCTTAATGACCGACACAACTTTTGAGATAGATTTCTTGACCGGGGGTTACGACATGTTGCCCAACGACAGGCTGGGCGAGCTCCTGTTGGAGAAATTGAAGCAGGTTGGCCCTCCCGAGTTCACCAATAAGGAGAGGGACTTTGCGAAGCAATTACAAGCAACGCTCCCACCCGATGCTGTAGAGAACACTTTGAGATCTTATGGACTGACAAGGGAAGAGGTGGGAGACCCTCTCTGTGAGAAAATCGTCGAACCTTTTGATAAAGGCAAGGTGTTACCAGCCTCCACTGATGTAGGTGACGTGAGCCACATTACCCCGACAGCACAGATTACCACTTGTTGTCAAGCACTTGGAACTCCAGTGCATAGCTGGCAGAACACTGCCTCTGTTGGCTCAAGTATTGGTTTCAAGGGAATGATGCTTGCTGCGAAGGCTTTGGCGCTTGCTGCCTTAGATCTTGAGACAAAGCCAGATATTCTAAAGGTCGCTCGTGATGAATTTGAGAAGAAGACCAGAGGTAAGAAGTACGTGTCACCGCTTCCCGAGGGGATTGTTCCTCACTAGACTAGTTTCTGTCTGGAAACTAGCGGGCCGGGCTCCCACGCCCGGCATCCGGCGGCATGGGAGCCGCCTCTGCTGGGGTTTCCAGACAAGAACTGGATTAGCAGTGAACCACTTTGCTGACTTCCATGGCCCTGATTATTCCCACATCTTCTCAAGAAGGAGACCACAGCGGGGCAGGACACATTGTTGTCTTGCCCTCTTTGTGAAGTGCCATTGGGGCTTGCGCAGCGAAGCCTGGGGAGCCTTCGGCCCGAGGGCTTCGACCGAGCTCAGCCGAGATCCTCAGGCCGAGGGCTTGAGGGGTACCCCCTCAACCCCACTTTTGCCCCCCGAGAGCAGGGCCGATGGGCCAACGCCCCACACCTGGAAAAGGGAGAAGGGACATTGGGGGGACACCCCCGCCCCCCGACCTGCTGCGCAGGCCCCATTGGTCATTCCTTTGACAAACGATGGCCCTTAGGCTACAATTCATCCACATTTCTATTGGAGGATGCAAAAGATGAGCGAAATCACAGTGCAAGGCGTCTACTTTGAAAAGCAAGGGCGTGGCAACACGGAAAGGACGCTGCAAATTGCCAGGGCGCGGGCTGAAGAACTGGGGATCAGGACCATTCTGGTGGCGACGACTGGCGGGGCGACGGGGGTCCGTGCGGCCGAGGAATTTCGGGGTTTCAACGTGGTTGTGGTCACCCACTCCACAGGGTTGAGAGAACCCAACTATCAGGAGCTGACTGAGGAGAACCAGCGGGCCATTGATGCAGCCGGGGCCAAGATCCTGACCTGCCAACATGCCTTTGGTGGCGTGGGACGGGCGGTGCGCAGGAAACTGGGAACCCATGAATTAGACGAAATCATCGCCTACACCCTGCGCATCTTTGGTGAGGGGATGAAAGTGGCTTGCGAGATCGCCCTGATGGCCGCCGACGCGGGCCTGGTGCGCACCGACGAGCCAGTGATGGCCATTGCTGGCACAGGCCGAGGGGCCGACACGGCCATAGTCCTCCGCCCGGCCAACGCTCAAGATTTCTTCGACATGCGCATCATGGAAATTCTCTGCAAGCCGAGGCTCGATGCGCCCAAAGGGAGGACAGTTTGAGCGCAGGGCTGTCGTCAGCCCATGATGTTCAAGGCGGCCAGCCAAAAAAGCATCTGAACCACGGTGGCCGCTCCCAGGAGCAGGTAAGCCCCCAGCTTCTCCCAACGCTGGACGGCCAGGCCCAAAAGGGAGTTGAGGACCAACAAAAGGAGCCCAATGGCCGGCAGCTTGAATATCTCGCTCCGTACTCCAAAGCGGTCAGGCTGGCCCAGGATGTCGAAATGGAGAGGCAGAGACTCGGGCAGAGCCCGAAAGCGCCAGCCGACGTAGGCGAAGAGGGCCAGGTTGAGCAACAGCCCCAGAACCAGGAGGACGTGCACCAGACGATCCAGCCCTTCGACTTTGCTCAGGACAAGCCCGATGACCCGTGTCATGATGCGGCCCAGGCGCAGCTTCCAGATCATCACTGGCTCCCTACTCGATAAAGGTGGTAATCTCAGACAATGGCCGCCGCGAGGTGCGGCTGGCGAACCTCTCGCCGGGATGACCGATGGGTATCATGGCCACAGGGCGCAGGTGAGATGGCAGATCCAGGACTGTGGCCGCTGCCCTCTCGTCGAAAGCGCCCACCCAGCAGGCTCCCAGACCGAGGGCTGTGA
>JBGVTF010000091.1:0-3404 GCA_041862415.1 Anaerolineae bacterium | reverse complement strand
CGTTGGGGTGCGGCTCAATGCTGAGATCGCTCAGGAACAGTCGGGCCGGGCGACGGCTGCCGTCCAGCCGTGCCCGGCGCAGCATCTCCGTCGTCACCTCTGCCCTCTCCAGCACCGTCCGCTCCAGCTCAACGGGCTCGCCGCTTGCCCAACGCATGCGCGCGCCATAGATAGGACCGGTATAAGTGATTTCCCCCCGCTGGAAACGGGGCAGTTCGACCGCGGCGTCCATGACCTCAAACAGGCCACCGGTGTCTGTCTTCTTGGCGATGTCGCCGGTCAACAGACGTTCAAACCAGCCGCGCCGCATGCGCTCGGTCAGCCAGGCGTTGAATAAAGCCGCCTGGTAGGCGGAGAGCAGGAAGCGCCTCAACCAGCGCTCACGCGGCCCTCGCCCCAACAACACCTCCCGCCCCCGCCGCGCGTTGTCGCCGTCTATCCCAAAGCGTTGCACGCCATAGAAATTGGGCAAGCCACGCGCCTGCAACGCCTGGGCGATCGCCTCAGCCCTCGCCATCGCTTCCGGCTGCGGATGCAGCACCACGATGCGAAAGCGATTGCCCAGCAGGTGCCCTCTCCTCAGCTTGTTGCGGTGCCGCTTGGCCCACACCACCTCGACGGGCAAAGCCTCCTGGATACGACCGGCCACCGTCGCCTCGTCCACGTCTCGCACAAGCAGCGAGAAGGTTTGGGTGACGCGGGCATGCTTATCCTTCAGTCCAGCGCACCCTACGTCCACCTCGCGCAGACCGAAGAGGCTGGTCAACTGTTGTTGCAGCGCGCGGGTGGTCCACCCCTCGCGGGTCAGGCGCACGTAGACGTGCTCGCCTTCTCCCACAGGCTCGTACAAAGGGATCTCCTCGACCACGAAATGGGCCGACTCCGCTTTGATTTCCCCACCTGTGCCGGGCAGGTCAGCGGTCATAAAGGGCAACGATTGGATCTCCGTCAAATCCGTCGACAACTGTGCGTCCATAACGATTTTGGGTGCAGCCCGCTCTCTGAATCCGTTGACAGCCCCCGTCAGCAACAAGGCTGCCTACTCACCTTGACCCCCAAGTCATTTCCAGCCCCAAACGATTTTGGGGCTGTTGTGTCGCGCTGATGCATAACGCGAGTTCACGCTCTCTCTACTCTGACTCGGGCGACATATCCTCCTCGCCACGACCGGGCAGGGGCGGGGCCGGATGAACGACCAGCCGCCGCCGGACATAGAACACCACCCAGGCCAGAATCAGCGCGCCGAACAAGCCCAGTGCCGGTGGTCCCATCTGTTCCAGCAAAAAGCCCCCTACGGCAGGGGCGATCACTCGCGTCAGACTATCCAGGGAGGACGAGAGGCCAAGTGCGCCCCCTACTTCCTCGTGATAGACCGACTTGGTGATGGCGCTGTTGACGACAGTGTTGAGCACGCCGCTGGCCAGGGCCAACGGTGCAAGTACCACCAACAGCAGCGGCACGTTGGGCACAAAGGCCCAGGCCAGCAGCACAAAAACCATCAGGGTGACCGCACTGAAGATGAGGTGCGGCTCGCGGAAGCGGGCCGTCAGCCTGCCGATGGCAAAACCCTGTACCAACACTACCAGCAGTCCTATGTAGGTCAGGATGTAACTCGTCGCCTGGTCCGTCAACCCCAGGCGATACTGGGCATACAGCGCAAAGTTGGCCGTAAAGATAGCAAAGGCCAGCATGTAGGAAAAGCGGGTGCGCAGCAGGGTGCCAAACCGCGGCCGGTGGAGGCACTCCCACAGGCAACGGGCGGTAAAGGCCGTGCGTGGACTGTTGGCCATTTCGGCGCGCTTCTCGGGCGGGAGGGACTCGGGCAGCCACACAATGACGCCCAGCAGGTTCAGCGCCGACAGTCCCACTGCAACAGAGGCCGGCACAGCGTAACGCGACAAGCCGATGGCGGCAAAAGCTGACGTAGCATAATCCCAGTTGCTCAGCGTCCCTCCCATGGCCGGGCCGATGATGAACCCCATCCCGAATGCCGCCCCGATCATACCCAGACCTTTGGCCCGGTTCTTCTCGTCGGTCACGTCGGTGACGTAGGCCTGGGCCAACGAGATGTCACCACCGGCTAAACCGTCCAGAATGCGACTGAAAACCAACATCACCAGGGGGGCATTACCCACAGCGATTCTGTCCGAAGCGAGGCTGGCCAGCAAAGTGCCCAAAGGTTCAACCAGACCAAGCAACATAAAGCTGACCAGGGTCCCGGAGAGGCTGAAAATCAGCATCGGGCGCCGGCCCCACCTGTCCGAGAGACGCCCGATAATTGGAGCAGCGATCAACTGGGCCAGGGCGTTTGAAGCTACCAGCAAGCCAACCAGGGTAGGGCTCGCCCCCAGGACCCCAGCGTAGAAAGGCAGCAGCGGCAAGAACAGGCTATAGCCCAGCAGGTCTATGAAGACAAAAGCAATAACCAGAGCCAGGCGATTTCTTCGCATTCGTTCATCCCCTCATTTCCTGACCAAGTCTCGCAGCGCTGCCTCCACTTCTGGAAAGCGGAAGGTGAAACCCGATTCCTGCAGACGCCGGGGTATGGCCTTTTGGCCCTCAAGCGAGACGATGCTCATCTCGCCGAAGAGCAGGCGCAGGGCAAAGGCAGGGACCCGCACAAAGGCTGGTCGCTTCATCACCCGGCCCAGCACCCGGCCAAAGTCGGCGTTGGTCAGCAGATCGGGGGCCACCAGGTTGAAGGGGCCACTGGCGGCCTCATTCTCCGTCAAGAAGCGGATGGCTCTCACCTGGTCGCTGATGTGAATCCAGGGAAGCCATTGCCGTCCGCTCCCCAAGGACCCGCCAACGAAGAGCCGAAACGGCAACAGCATAAACGGAAAGGCACCGCCTTTGGTGCTGAGCACCGCGCCGCTGCGGATGATCGCCCGTCGCACCCCCAGGGATTCCACAGGGGCCGTGGAAGCCTCCCACTCAACGGCGGTCCGACCCATAAAGTCCTGCCCTGGCGGTGCTTCTTCGGTCAGCTCTTCATCGCCGCGAGGACCGTAATAGCCCACGCCCGAGGCCTGGACGACAACGCGAGGCTTGCTGCTGGCTAGTTCCACGGCCTGTACCACGGCGCGGCCAGCGTTCAGGCGGCTTTCTCGAATACGGCGCTTGCGCTCGGCGGTCCAGCGGCTGGGAACAAGACCCGCGCCGGCGATGGATTCGCCAGCCAGGTTGACAATGGCGTCAGCACCGTCAGCCAGAGCGCCCCATCCCTCAGCCGTCCGCGCGTCCCAGCGTTCAGCGCGTACACCAGTCGGCAGACCGGTCGCTCGTTCAGGGGTGCGGCTGAGCACAATCACCTCGTGGTTGTCGTCGGCCAGGTCAGCAGCCAGCGCCCGGCCAATCAGGCCCGTGCCGCCTGTGATGATGATGCGCATAGCATAGGCTCCTTC
>JBGVTF010000090.1:0-10110 GCA_041862415.1 Anaerolineae bacterium | reverse complement strand
CCCTCTACCCGTCGCTGCGGACGACTCCCTACAAATCGGGGAACCGGAGCGGGTCTGGACTTCCTTCCCAGAGAGCGCCTACGCCACCCGCCGGGAGCTCTCTTTTGAGAACGATGGCTACGTCATCACCGGTTGCATGGTGTATGAGCGCGTTGATATGCAAGGCCCCTTTCCCACACTGGTCATGCTCTACCCCGGCCCGGCCATCAACTGGGAGGCAGCTTCCATCCCTTTTGTCGCCCAGGGCTACGTGGTCATGGCTGCCGGGCCGCTGGAAGAAAGAGGGAAAGACGTTGAGGGGCACGTGCGTGACGCCCTCAAAGCCGTGGTTTTCCTGAAGGAGGGGCGGCTGTCGGAGCAGGCGGATACCACGCGGATGGGTGTGCTGGGGGGCAGTTTCTCTTCGCTAATCCTCTTCCGCACCCTGCGCCACACCGATGACTTTGCCGCCGCCGTCAGTGTGGGAGGCGTGAGCGACGTTTTCCTGGTGCTCTACGACACCTACTATCAGGAGGACTATCAACCCCAGCCGCCCTTTGACCGGATCCTCATGAGCCTGGGACGGCCCAACCGCCACCCGGAGAACTATTTGCCCAACTCGCCTGTCTTCTACACCGCCGACCTGCCGCCCCTCTGCCTTATCCACGGCGTCCAGGACACCACAGTGCTGGCCGATCAGGCCATCCGTCTGGCCGACCAGTTGGAAGCCCTGGGCAAGCCCTGTGAACTGCACCTCTACCCAGGGACTGGCCACTACCCAGGGGTTGAGGACCCTACCCCCGAGACCGCCGACATGTTCGAGAAGATCCTGGGCTTCTTCGACCGCTATCTCAAGGCGGGGGGCAGTTAGAGCCAAAGAAGTTCGTAGTGACGGCTTTAGCCGTTTTAGGAACGACTGAAGTCGTCACTACGATTTTTTGAGGCACTAAATGTCCCGCTTTTCGGCGATGGCCTCCCTGGCCATGCTGATGAACTCTTCAAGCGGGCGCGGTCCCAGGTCCTCCTCTGTCCGCAGGCGCACGGCCGCCGTGCCCTGCTCCGCTTCGCGGTCACCCACCACCAGCATGTAAGGGATCTTTTGCAGCTGGGCATCGCGGATCTTGGCCTGCATGCGCTCGCTGGAGTCGTCCACTTCCACGCGCAGGCCCGCCTCTCGTAATCGCCCCGCTACCTGGTGAGCGTACTCGTTGTGGCGGTCGGCGATGGGGATGACTTCGACCTGCACCGGCGCCAGCCAGACGGGGAAGGCCCCGCCGTAGTGCTCGATGAGGACGCCGAAGAAGCGCTCCATAGAACCCAGCAGGGCGCGGTGCACCATGTAAGGCCGGTGTTCCTGTCCATCCTGGCCGACGAAAGTCATGTCGAAGCGCTCCGGCAGGTTAAAGTCGAACTGGATGGTGGTACACTGCCAGGCGCGGCCCAAAGCGTCCTTGATCTTGATGTCAATCTTGGGCCCGTAGAAGACTGCCTCACCTTCTTCCCGCTTGTAGGATAGCTCCCTGCGCTCCAGGGCCTTGACCAGAGATCCCTCGGCCATCTCCCACATAACATCGTCGCCGATGTACTTCTCCTTGTGCTCCGGGTCACGGACGGATAGCATGACGTCGTACTCGTGGAAGCCGAAGGAGCGCAGGAGATGGAGGGTCAGGTCCAGGCAGCCCAGAACCTCGTCCTCGATCTGGTCGGGGCGGCAGAAAATGTGGGCGTCGTCCTGGGTGAAACCTCGCACCCGCAGCAGGCCGTGCATGACGCCAGAGCGTTCATAGCGGTAGACCGTGCCCAATTCAGCCCAGCGAAGGGGCAAATCGCGGTAGCTACGGGTCCGGTTGCGGTACATCATGATGTGGAAGGGACAGTTCATGGGCTTGATGAAAAACTCTTGACCCTCGATGTCCATGGGCGAGTACATGTTCTCCCGGTAAAAGTCCAGGTGACCGCTGGTCCGCCACAGTTCCGCCCGGCCAATGTGGGGCGAGTAGACAATCTCGTAACCCCACTTCAGGTGCTCCTGACGCCAGAAATCCTCGACAATGGTGCGTATCATCCCCCCTTTGGGATGCCACAGGATCAGGCCCGCTCCCAGGTCCTGGTGGACGCTGAACAGGTCCAGTTCCCGGCCCAATTTGCGGTGATCGCGCTTCTCCATCTCTTCCAAATTGTGGAGATAGGCCTCCAGTTCCTCCTTGCTGGGCCAAACGGTGCCGTAGATGCGTTGCAGCATCGGACGCCGTTCGTCGCCCAGCCAGTAGGCACCGGCTACGCTCAGCAGCTTGAGCGCCTCGGGGTTGACCTGGCCCGTGTGATCCACATGGGGGCCCCGGCACAAGTCAGTGAAATGGTGATGGGCATAGAGGCTAAGGCTTTCGGCTGGACCCGCAGCGGCCTCACCGTGTTCATCTACACTGCCAGCGGCCAATCGCTCGATCTGCTCCAGCTTGTAGGGCTGGTCGGCAAATACCTTCTTAGCCTCTTCGATGCCGACCTCCTTTTGCTGGAAGGGGTATTGGCCGGCGATGATTTCCCTCATGCGGGCCTCGATTTCGCGCAGGTCATCGGGCGTCAGCGAGCGAGGCAGATCAAAGTCGTAGTAGAAGCCATCCTCGATAGGCGGGCCAAAGGCAATCTTGCCCTCCGGGAACAGCTCCAGCACCGCTTCGGCCATGATGTGCGCCGTCGAATGGCGCAGTCGCTCTAAATTGTCGTTCTGTTCAGCCATGATCGTCTCCTTTATCTATTTGGGCTTTCGCTGCGAAAGCCGGGGAGTACGAGGGACCCCCTCGCTCCTATTTCTCTTCCGTCGAGGCCTGTCCTGAGCGCAGTCGAAGGGCTCAGCCCAATGGGCCAATCTCCTCCATTTCTTGATGGAGGAAAAAGAGAATTGTGGAGGGACACCCCCCACAGCCCCGACTTGCAAGCCCCTATTGCAGGTTTCAACTCCCAAGATTATGAATCGAATGTTGTCACACTTTGTGGTATTCTCAGTAGTGCCATCATCATCGGTCATAGGCACCACCCCCTTTTTATGACTCCCAGGAAGGGATCTCTTTCACCGGTTCTGGAAGATACATGGATGAAACCGACTCGGGGAAAACAAAAATCCCAGCGCCCTTGGGGCGCGGGGATTTCCCACGTGGTTCCACCCAAGTTCATCAACGGATGAAATCCATTGACGCACTCTACGGCAATAACGGGCCGTCCCGGAGCCCCATACTCTCGCATGACTACGATTTGAGGGGCCCACTCACGGGTGGTTTTCCCGGCCGTCCGATCAAGGGGGCTCGCAGCCAGTGACCCCCTCTCTCTTGGACCTTCTCTAGCCGGTACTCGTCCCGGTCAACGCTTTGGGCTTATAGCAGATAAAGGTGGGCGGTACTGGACTTGAACCAGTGACCTCTTGCATGTCAAGCAAGCACTCTGGCCAACTGAGCTAACCGCCCGCATCTATATTATACCACATAAACCTGAAAATGCAAGTTCCATACACAAGCTCAGAGCACGCTATTGACACCGGATGCAGAGGATGCTATACTAGGGGAGGACATCCTTAAAGGACCTCCCGACTGTTGACATAAAAGGATTCCTGTGATATAATACCTATGTTGGGTGGGAATGGAGGCGTTGGGTGAAGCTGACTCATCTGAACGAGCGTGGGCGGGCGCGCATGGTTGACGTGGGAGACAAGCCAGATACCCATCGGCTAGCAGTGGCCAAAGGTCGGGTCAAGATGAAGCCCGAAACCCTGGCTCTCATCCAGGAAGGCGGAGTGGCCAAGGGTGATGTCCTGGCCGTGGCCCAGATAGCAGGCGTGATGGCCGCCAAGCGAACCCACGAGCTCATACCGATGTGTCACCCTCTGCTCCTGACTAACGTGGCCGTTGATCTCGAACCACAGGAGGCGACCGCTTCTATCGAGATAACCGCTACTGTCAAGACCACCGGCAAGACGGGCGTGGAAATGGAAGCCCTGACCGCCGTCAGCGTGGCTGCTTTGACCGTCTACGATATGTGCAAGGCCGTAGACCGGGCTATGAAGATTCAGGACATCCGCCTGGTCAGAAAGAGTGGCGGCAAGAGTGGGGAGATCGTGTTGGAGTGAAGATGCGAGGTACTGTTGTCGCTGTCTGCACCAGCGACAGGAAAGGCATACGCAAGAGGAACGTGGGAGAGGCTCGACTCAAGGCCGACTGGGGAATAGAAGGCGATGCCCATGCCGCCAACTGGCACCGCCAGGTGAGCCTGCTGGCTATGGAAAGCATTGACAAGATGCGCCAGAAAGGCCTCAACGTGGGGCCGGGGAGCTTTGCCGAGAACCTCACCACCCAGGGTATTGACCTGTTAGCTCTGCCCATCGGCTCGCGTGTGCGCATTGGCTCTGAGACTGAACTGGAGGTCACCCAGCACGGCAAGCTTTGTCATGAGCGCTGTGCCATCTACTACGCGGCCGGCGACTGCGTCATGCCCCGCGAAGGCATCTTTGCCCGGGTGCTCAAAGGGGGCCGGGTCAAAGTGGGCGATGCTATCGAGCCTGTGGGTGATTCAGGAGAAGGGGCTTGATCCTGAGCTGCGCCGACTGTCAACAAACGTACCCCCTTAACACGCGCCACTGGCACTGCCAGTGCGGTGGCGTTTTTGAGCTCAAGGACAGGCGGGGTTTTGTCGAGGATAGAATTCAAAGGAGGGAGCCCAGCCTGTGGCGTTATCAGGCCATGCTGCCCCTGGATCGAGACGAGCACATCGTCTCATTGGGTGAGGGCTTCACTCCTTTAATCGAAACCGATGTCTATGGCCTGAAGATCCACTGCAAGGTAGAGTTCCTGTCTCCGACCGGTTCTTTCAAGGACCGGGGGACCGCCGTCTTGATCAGCGTGTTGAACAGCCTGGATGTCAAGACGGTTGTGGATGATTCCTCAGGTAACGCCGGGGCCAGTTTAGCAGCTTACGCCGCCCGGGCGGGAATGGCCTGTGAGATATATGTGCCAGCCAGTGCCTCACCGCTTAAACGAGCCCAAATTGCTATCTATGGGGCCAGGCTAACAAAAGTGGAAGGCCCCCGTGGAGAGGCTGCCCGGGTTGCCCAGGAAGCAGCCACCCGTGGCGCATATTACGCCAGTCATTATTACAACCCTTTCACCCTCCAGGGTCTGAAGACCATAGCCTACGAGATTTGGGAACAATTGGGGGGACGTGGCCCTGACAATCTTGTCCTGCCCGCTGGTCATGGCACCCTCTTCTTGGGAG
Source organism: Anaerolineae bacterium (assembly GCA_041862415.1). Taxonomy (GTDB): domain Bacteria; phylum Chloroflexota; class Anaerolineae; order E26-bin7; family E26-bin7; genus E26-bin7. The sequence continues at coordinate 4,872 of JBGVTF010000090.1, read as the reverse complement.
CGTACCGGGGTTTCGCAGACCTGCTTGAGGCTGGCCTTATTGACCACCTGCCCCGTCTTTTCGCCGTGCAGGCTTTGGGCTGCGCTCCCCTCTACGAGGCCTACCGCCAGGGCGCCGACGAGGTGAGCCCTGTGGAGGAAGGTGAGACGCTGGCCGAAGGCATCCGCATCCCTTATCCAGTGCGAGGCAGACAGATTCTGGCAGCTATCAGGCACACCGAAGGTGCTGCTCTGGCCGTGGACGAGGAGCGGATAGGACAGGCTCATCGCGAGTTGGCTCAACGGGGGTTCTACGTAGAGTTTACGTCGGCTGCACCTGTGGCTGCCCTTAGGGAATTGCATAACACCATCACCGCTGATCAGGTCACCGTCGTGCCCCTGACGGGCAGCGGCTTTAAGAGCCCATAAGACGATATACATGCCAACGAAAGGAACAGGCGGGGAAGAAGGCCCCGAGAGATCTGAAGGGGATGCGCGATTCCCTCCAGACCTTTCCGACCCGTCTACCACTGTTGCGCCACTATTGCGGCACAGGCGGTACAGGAGACCCGTTGGAAGCCCATGTCTCACCTATCCAAATGCGAGGCGGTTTTCGGCATCACCTTTGCTGATAAGACTCTCTTGCAACGTGCTCTGACCCATCGGTCATACGTCAATGAAAACCCGGATTTCCCTTTAGAGGACAACGAGCGCCTGGAGTATCTGGGCGACGCCATACTGGATTTCGTCATCGGCGAGTATCTTTATCATCACTTCCCGGAAATGCGGGAAGGAGACCTCACCAGCCTGCGGGCGGCTCTGGTAAAGACCGAGACCTTGGCTCGCTTCGCCGCCCGGCTTGACCTGGGGCAATATCTGTTCGTCGGTCGTGGTGAAGCTGAGAGCGGCGGCCGGGAGCGCCCGGCCAATCTCTGCGCTGCCTTCGAGGCCCTGATGGGAGCGATATATCTGGATCAGGGTCTTGATGCGGTCAAGGATTTCATCGCTCCTTTCGTTGAGCCTGAGCTGGAGCGCGTGATCCAGGAAGAACTGGACAAAGATGCCAAGAGCCTTCTGCAGGAACTGAGCCAGGGCCTGTTGCAGTTGACCCCGGCCTATCGCACCGTAGAGGAGAGGGGGCCGGATCACGCCAAAGAATTCACCGTCGAGGTGGTCATCGGGGGCCAGGTCTACGGGCGTGGACAGGGCCCCAGCAAGCAGGCCGCTGCCCAGGCGGCTGCCAGAGCGGCCCTGGAGAGGTTTGACGATCAATCCGGAACAGTTTAAGCCCAAAACTAACGGGGGATGCTTTTTATTCGATTTTGTGGTATAATAAGTATGGTTAGGTCCTAGCTCCCCATTGTTACGTAAGGAGGCAAACATGTCGGCGAGGGTTATCTCCATCGCTAATCAGAAAGGCGGAGTGGGCAAGACGACGACGGTCATCAACCTGGGAGCGGCCCTGGCGGAACTGGGGAGAAAGACCCTATTGGTTGATTTAGACCCTCAGTCGGCTCTCTCGGAAGGATTCGGCATCAATTCCTATGAGCTAGAAGAAACCATTTATAATGCTCTCGTCGAGTCACATATCTCAAGCCTGGAAAGCGTGATCCATTATGGGATCAGACCTAATCTCGATGTGGTGCCTTCTAACATTGACCTGGCTGCTGCCGAGATGGAATTGATAGCCGCCATCGGGCGGGAATACATCCTCAAAGAAAGCCTGGAGCCACTTAGAGAGAGATATAACTACATATTGATGGATTGTCCCCCCAGTTTGGGTTTGCTAACCATCAATGCTCTGACCGCCTCCAACTCCGTGCTCATTCCCCTCCAGTGTGAGTACCTGGCCCTGCGAGGGATGCGGATGTTGATTGAGGTCATCGAAAAGGTCCAAAGGAAACTCAATCCCAGTCTGAAGATACTAGGCATTTTGGGTACCATGTACAATGCCAGGACGATACATGCCAGAGAGGTCATGGAAGAGATAAGGTCTGTCTTCGGAGATAAAGTCTTCGATGTTGTGATCCGTAGCAGCATCAAGTTTGCCGAAGCGCCAGTGGTCCACAAGCCCATTCTGGAGTACGCCCGTAGGCACCCAGGGGCCGTGGCCTATAGAACCCTAGCGGAGGTGATAGTCAATGGCGAGAAAGAGAGCGAGTATCAAGGGCCGAGGAGCCGACATCCTTTTTGGAGGAAAGGCACCTCGTAAGAAACCCGCGCCGGAGCTAGCACGGGAAGTTGAAATAGAGGAACTGCCTGGCGAGGAAGCCGAACTGGACGCGGAATTGGAGAAAGCGTTCAGTGAGGAAGTGATGGCCATGGAGCCGGTACCATCCACGCCGGTCACGCCAGCGAGGGAACCGGCGCTGCCGAGGGCAAGGGAAATCGTATCGCCTCCGCTGGAGGTACCTCCCTCTGCGGAGCCAAGAAAGGTCTCCGTTACTCTCAAGGTGGAAGAGCCCCTACCTCCGCTAGCCGCCCATGCGCCGGGAGCAGGTGGAATCCCACCGACTACAACCTACCCGCCGCCAGCGATGCCGGACAGGCGGTGGGAGGAAGCAGCCTACGGACCGCCTCCCCGTAGGCCCGAGCCAGCGCCAGCCGAAGCTGCCCCCATAGCTCCACCAGGGCGGCCTCTCGTCAGCCCCTATGATAGGCCTCCCCCAGAGATCAAGCCAGGAGGGTATCTCTTAGAGCATCCCGTTGACGTAGGCGAGGGGGCTGGTTTGCCTACAGGGGTCGTCCCTCGCAAGGAACGTGTTGAGGCCGAGCGGGCCGAGGAGATACCCCCACAGATCTCGCGAGAGGTAGAGGAAGGGACGATCATGAGGCGGCTGGGGAAAGAGCGGCAAGAAGCCCTGCTCAATGAGATGGACGCTCTGGTTGTGGAGGCTGCTCAAATACTGAGCGTGGACAAAGGACTGGAGGAAGCTCTGAGCTTGCTGCGTGAGGCCCGGGACATCTCTATAGAACGGCCACGACAGTTCGACCAGGCTGAGTACCGGGTAGCTAGGGTCAGGGCGATGCTGGAGCGGAAGCAGAACACCGGCCGATGGGCAGCGGTCTATGGCTATCCTGTTTTACTCTACGATGTTGTCTGGTTCCTGTTGCTCCTGGGTTCTTTGCTGTTTGACCATTCACTGGCCGTCTTCATCGCTGACATGACCAAGACGACCTTCTCCGATATGGCTTCCCTTTCAATGGAGCACATCTTCCCTTTGTGGAACACGATGGTCTGGGGCGGGATCGGCGGTGTGGTGGGCTCTTTGTACAGTCTCTACTGGCATGCGGCGGTGGAGCAGGACTTTGACAGGCAATACTTGATGTGGTACATCGTACAGCCGATCATGGGGATTATCCTGGGAGGCATCGTGTATCTGATCCTCGCTACCGGGTTCATCTCGGTACAGGTGCTGGCGCAGGCTCCTACGGCCGCCGGCGCAGCCGCTGAGGCCATGGCCAACCCTGCTATCAAGGCTTTCCACTCCGTGGTAGCCTGCATAGCCGGATTCCGCCAGAGGTTCGTCTACGAGATGCTCGACCGGATTGTCCAGGCACTCACCCCCAGACCCAAGACCAAAACCGAACTGGAATCTGAAGCCGCAAAGGAAAAGACTGGGAGTACAACAACGTAATTTTGACATAAATAGTGCCAAAATCGGACTTTCTGAACGGATTCAGCGCCCACCACTACGATGGGAGCCCCGTACCTGGCTTTGACGCCTTCTATTCAGCCTTGAAAGCGCTCAAAGCCGTCAGGCTGGCTGGCGAGGTGAGGGAGTTAAACATAGCCTACGACTTTGGAACAGACCCGCACGCTTTGGCCTGGACGATGTGGGTGTGGGGACCTGGCGTCCCCCACCCTATATATCATGAGGAAGCTTAAAGATTACCTGCAGAGTGCAAAGGGGCTATGTATGATAGCGCTTGTAGCCCTGGCGCTGGTTTTGCTTCTTGGGATACAGTACGGGTGCAAATACATTGGCTGCCATCGCCCTGCCTACACCGGTACCTCCGCCTCTCCCGCAACCACCCCCTTCACCAGAGTTCCTTCCCGTGAAACCACTGGCCACACCGGACCCTGACGCGCCGCGTAAAGTGCCAGACCACGCGCCGACTCCGGAGCCTTACGTACGACCATCTTATCCCATCCACGGTCCCGAAGATGTGATTACCGCCGTTTTGAATGACAGAAACTTCCAAGTTAATCTCGATGACCCGCTCTTTGGCCCTCACTCTAAAGGAGCCACGCCGGGTATCCCTATCTTTGTCAAATCAATCAGCGAGCGCGAGATAGATTGGGATTATTACGTTGTGCCGTTTTACAAAGAGGGCAGGGTGTCAGGCGTGGCCATTGTTGGGGTAAAGGATGGCAGGGGGAAAATGGGAGGGTGGAGCAACTGGCATGCGGACAGATATCCCCCTGTGAGCGCTGCCGAAGCCAAAGAGGTGGTAATGCAAGCAGGATACCAGGTTGCGGGTGAACCCAGGCTGGTACACCGACGGCTTAGAGAAGGTGGCCCTAGAGTTCTTCCCTTCTGGGAGGTGCACACCGGGGACGGTGAAACGTTCTACGTCATTTTTGACAAAATCCGGATCATTGGTGTCTACAAGGCTACGGAAGTCCACGTGATACACTGAGGGCATATCCATGAAGAGGTTTCTGCCCTGGCTTTCTATCGTCGTCTTTCTGATAGTTTTCGCTGCGTCTGCCTCGCTGGCGCAGGGGCCACAGGCTACTTATCGGCAAGATTCAATCACGCCTTGGGTTTGCGATTGGCCGCAGAAGTATAATGACCCGACGAATGGCAGTTGGTGTGGTGCCGCCGCCCTGCAAGCCGCCATAGAATGGGACTGGCGAGATCATTATGGTGATACAGGTCACTACTAC
>JBGVTF010000089.1:0-13813 GCA_041862415.1 Anaerolineae bacterium | reverse complement strand
GTTGGACATAACATAGCAACGATTGTAACCGGAAGGTATTTTAGTGGTTTCGCTGGTGGATACACTGGCATCGGACTGCTGCTCATTGGACCACCGATGATACATTATCTGCTGAAAGGGATGCCAGCCAATTGAACAAGGAGCAACTGTGTTGAACGAGGATAACTTGGTCATCAAAACCGAAGATCTAACTCGAAAATTCCGCGACTTGGTAGCTGTGGACCACCTGAACCTGGAGATCAAACGGGGCGAGACCTTTGGCCTGGTCGGTCCGGATGGGGCGGGGAAGACGACCACCATCCGTATGCTGTGCGCTATTATGGACCCCACCGAGGGTTCGGCTACGGTGGCCGGCTTCGATACGGTGAAGCAAGCCGAGCAGATCAAAAAGCGCATCGGCTACATGGCCCAACGCTTTAACCTTTACGGCGACCTCTCGGTGATGGAGAACCTGAACTTTTTCGCCGACATCTTTGAGGTGCGGGGGCAAGAGCGGCAAGCCATGATCGCCCGGCTGCTCGAATTCGCCCGCCTGACCGAGTTTCGCGGCCGGCGGGCTGCCCACCTATCCGGCGGGATGCAGAAGAAACTGGCCCTGGCCTGCACCCTCATCCACCAGCCGGAGATCCTTTTCCTGGACGAACCGACCACGGGCGTTGACCCCATCTCTCGCCGCGAGTTCTGGGACATCCTGTCGGAGTTGCACCTGCAAGGCATCACCATCTTTGTCAGCACCCCCTACATGGACGAGGCCGAGCGCTGTTCCCGCATCGGCTTGATGTACGAGGGACAGCTCATCGTGTGCGATCAACCGGACAAAGTCAAAGGGTTGGTGAGCGGGGAACTGATTGAGCTGCGCCCCGCCAACCTGCGCCAGGCCAAAGAGACCATCGCCGGTCTGGAGGGCCTTCTCGAAGTGCAAACCTATGGCGATCTGTTGCACGTCTTCGTTGACGATGCCTCAAAGCGCATGCCGGAACTGGCGTCTCTCCTGACGGCTCAAGGTATCACCGTGGAGGGCCTGCGCCAGACCCAGCCGCGTATGGAGGAAGCTTTCATTTCACTGATTCGAGCTCAGGCAACGGAGGAGTAGCAAAAGGGCCTGTCCTGAGCCACCTGTACCGTAGCAGTGATAGTCGAAGGGGAATTATGTCCAACAAGCATGCCGTTGAAGCGATAGAATTGACCAAGAAATTCGGCGATTTCACCGCCGTGGATAGAGTGAGCTTTACCATCAAACAAGGTGAGATCTTTGGTTTCCTGGGCCCCAATGGGGCGGGGAAAACGACCACCATCCGCATGTTGCTGGGCCTGCTCAGGCCGACCAGCGGCCACGCTCAGGTTTTGGGTTTCGACATCGTAAAACAGTCAGATGAGGTCAAGAAGCGCATCGGCTACATGTCGCAGCGCTTTAGCCTCTACAACGACCTGACCGTGGAGGAAAACCTTAATTTCTACGGGCGCACCTACGGAGTCAAAAACCAAAAGTTGCAGGAGAGGAAGGCGTACATCCTGGAGATGGCTGGCCTTGAGGGCCGCCAGCGCGAGTTGACCAAAAACCTGTCCGGAGGCTGGAAGCAGCGCCTGGCGTTGGGCACAGCCATCATCCACGAACCAGAAATGGTCTTCCTGGACGAGCCCACGGCCGGGGTGGATCCCATCTCCCGCCGCGCTTTCTGGGACCTGCTGTACGAGCTGGCTGACGGAGGGACAACCATTTTCGTCACCACCCATTACATGGACGAGGCCGAACACTGCCAACGGCTGGCCTTCATCCACGGCGGGAGGATCGTGGCCCGCGGCTCCCCCCTCGACATCAAGGAAAACGTGATGCACGGCCAGGTACTGGAAATAGACTGCGATCAGCCGGAAGGGGCCATTCTGGCCCTGCGCCAGTTAGGCCTTTTCGACGAAGTAGCCCTCTACGGTGCCCTGATCCACGTCATCGCTGAAGATGGAGAAGACCACAAGCCCATTATCATCAAAACTTTGAGGGATGAAGGCATCAGGGTGGAGAGTGTTGACCTGATTGCTCCCTCATTAGAGGACGTCTTTGTCTCATCCCTCAAAGAGAAGTAGAAGAAGATCTGCGGAAGATTCATGGTATAGTGCCGTTTTGTCCTTGACAGACTTGCTCAAACGATTTATAATGAGCTTTCGGTGAATGAATGTTCATTCACTTTCCGCTACAGCATCGAAAGGAGACAATGAATGAGATCCCGACTCCTGGCTATTATGTACAAAGAGTTCATCCACATCTTCCGCGACCCGCGGACTTTGGGCATTGTGCTCATCATGCCCATCAGCATGCTCCTGCTAATGGGCTACGCCGTGGCTGCGGATATTGAGAATATCCCCACCGCCGTCTTCGATCAAGCTATGGACTCCCGAAGCCGGGACTTCTTGGAGAAACTCTGGCAGACCGACTTCTTTGATTACGAACGTGCTGCTCATAGCCAACAGCAGATACAGGACCTAATTGACGAGGGCGTGGTACGGGTGGGTATCATCGTACCACCGGGGTTCGCGGCTGATTTGGAAGCGGGAAAACAGGTACAGGTTCAGGTCCTCATTGACGGTTCTGACACCACCATCGCTCAGGTGGCTCAATTTGCGGCCGAGTCTATAGGACAGGCCTCTGCGGTAGAGATCGTAGGGGTCAGGATAGGCGAGAGCGGCGCGCTTATGCCTTCCCTGGTCATGCCCATCCTGATGAGACCCCGTCTCCTGTACAACCCCAATCTGGATAAAGTCAACGCGCTGGTCCCTTCCCTGATCGGGCTGGTCCTGCAAATTCAGAGCATTTTTTTGACCTCCTTCGCCATCGTGCGCGAGCGGGAGCAGGGGACGCTGGAACAACTCATCGTCACTCCGGTCAAGCCCTGGGAGCTGATGATGGGCAAGATCGTGCCCTTTGTGCTGCTGGCTTTTCTGAACGTAGGTCTGACCCTGGCCGTAGGCTACTTTGTCTTTGGGGTCGAATTCAGCGGCAGCCTGACTCTGCTCCTGGTGCTGTCTGTTGTCTTTCTGCTGGGCTCCCTCGGCACAGGCGTGCTGATATCCACCGTCTCGTACACTCAAATGCAGGCCAGCCAACTTGCCGGTTTTGTCCTGCTGCCATCCCTGATCCTGTCCGGTTTTCTCATACCCCGGGACAATATGCCCTCTTTGGCCTACTACGCAGGCTACCTCATACCGCTGACTTACTTCAATGAGATATTGCGGGGCATCGTGATGAAAGGGGTGGGGATGGCCTTTCTGTGGAGACATGTCGTCCCTTTGTCCATCTTTGGGATAGTGGTCTTTGTTTTCAGTGTCTTGCGCTTTCACAAGCGGTTAGAGTAATCCGAACCTTCCGAATAGCCAATAGCGAAGTTGAAAGAGGTGTATTTCATGAAGAGAATGATACCGATGGCGATCGTCCTACTGATATTGGCGGCAATAGTCGCTGCTGGCTGGTGGTACTCTACCACAGACCCGGCCGCCTGGGGCCAACTCCTGACCGAATTGGAAATCCAGACGGCCACTGCCGAGGAGGCTCTCTCCGCCTCCGGCTTCGTCGAGGCCGAGGAATTCTCTCTCACTGCCGAGGTCTCCGGCCGCATCAGCCAACTGCTGGCCGACGAGGGCGACGAAGTGGAGGAAGGCGATACCCTGGCCATCCTCGACGACGCCCTGGCCGAGGCCCAACTGCGAGAAGCCCAGGCCGCCGTCCAGATCGCCCGGGCTGCCCTGGCCCAGGTCAAGGCTGGTTCCCGTCCCGAGGCCATCCGCCAGGCCGAGGCTGCCCTGGCCCAAGCTGAGGCCGCTGGCGACGGAGCCTATCAAGCCTGGCAGGATGCCCTGGCCATCCGCAACGACCCTCAGGAACTCGAGGCCCAGATTGACGCCGCCAGAGCCCAACTGGAAGTGGCCGAATACCAACTCCAGGCCGCCGTGGCTGCCACCGGGGCCTCCCAGGCCGAGTACGACATGCTGGCCAGGGCCGCCGACTTTGTCTCCCACCCCTCCCGTGTCTACTTCGGCACTCACCCCTTGACCGGCAAACGTCTGTACGTTGATATCAAGCCCAGCAAGGGTGAGCGTGACGAGGTCTACTTCGAGTGGAACCTGTCCACCCGGAGGCTGACCTCCAGTTGGGAGGCGGTGGCTATGGCCCAGGCCACCCGCGACGGAGCTCAGGCTGCCCTGGAAGACCTGCTGGCCATCCGGGAGAACCCCCAGGAACTGGATACCCAGGTGGACATGGCCAAGGCCCAGTACGAGAGGGCCGAGGCCGCCGTGCAGACTGCCCAGGCCCAACTGGAGGCTCTGAAGGCCGGGGCTACCCGGGAGCAAATCGCCGTGGTCGAAGCTCAGGTGAAGCAGGCCCAGGCTGCAGCCGACCTCCTGAAAGTCCAACTGGACAAGATGACCCTCACCGCCCCCACCTCAGGTCTGGTCATGGAAAGGACAGTCCACCGTGGGGAGATGGCCGCCGCCGGAGCCACCCTCATGACCATCGCCAATCTGGACGAGGTCACCCTCACCATCTACATCCCCGAAGACGAGATTGGCAAGGTCAAGGTAGGCCAGACGGTGGAAGTCAGTGTGGATTCTTTTCCCGACAAGGTCTTCGAGGGGCGGGTGAGCTACATCGCCTCCGAGGCCGAGTTCACGCCCAAGAATGTCCAGACCAAGAAGGAACGGGTGAACATGGTCTTCGCCATCAAGGTCAAGATTCCCAACCCAGCGCATGAACTGAAGCCAGGAATGCCAGCCGATGCGGTGATGAAGGGGTAGAGGGTAAGGGAGGAATTATCATGAAACGAGTGATTATCTTGTTTGTTATTCTACTTGTATTTGCGGGCCTTGCCGCCTGGTGGTACCTCACCACCTCACCGCAGCAAGCCATACAACTCGTAACCAACCTGGGCCTGTCGCCTGAACAGGCGGCCCAACTGGTGGCTCAGGTGGCCCCAGTGGAAGCCAGAGCTGCCGAAGCTACCCTCTCTGCCTCCGGCACTATCGAGGGCGAGGAGGTCTCCATCACCGTGGAGGTGGGTGGGCGCATCGAGGCCCTGCTGGCTGACGAGGGCGACGAGGTGGAGGCCGGGGCCGTGCTGGTCAGGCTGGACGAGGCCCTCCTCAAGGCTCAGGGCAGCCAGGCCCAAGCCGCCCTGGAGACGGCCAAAGCCAAACTGGCTCAGGTTCAAGCCGGAGCCCGTCCTGAGGAGATTGCCGCCGCTCAGGCCGCCCTGGCCGAAGCTGAGGCTGCCCAGGAAGGGGCTTGCCAGGCCTGGCAGAATGCTCTGGAAGCCCGCGACGATCCCCAACAACTGGAGACTCAGATCAGCCAGGCTCGCACCGAAGTTGAGCTGGCCCAGGTGCAACTGGATCAGGCCCGTACTGCCCTGGCCGAGGCTGAGGTCATGCGCGATCACTATCAGTTGTTCCAGGCCGGTGACGACAACAAGACGAAGTATGTGGCCTCCCTCAAGCAGGTGGAGGCAGATCAGGCTGACGTGCAGGCAGCGGAGGCGGCCCTGAAGGGGGCACAGGTCCAACTGGAGCACCTGCTGGCCATGAAGGAGAAGCCCTTGGTTTTGAACTCTCAGGTCAACGCGGCTTGGGCAGAATACCAGGCGGCTCAGGCGGGAGTGGAAGTGGCTCAGGCTGGGCTGGAAACCCTGGAGGCCGGACCGACCGAGGAAGAGGTGGCAGTGGCCCAGGCCGAGGTAGCCAAGACCGAGGCGGCCCTGGGAGTGCTGGAGGTACAATTGGAGAAGCTGACCCTGCGCTCGCCTACGGGAGGGCTGGTGACGGGGCGGATGGTGCAGGTGGGGGAGATGGCGGTGCCAGGGGCCAGTCTGATAACGGTGGCCGATCTGGACGAGGTGACGCTGACGGTCTACATCCCGGAGGACGAGATCGGACGAGTGAAAGTGGGGCAGGCAGTGGAGGTGAGCGTGGACTCTTTTCCTGGGAAGGTCTTTGAGGGTCAGGTGAGCTACATCGCCTCCGAGGCCGAGTTCACACCCAAGAACGTGCAGACCAAAAAGGAACGGGTGAACATGGTCTTTGCCGTCAAGGTGAAGGTGCCCAACCCCGCGCACGAACTGAAGCCAGGGATGCCAGCCGATGCGGTGATCAAGGAATAGGGCTAGGGGTCAAGGGATAAGGGACAAGGGACAAGAGATAAGGGATGGGAAGTTGTCTTGTGAAGAGGGGAGAAACGAACTGGAATGAAAGTGTTTCTCAAAGTGGGCGTTCCCGGCGCACGGGAAGCGGCCGCCAGAGGCGATGTAGTCGCTATCATTGATGCCCTGCGGTCCAGCGTCACCATCACCAGTGCCCTGGTTGTGGGGGCAGTTAAAGTCATCCCTGCGCTGACCGTGCCCGAGGCACGGGCTTACCTCGATCGCGAGGGTTATCTGGTCGCCGGGGAACGAGGTGGAGTGCAAATAGGGGGCTTTCACTTCAGCAACTCCCCCACGGAGCTTTGGCGACAGGCAACGAAGGTGAAAGGCAAGACCCTTATCCTGACCACCTCCAGCGGCACTCGTTGCGTGGAGGCTGCCCGAGGGGAAGCGGCGGCTGTGCTGATCGGGGCCCTCCCCAACGCCACCGCCTTGGCTCAGGCCATTTTCGACCTGGCCGGGGAGCAAGGGAGGAATATATCGCTGATAGCGGCGGGCTCTAATGACCAGGCAACAGTAGAGGACCTTTTCGCGTCCCGACTGATTGCCCAGCGGCTGGCAGTAATGGGAACTACGCTGACTGAGGGGGAGTGGGGTGATCATCCGGCTGAGAGCGAAGCCGCTGAGGTCTTGAAAAACAGCCCGTCGGGACAAAAGTTGAGCGGTCTGGGCTACGAGGAAGATGTAGCTTTTTGCGCTCAAATTGACGTCTTTGAGGCCGTGCCCATCTGCCGAGATGGTGGGTTCGTGGCTTAGGGAACGGGATAGATCAACCGAATTCCGAGGCTATGGCGTTCCTCTCCGGGAGAGAGGGGGTGGCGGAACCAACTACGGCTGGTGTCCGAAACGTAGCTCCATGCTCCCCCACGAGTCACCCGGTCTTCTTTACTGTTCGGGTCCTCGCGTCCATCACCAGGATTGTAAGGATAGGGCCTAAGCAGGCTACTGGTCCACTCCCACACGTTGCCCGCCATGTCGGACACACCGTAGGGGCTGTCGCCTACGGGGGAATATTTTCCGACCGGCGTCGTGTCGCCGGGGCCGCCGTCTTTCGTGTTACATCTCTTCGGGTCCCACAGGTCCCCCCAGGGGTAGGTGCGGCCATCGGTACCGCGGGCCGCTTTCTCCCACTCCGGTTCCGTGGGTAGCCGCCCCCCTGCCCACTGGGCGTAGTTCTGCGCATGGTGCCAGTTGACGTAGGCCACCGGACAATCCTCTGGTTTTCTGGCGTATAATTCCTCTGTCCTGTCGCAGGCCCCGGCCTCAACGCATTTTCGGTACTGAGCGATGGTCACCTCGTATTTGCCTATCCAGAAGCCGTCCAGGTAGACGGTGTGCTGAGGGTACTCGTTCCCCCCTGGGTAGAGGCTGAGGCCCATGGGGAACTCGCCGGGCGGGATGTAGACTACTACCGAGCCGTCCTTTTCCCACACTCGCGTCTCGCCAGCCACAGGCCCTGGAACAGGTGTATCGGTTGGTGTGGGCGGCACGGGCGTGGGCGTTGGGGGCACAGGTGTGGGCGGCACAGGCGTAGGGGTACCTGTGGGCGGCACGGGGGTAGGGGTATCTGTGGGTGGCACAGGCGTAGGGGTATCTGTGGACGGCATGGGAGTAGGCGTTGGCGGTACGGGTGTCGGCGTCGGCAGGGGCGTAGGAGTTGGAGGTTCCTTGACGGGTGTGGGTGACGCCGGTTGCCTGGCAGAAATCGGGATTTCAGTTGTAACGTCCTGCATAGCTATACTTAAGATAATGAGTCCCACAAAGCAGGCCAATAAGGCGGCTACTATGCATCCTCCACTACCAATGGCAAACCACCACCTTCTTTCCATGCGCGGTCTTTTGCTCCTCGAAAGTATTCAGAAACCCTTCACCAGCGTAACCTGCAGTTTCAACTGCTAGGCGATGGCTTTGACAACCCGTATACTAGCATATCCTGGGGCAAAAATCAAAAATCGGCATCGTTTCATCCTGAAGGAAACCTGGCTTTACAATTTGCTCCTGCCGGACGACAGTCCGGCAGCTTCCAAAGCGTTTCGGGGCGCTGGATTGTCATCCAGCGCGAGCAAAAGTGTAAAGCGATCTGGGTATGTGCTGAAACGATGCCCAAAAATCCTTTGTCGCCTTGACGGCAAAAGCCTCCTCAAAAGGGTGAGATGATCAGACTAGACCGCACCTTTTACTATCAGCCCACGCTGCAAGTAGCCCAGGGTCTTTTGGGCCAACAGTTGGTGAGAGTCGTCGGCGGACAACGGCTGAGCGGCCGCATCGTAGAGACCGAGGCCTACATCGGAGAAGCCGACAGGGCCTGCCATGCCTCACGGGGCCGCTCCCCTCGCACCGAGGTCATGTACGGCCCACCCGGTCACGCCTACGTTTATTTCATCTACGGTATGCATCACTGCTCCAACGTCGTCACCGAAGAAGCAGGCTTCCCCGCTGCCGTCCTCATCCGGGCTCTGGAGCCAATGGAGGGTCTGGAATGGATGCGCCGTCATCGCCCTGGCCGCCCCGACGATCAACTGACCAATGGGCCGGGCAAACTGTGCGCGGCCCTGGCCATTGACAGGACCCTGAACGGTGTGGATTTGTGCACCAGCCGGGTCTTTTTTATAGAGGAGGGACGGACCGTTGCCGACGAAGAAGTAGCGACCAGCTCCCGCATCGGCATCAGGTCCGATGAGGTGGCCAGGAGCAGGCCCTGGCGGTTCTACATCAAGGGCAACCTTTGTGTCTCACGCTGAGAAAGAGCGCGGTGACCGCCATCGTGCCGAGTTCGCTCAACCATCACCAGCGTGCATTCTTGTGCCATACCTACCTCCTGAAACAAGCAAGATGGTACCTGTCTCAGAATCGCACACTGGCTCGCTTTTGTATAGGGTCGTGTTCGCATCTCAGGAAGTCCTATTCGGTTAATAAAGTGCCAGGCACATCATGTGTCGGTTGCATACCGTGTGTCACGAATCACGAATTGCGAATGAAGACGCGTAGGAGTTTTTGTCGTATTGCCTGTTGCCACAGGGTTGACCTCAGAGCACGCCAGGCTTCCTTGACTTCCTCTACTTCTCCCTCATCGGTTCCCTCGCTGCTGAAGCAGTCCTTAACGTAGAAGTCGGTGATTTGTACAATTTGTGCTCGGCCTTGGGGTAAGGCCTGAATCAGGGCTGCGGCGTATTCGTAAGGTGTCTGATGCGCTGACCAGCCGATGCCCATCAGACGAGCGTACTGAGCTATCTTCTCATAGATACTCCCCACCGGACTTGGGTTTCTTGGCTTCCTCGTCCATAAGTACCAGGAAACCATCACACCCCCGATCACAAGCAAAACCAGTGCCCCTCCCCATAGAGCCATTGACCAGGGGCCAGTCCCAGCGAGGGGGATGCCCGCAGTTTCTGGCGCGATCTCAGCATCCAGGTCTTTTTCCTCTCTCTCCCGTCTTCGCCCCGATGCCTCGAAGTCATCTATGGCCAAGTCCTCGTTGCTCTCAGGCTCTGGCCGCACGATCAGCGGTTGTGAGGCCGTGGGCTCGAACTCCACCCAACCGTTGCGGGGGAAGTAGATTTCGACCCAGGTGTGAGCATCCGACTCTCTGACGCGATAGACCTCGCTTTCGCCGTGGTACTCCCCTCGCGTATAGCCTGAAGCAAGCCGGGCTGGGATGCCAACGGCGCGGGCCATGACTGCCAGAGCCGAAGCGTAGTAGTCGCAATAGCCCTGGCGGCTATCGAACAGGAAGTAATCCACCCCATCCTGCCCTGGAGGCGGTGCACTGATCAACTCATTGTAGGAGATTGTCCGCAGATAGCCTTCCAGGGCAGTTACTTTCTCAAAAGGATTATCATAATCTTTGGCGAGATCCTCCGCCAGAGCGCGCACGCGGTTTGGCAGGGCAGGTGGCAACTGAAGGTAACGAGCGGTGACCCAGATTGGATAGTCTGCCCCTGCCGAGCGCAGGCTTTCTACATCGGCCCAAGCGACCGAGGAGACAACGGTATAGACTTGATTCTTCTTCAAGCGGGAGCGACCGTACATGATGGAGATGCTGCCTGCGGGGGAGGAAAGACCTTGGCCAGCAGCGACTGAGGAAGGCACGTAGCTGAGTTCGATCCTGGCGGGCAAGCCGATGCGAATTGGCTGCGAGGCAGCGAATAGCAGATTCGTCCCTGGCTGAAGGGTCCTGATGGTCTGGGTCACCTCGCGGCGTAATTCAAATTGGGGCAAGGGAAGGGAAGAGTCGGCATTCAAAGAAAGGCTCTCGTTGTCGGTGTTGACCCAGCCAGAGCCGGTGTATTTGTCATAGACGACCGCTCGCCAATAGTAACCTCTCTCGGCTCGCACATCCATGATGGGCGTGTTGCTCAGGGAGACAGGGCCGGATAGGGTCATGGTCTTGCCGAAAGAGTTGACGCCAACCTGGCCCTGATAGTTGAGGGAAGCGAAAAGGCGTCTCCAATGATCTTGCATCTCTTGCCAAGGTCCCTCAAAGTGATCCAATATCAAAGAGAATTGGGGACTGACCGCTGCTGTTGGAACGAGCCAGGCCAATAGAACGATGATGACCGATAGGATAGCCCCGTAGCGCAGGAAATCGAAACCGATGTCAGGCTGGTAGCCGACTCGAGCCTCCTGCCATTCCTTCTCGTGGGCGAACAGATTAGAGCGCACGATCAAAAGCAAAGCGCAGAGGAGATACACTATCAGGTAGATGACCAGATGAGGGGGACCATAGTAGAGATTGGCCAGCATGGTAATTCCGCTGGGGATGATCACCCCCCATATCCTGTGCGAGCGGAAGGTGAACCAGGCACCGAGGTAGCCAAGCAGCCAAAAGAGGGCTGCCAGAGTCAGGACGAAGATCAAACTGTCGAAGCTGCTTTCCTCACCAAGGGCCGTCAACAGCCAGGTAGTGAGGCGGTCGGCCAAGTTGAGCAACTTCTCAGTCCAACTGAGGGTAGAGGGAAGGAGAGTGACAATCAAGAATGTGACCCAGGCCGTCCCGCTGATGAGACTGAGAAAGTGGGCCACAAAATCAGGCAAACGGCTTTTGGCCAGGATAAGCCCTATGGCCAGGCTGACCAGGACAACCCATTGAAGGATGGCCAAACTCTCTGTCCATTCGGCCGAGTTGATAGACCAGGCTACATTAAGGAGCATCAGAGTGAGCAAGCCGAGAGTTGACCATCCCTCACGCATTTTCAACCTGATTTGCAATTTCGCCTCTCCTTCAAAAACTGGCCGCTGTTCCTGCTGGTAGAAAGCAAATTTGGAAATGGCTATCGTTCCTGCCCTGACCGGTTCTTCCAGAGGTAATACCGTAGAATGGCGAGAGAGGTTCACCAAACCCAACCCGATTTCCTCTTTGAGCACCTACATTTTATGGGTAAAGATTTGGAATGTCAAATCAGGGTCCTCTGTGGGGAAGTCAGGAGGGTATTAGGGATTGGAGGGATGAATTGCATGATCTTCTTTCCTTAAAAAGATCCCGTAGCTCTTGACAAGACTCACCTTTTTGTGGTACAATATAGACACAGGGTAGGCAGATGATCTCGTTCGCTGACGGCGAAAAGATCTAACAAGGGAAGAGAGGGGGTAGGAATTCAAACATCTAGATCAGGCAGAGGTATAGTATTTCTACCCGCCGACGTGAAAGCGTCGGTGTTTTGTTCTTGACCTCGATTTGACAGAGACTCCAAATTGTGCTAAAATATGGCACACTTTGCGAGGCACCTTAACAATTGAAGAGTGGTAGGAAGGTAAGCGAAAGTTTTGGGCCCAAACAAGTCAAACTAAATTCTTTACGGAGAGTTTGATCCTGGCTCAGGATGAACGCTGGCGGCGTGCCTAACACATGCAAGTCGAACGGACCGATCCTGTCGCAGCGGACCGAGGATTCGTCTGACGTCCAAAGCTTGGGATAGGTTAGTGGCGTACGGGTGAGTAACACGTAGGTGACCTGCCCCGAAGAGGGGGATAACTGCTGGAAACGGCAGCTAATACCCCATGTGGTCAGCGATTCGTTTCGCTGATTAAAGCTCCGGCGCTTTGGGAGGGGCCTGCGGCCGATTAGCTAGTTGGTGAGGTAAAGGCTCACCAAGGCGATGATCGGTAGCTGGTCTGAGAGGACGATCAGCCACACTGGCACTGACACACGGGCCAGACTCCTACGGGAGGCAGCAGTGAGGAATATTGCGCAATGGGCGAAAGCCTGACGCAGCAACGCCGCGTGGGCGATGAAGGCCTTCGGGTCGTAAAGCCCTTTTCTGGGGGAAGAGGAAGGACGGTACCCCAGGAATAAGTCTCGGCTAACTACGTGCCAGCAGCCGCGGTAAAACGTAGGAGGCAAGCGTTATCCGGATTTACTGGGCGTAAAGCGCGCGCAGGCGGTTCCGTAAGTTGGACGTGAAATCTTCTGGCTCAACTGGGAGGGGTCGTCCAATACTGCAGGACTTGAGGTCGGGAGAGGGAAGTGGAATTCCCGGAGTAGTGGTGGAATGCGTAGATATCGGGAGGAACACCAGTGGCGAAGGCGGCTTCCTGGCCCGCACCTGACGCTAAGGCGCGAAAGCGTGGGGAGCGAACGGGATTAGATACCCCGGTAGTCCACGCTGTAAACGATGGGTACTAGGTGTTGGTGGTATTGACCCCATCAGTGCCGAAGCTAACGCGATAAGTACCCCGCCTGGGGACTACGAGCGCAAGCTTAAAACTCAAAGGAATTGACGGGGGCCCGCACAAGCAGCGGAGCGTGTGGTTTAATTCGAAGCAACACGAAGAACCTTACCTGGGCTTGACATGCTGGTAGTAGTGAAGCGAAAGCGGAACGATCCTTCGGGAAGCTAGCACAGGTGCTGCATGGCTGTCGTCAGCTCGTGCCGTGAGGTGTTGGGTTAAGTCCCGCAACGAGCGCAACCCTCGTCGCTAGTTGTACTTTTCTAGCGAGACTGCCGAGAAAACTCGGAGGAAGGTGGGGATGACGTCAAGTCAGCATGGCCTTTATGTCCTGGGCTACACACACGCTACAATGGCCGGCACAACGGGTTGCCAAGCCGCGAGGCGGAGCTAATCCTAAAAAGCCGGTCTCAGTTGGGATTGGAGTCTGCAACTCGACTCCATGAACGTGGAGTTGCTAGTAACCGCAGGTCAGCAATACTGCGGTGAATACGTTCCCGGGCCTTGTACACACCGCCCGTCACGTCATGGGAGTCGGCAATACCTGAAGCCGGTGGGCTAACTCTCTTCGGAGGGAAGCAGCCGTCGAAGGTGGGGCTGGCGACTGGGACGAAGTCGTAACAAGGTAGCTGTACCGGAAGGTGCGGCTGGATCACCTCCTTTCTAGGGAGAATCTGCTCGAGGCCTGCGGGCCAAGAGCCTATCTCCAAGGTCAATCATCCCGCTTCGGTGGGATGTTCACCCAAGGCACAACCTTCCTATCACTCCTCAGTTGTTAAGGTAAGAGAGGCCTATCTGCAAGATAGGCTTTTCTAGTTGTGACCCCGGAGGAACCAACTATGAGATATCGCGCTCTCCGCATCGTGGCTATCGTCTATCGCATCATAGGCTGGGTCGTCATCGTGGTCGGTGTCCTCTGCTCCTGTGGCCTCGCTGCCTTCACCGTCACGGCCCCAGGGTGGTTTCTT
>JBGVTF010000088.1:0-4248 GCA_041862415.1 Anaerolineae bacterium | reverse complement strand
CTAGGCAATCGGGCTCGCCGTGGCTGACACTGTTTGCCCTGGTGGTACTTCTCCAAAGCAGTGGCTGTCGGCCAACTCATCACAGGCGGCTTGGCCCTGTTCTATGGCCTTATGATCATAACCGTCGGACCTGCCCCACGTCGGCCTATCGTGGCCACCGGCTTGCGGTGGCGGTGGGCGGGCGACTGCCCCAGCGCCTGTAATTAGGCCGCCACACGATGCGCCTGCCATGCCTGCATCAGCTTCCTCAGCCCGAGCGTGGGCAGCAGCAGGAAGACATAGAGCAGCCGCTTGGGGGGTTGACCCGCAACCCACGTCAAAATGACCAAGGTTACAAAGCCAGCCGCACAGCTCAGATCCCAGTTGCGAGTGATCACCAAGGCGATTGCCAGAGCCCACAATGCCAGCACCATCTGCTGCGGAAAGAGCACACTGAAGACCCCCACCATCGGCGCCATTCCCTGCCCACCTCGAAATCGCAAGAACAAAGGGAAATCGTGGCCCAGGACGGCGCATGCTCCCGCCAGCAACACAACCTCTTCCGAGACGGAAAAGTAGCGCGCCATGGCCACAGCCAGTGCACCTTTGCCGACATCGGCAACTCCGACCGCCACACCCGCCAGCTTCCCCACCGACTCGAAGGTGTTCTTGGCTCCCATGTTCCCATCGCCAACTTGCCGGATGTCTACCCTGGCGACGAAGCGGGCCACGATGTATGCGGAGGGAACTGCACCGAGCAAATAGGCACCCAGTAGTGCCGTCCAAGCTTGTATGGTCATTTCGTGCTTTCTCCTGAGGCATCGCTGACGATCGTGGCGCTGTGTCGGAGCGAGCGCAACTCAAGATCATCAGTGCATGGGAATGGCGAGCTAGCGACGCGGCGGATTAGCCGCCAGCGGGACAGCCCGCTTGAGCTTGAGCCTATCACACCCGCCGACCGCCCTTGAGCTCACTCTGCAAAGCCTTAAGCTCAGCCCACTGACCCGCAGCGGCCAAACTCGCTTGTTCGGGCCACGTGCCAGGAAACCCTATCCGAATCCCAGCCTGCCTGATGATCTCCTCCAACCGGCTCACCTCAGTTGCGGCAAGCTGTGCATACGTCGTTATGCCAGCCGCTTGAAGTGCGCTGGAGATCTTTGGACCGATCCCCTCAATGCGCTTCAGATCATCCGGCGGCAACGGCTCGGCTGCTGGCATGGGCGCTGGTATCTCGGTAGCGCGTTCCAGAACTGCTGTCTCGGCTTCGTATGTTAAGACCATTTCTTCTTTCGGATGACGGCGCAGCCACCACCACAGCAGCAGTGCCAATAATCCCAAAACCGGCAGCAGCACGAGGACTACTATCAGCCGAATCCGACGGGACACAACCCAACCTCCTTTCAAGGAACGATGCCCAAGAGGGCAAGGTATACATCAAAGAACCTCTTGCCTGACTGCACCGAGCAGCATCCTTCTCTTCGAACCTTCAGGGGACGGTGCCCTGCAGATGGCTTACCCACCCCCTGCGATTCAATGAGCGCTGCTCCTATAGCGGGCTGGTCGGCGTCCCCTAAATTCGCGTATATCGCCTTCCAAACGGTTTCCAGATCCGCCTCAACAGGTGCACCCACCATGGGAGTGGCGGGTATATCTTTCGAATGCCCGTAATATCATCGGATCCAAGGGTGTGATTGGGACCACTGTAGGTGGGAAACATGATCGCATTGGGGTCATTGGTGTGCCGGAGCCCCAGCGCATGCCCAAGCTCATGGATGGCCACGGTCAACAGATCGATCGTTCCACCCGCGCCAGTATCCGACCAGGTCTCAGCATCGTCGAAGTGCATGTCGCCAGCAATGCCCGGGTGTGGATTGATCGGCGGGGGGAAGAACGCATGGGCAAGCACGTGACCTGGTCCATCAAAGGGAGAGCCATCCCCATGATCGCCTGTCACCCATGAGAGCAGGATGTCGGCCTCCGATGCTGCGGTCACCTCTGTGAACTCTAGATCTGTCACACCCGCCCAGACGTCAAAGGCCTGCCGGACGATACCCCTCTCCGTATCGCCAGCCAAGTCACCTGTCCCACTGACAAACCTGTAGGTTATGCCATACGAGGGCCATTTGCCTCCTGAGAGGACGAACATGGCCACACCCGGGGGATGAGCCTCCTGGCCCATGAGCAAGTCTGGAACGCCACAACGTGGCATCTCCATGACCCGTCGTGTCTCCTGGTCTATGGTTCCTGTGGGCTCCAGACCGTGAAAGCCCTGGTACTTTTTCACCGCCTGCTCCAAGTTCGCGTCAAACACCGCTCGGTCTGGGGCGACCACCATCTGGGCCAGAGACATGTACCCCAGGCGGTCGAGAAACGTCCGGATGTTGGCAACCGTCCCATGCTCGTCCCCCAGTCGGAAACTTGTTCGCTCGCTGAATATCATCTCCTTCATTTTGCAACCCTCCTTAGTTTAGATTTAGCGAAGCGGCCTTTGCCGGCTAAAACGCATTGGTTTTCACGCCATCCAGGTTGCCATTGGCCCCATTGGAGCTTGCCACTCCCCTTCAATACACTGAAAGCGCACTCTCACTCCGCCACCGCTCAGCATCAGTTTACCCGATTGCTTGCTCTCTTCGCTCGTCGCCCAGGCAAGTTGCAATGAGAGCGTTGCCTCGTCCTGGCCGATCTCGGCTTCAGTGAGAGCGAAGTAGGGGAAATCCCCTATGGCATTGGCTCGCTCTTGTATCTCCTCATCAGAGAGAAATTCAATGCTCTTCCCTGGAATCTCCACCTGGCACGGTCCACCTAGATTTCGATCCGAGACAAAGATCTCTTGTTGGTGCTTCACAATCTCAATATCAGGGAAAAAGGTGTAAGGTGTGTCCTGCCCTGGGTAGGGCTTGCCTAGCAGTGCACACTCAAGAAATATCTGCAGAAGGTGGCAGAGTTCTGCATTAGTCTCCGTTCCCAAGTTCATCCCTCCTCTCCAGACCTCAGTCACCCTCACGACAGTAGCGGGCGCATGAGCTCTGCAATATCAAGCGTCCCGATTGTTTTTGTGCCACAGTGTCGCCAAACACAAAGCCGCCCCTGCTTGACACAGAAAGCGGCTCCTGGTATACTACCAAAGCCTGGCCTTCCTGGGTGAAGCAGGAAGGTGGCAATTATGAAGGGCCAGCCGCCTGCACCGCGGTTGGTCCTTTTTGTTTTCCCTCAAGCCCCGTCGCTCTAAGGGTACATGGGTATTATATCACGTCTGGGCAGAGAGTGCAAGGTACAGCGTTGATACGTTAGTGCGATAGAATGTGCAGGCTCGTTTGCGTAGGTGCACTCAAACTGACTCCCCTGGCTCTTAGTCGGGGAGAACCTTTTGCAGAGCTTTCGTCATCTTCTGCAAGTCGCCGGTGTGAGCTTTGAGCTTGGTGACATCTGCATTCAGCAGACCGTCTTCCACATCCCCAATCACTTTGTCTGCGGTCGTACAGACTTTGAGGATAGTCTCGGCCAGGTCTTGTAGCTCTGTGACTACCTCTAGCGTCTTCCCAGGGACCAGTGGAATGGTGCTCAGTATTGGCACAGCCGTCTCGAGAACCGAGTCCACCATGCTGACGTATTTGGACGCTGTTGCCTCCAGCACGCCGGCTGCCCTGGTCAGCTCGAGAGCGATGTCTTGAATCGCGTCCAGAGTTGCCTTGTTCTCCTGGATGACACGATTGACCTCCTCTAAAGAGGCGGTCAGCTTGTCCGAGAACCTGACGTAAGACTTTCCGCTTGTCTTGGTGCCCCTTTTCTTGCTCACCTGCCTGCCTATCTCCTTGACCATCTTGAAGACTCCTTTCATTGTAGTAAACGGGCATGGTCATGTTTCACAGCAGAACGCGCTTCCGGTAAAAGGGGCGGGCCACATCCCGAGCGGGGCCGACCATTGAGATGTGGTCCCGCGCTCTGAGCTAGCGACTACAGATCTTTGAGAAGGGTGGCCAGGATAAGCAGCACAAAGGCCACTACCACCAGCCAGAAGGCAAATCCAGATAGCACGGGTATTGGCGTCAGGGAAGCCAGAACGCCGACCACCCCAACAACCAGGGCAATCCACCAGGTGACTTGTTTGGGAGCACTAAGCTTCATCTCGCACCCTCCTTTTAGTTGTCTTTACGTTCAGTTGCTCAGGTGGCTCCCTTGGCCCCGTGGCCTATGGCCAGTCGCAGAGAGCACCCCGAACACCTCTCCTTGCCAGTCTAGCACCCCAAAGACCTGAGAGGAATTTCAGCT
>JBGVTF010000087.1:0-8591 GCA_041862415.1 Anaerolineae bacterium | reverse complement strand
AGACCTTTTTGACGTTCTGGTTCAAAGCTCTGCAACCCTTCATTCCCACTGGCGACCGCCCCGCTTACTCCTGCGCCGCAGTGATGAGGATTTCGTAGGAAAAGCCCGTCTTCTTCAGAAGCTTGATGGTTACGTTGCGCTCCTCATCCGTAAAGGTATCACGTTTGCCCTCGCCGATGCCAAAGGCCGCTCCCTCAAGATATGGAACGCTCGGATCCGCGTCAACGACCTTTACCGGTGCCTTACTATTCAGGCACTCAGCTACGGTGTCGTCAGCGTAGAGTATCAACACCCCACTTCCTGGCAGATTCTCATCAAGCCCGATGCTTTGGCGATTTTCGATCAAATAGTAGGTTGTCGGACTCAGCGGAATCTTGATAACCAGCGTATCCGATGTCTGATCGGCCAGAGGGCCAAGTAAAACAGTGGCTGTCTCGCCAGGGGTTACCACGGCGATCTTGGCCATGTCCTGAGCTTGTCGAAGGGAGGGGGCGATCCAATTCAACCTCAGCTTGGTCCACGAAGAAATCCCTGGTGGCGGCAAGTCCAGCTTGTAGAAGTGACACGACATGGGATCCCAGAAGCCCATATGGATCAGATAGAACTGATAGTAGCCCCTGAAATCCCCTTCTTGTCCCTGCAATGTATGGTCGTACAAGCAGGGTACAACGCGCCGATCTCCCACCACACCTCCCAGAATGTGTATCAGGTCGTGAGCCAGCACCCCCACGTGGGCGTTCTCGCAGTAGACAGCGACCCCGTTGCGGATCACCTCGCCGCTCTCTGAGGCGAATGGACTCGTGTCCGCCCAACCCAGCATACCCGGATAGGCACAATAACCCATCATGCCGTAGGCATCCTTGGGTGCCCCCAGGATGATCAAGACGTTGGGGTACTTGGAGAAATCTACGTCATCGTCGGCTTTGTTGATGACCTCTTGAACTAACAGCATAACTTTGTCACGATCCACTTCAAAATTGCGGGGAGAAATGCTGTAATAAGATACTTTGTTGTCCAGAGTGTACCACCCTCTTACCTCTCCCTCCAGCCACGTTTGATCGTACGACACCTGGCGGATATAGGTATCCAGATGGGTAAAGATCCTCTCGCGGGCCTTATCGGGCGTGATCTGAGGCTCCACATCGGGGAATCTGGCCAGGAGGACTACTGTCTTCTGCTCACCAAGGGACCTTTCGGAGCGTAGGACTGGGGGCGTGCTGGTTGGCGGCGGTGTGTTTGTCAGCCCCGGAGTTGGAGTGCTGGTTGGCAGCGGTGTGCTCGTCGGTATAGGAGTCAAAGTAGGGGTGGGCCTGACTGCGCACCCACTGATAGCCAGTGTGATTATGCTGAGGAGCGTGAGCCACAAACATGCGTTAAGTAGTGTCTTCTGCATCTTGATTTCCGCAGGTTCGTCGCTCGTTTCTGGAAAGCGGGCAGCCGACATGCCCGTGGCTGCCGCATCACCGACGCGGAGAATGGCTCAGCGGCCAGTGAATGTAGCCAGCCCGTTGCCCACGATGAGCCCGATAATGCCCGCCAGGACAAAGTCCCACTGGCCGAGGGCCATTAGAATGAGCAGAACGAAAACCACCATCAGGCTCACCCACAGGCGCGGATGGTCACGCTCAGTATCTGGCGGCTTTTCTGCTTGACGGCCTTTTGAACCTTTCACCCTCCCCCCTTTCGCAAGCGTTCAGCCATCAGCATCCCACTTTCAGTGAGCGCCTAATTGCTGATGGCTGATTGCTGATTGCTGATAGCTTACCTGACACCTACCACTGCCGTTGGAAGACGAGGTCGTATGAACCGTCGCATGTCTGTCGTCTTACCTCACATTCTTCGTCGCTCAGGCCATCGCACTCTCCCGCGGCTCTGAGGTCCCAGGCTGGTGGCACTTTGTCTACGTGCTCCGCGATCTCGCTTCTGTCTTGGCCGTAGGTCTTCCCTGAAGCATCCCTCTCAACCCAGACCCACTGTTCACCCCACATCAAATACTCGGCTTTCCCTGGGCCTTTGTCGCCCGTTATGACTTCCACGTCTTTCGTTTTGGGGTCGGGGTCGGTAACCTTAAGAACAACACCATCTAGAGGTGCACCACCGATGTCCACTACCGTGATGAAGATGGTGTGTCCGCCGTGGCCACACATCAGTTGTCTTTTGGCAACCTTAAAGTCTTTGTCAGGCGTCGGGGGCGGAGGAGGTTCCGTTGGTGCGGGTGTATTGGTTGGTGCTGGCGGCTTGGTCGGCGCGGGCGTGTCGGTGGGTGCTGGCGTATCCGTGGGCACAGGTGTGTCCGTCGTTGCAGGCGCGGGCGTGTCCGTCGGCAGCGGTGTATCCGTCGGCAATGGCGTCGCTGTCGCCATGACCACCGCCGTCGGCGTAACCGCGCTGGTGGCTGTAAAGGTCGGTTTGGGCGTTTTGGTCGGCGTCGGGGTAGGCTGGGTAAAGGCGATAGCCTTGCACCCCATCCCAACAAGAATCAAGAAAACATATCCAACGAAGATCTTTCGAAACATGAATTTCACCTCCTGTGGCGCAACAGTCCCGCACTCTGGAATAGACAGGCGCTTCCTAATCATACAACAAAAGCTGTTTCAGCGCAACTATCCCTAAAAGCAAAGGCGCGACCCGGCTATCACCAGACCGCGCTCCTGTCCCCACCTTCGTATTGGGCAAGCGTTCAGGGATGTCATTGCGAGGAGCGGAGCGACGAAGCAATCTCCACCGTTGACGGCAATTTTACCTTGGAGATTGCTTCGCTACGCTCGCAATAACAGATCCTCAAGTGGTCTCAAGTTCATCTTGAACGTCGGAAGAAGTGATCGTCTAACTGCTGATGGCTGAACGCCGACCGTTATCTGACACCTACCACTGCCGTTGGAAGACAAGATCGTACGAATTCCGCATGGGGCAGATATGCCGCCTTGCCTCACATTCCTCCGGTGTTAATCCGGCACATTCCCCTATTGCTTCCAGATCCCAGATAGGTGGCTGATTGGGGTCCAATTGCTCTGCCTTCTCGCTGGTGTAGGGTGTCCCTGCCATGTCTCTAACCACCCAGACCGCAGTGGTATCCCACATCAGAAACTCGGTTTTTCCATCCCCTTTGTCACCCGTCGTGACCTCCTCAGGCGTATCGGGGTCAGGATCGGCAACCTTGAGCACAATAGCGTCTAAAGGCGCACCTTGAGCATTTAGCACGGTGATGTTGATGGTGTGGCTCAACCCCTCACAAAGCAACAGGTGTCTCTTGACAACCCTAAAGTCTACTTCGGACGCTGGAGTTGGAGAGGGTGCTGGTGGGGCTGCTGGTTTCGGCGTGGCGGTAGGTACTGGCGTATCCGTAGGTACAGGCGTGTCCCTAGCCGCGGGCGTGCCCGTTGGCAATGGTGCCACCGTCGCCATGACCACCGCTGTCGGAGTCACAGCGCTAGTAGGCGTGAAGGTCGGTCTGGGCGTTTTGGTCGGCGTTGGAGTAGGTTGGGAACGGGCGATCGCCTTGCATCCTATCACAACCAGGGTCAGGAAAAGGTATCCAACAAGGATCTTTCGAAACACAAAATTCACCTCATAATTAGATTAGTTTCTGTCTCAAAACTAGCGGGCCGGGCTCCCACGCCCGGCTTCCGGCGGCATGGGAGCCGCCTCTGCTAGACTTTCCAGACAAGAACTAGATTAGAGGCGTCCTCCCCGCTTTTGTGACAATCCATCCAGAAATCCCAGAACGAGTTGGGTGAACCCTTCAGCCTCGGCTTCCTGGACGATATGGCCACAAGGGAACATCACCATCTCGGAGCCCTGGATACCCCGGTGGACGACCTCAGCCAATTCCGGCGGGTTCATCCGGTCCCATTGGCCCTGGACGATGAGGGTGGGACAGGCAATCTCGCCCAATCGGTGGATGGTGACCTCTCCTCCTCCGCCTCTTACCCGGCTCACGGCCATCTGGCCATAGTTCTTGAGCAGCCACCGCCAGTCTGGGTCACCGTGCATCTCGATGAGGCTCTCTTTCCACGCCGCATCAATTTCGTCCGGCCGTGTCAGGCTTTCAAAGAAGGCCAGCAATCCCCGACTCTCCATTGGTATGTGGGCCGCCGTGCTGACCAGAACCAGGGACTTGACCAGATCGGGGTGATCCAGGGCCACCAGTTGGGCGACGACGCTGCCCAGACTGAAGCCACAGATGTGCACCTGGCCCGGGCCCAACTGGCTGATGAGCGCCGCCACGTCTGAGGCCAGCAATTCCCAATAGTCAGGGGGCACAGTCTGACATTTGCTCTTACCGTGCCCTCTCAGGTCGGGGACAACGACTCGGTAGCCCTCGGCAAAGACGGGAATCTGGAGGTGCCAATGGGCCCAGCCCGTGCCCGAAAAGCCGTGCAGCAGCACCAGCGGCTCTCTTTGGCCATGGGGGCCATAGGTTCCGTAGTACAGGTCAATGTCGTTGACTCTGGCGTAAGGCAATGGGTTTCCCTTAAGAACCTACCTCTTGGATGGCTCTTCTCCGTGGCCCTCCAGGGCTTTTTCAACCCAGCGGACTACCTCTTCTGCAAGTACGACCGCCATCTTGTATTCTTCCCGGGTCACAGGTTCGGCCAACCCGGGATAACGCGCCTCCACAGCGTAGTTGGTGAGTCGGGCCACCTCACGTATCCCTGAAGGGATGCTCTCTCCTTGCTGCTCAAGGAGTTCGATCAATTCCGCCAGGTCGTGAACGTATGGAAACCGCAGGCCCCGGTGGAGTAGCAACGCCTTCACTGACTTTTCGGCAGCTTGTTGAGCCTGGAAGCAGAGGTCCTCCCAATAGACTCCGGGTTTCTCACTCTTTGCCTGAATAAGGTTGCTTTTCGCCCGGTTCAGCCACTCTCTGGGATCATCTGGGGGGAATCGTTCAGGAACCATACACGACCTTTCCCTCTCGCAGGGCCGGCTCAATGATCAGAGCGGGGCAGTCGCCGTAGCGCTCCACGTCCTCCGGTGTGACCACGACTACGTCAACCGCTTGGCCTACCCCGATAAGGTTCATGTAGATGTCCTCGGCCAGCTTCCTTCGATGCACGCCCGACTTGATGACCAGAAAGTCCGCATCGCTGTTGGGTCCCATCTCGCCTCGCGCGGCAGAGCCGAACAGGATAATCTTTTCCGGCTGGGCGACTGCCACGATTCGGCGGATGATCTCCTGAAGGGTTTTCTCGTTCAGAGGTTTCTTCTCCATCCTGCTCATTCCGTCACTGACATTGTAGGTCCTTCACCCGCATCTGCTCTTTCATCAGCAGGTGAACAACAGTCCCAGGCCCAATTATACCCCATCAAACCCCAGAGGGCAAGCGGCCTTCTGCCAGGGTAAAAGAGCCTCGCCCTCAACAACCAGGGGCGAGGCTCTTCTGTGTTGTCAATCGTCCCGCCATCAACCGTGATCACGCTGACCGGGACAAACCGCTCTTCTTTCGGTCTTTCGCCAAACCTGATTTCCTTTATCACTGTTGCGGTACAGAACCGACGCTTCCTGGCACCTTGCTTCGCTCTACCGCTCTTGGGCCAGCAAGGCGTCTATCCTCTCGTGGAGCCTTTCGAAAGGTACAATGTCTCTTTCCTCCTCCCAACGTAGCTTGGCCTCGACGCCATTCTGTTTCAGATTGCGGGCACTGACAGTCAGACGCAAGGGGACACCGATCAGATCGGCGTCGTTGAATTTGACCCCCGCGCTCTCATTACGGTCGTCGTACAGGACCTCGTAGCCCTTGGCCTGGAGGTCAGCATAGAGCTCTTCGGCCTTCTCGACCACGGCCTCACCAGTGCCCAGCGACAGCAGATAGACATGATACGGGGCAATGGAGACGGGCCAGATGATGCCCTTTTCGTCGTGGTTCTGCTCGATAACCGCCGCCATCAGCCGCCCCATACCGATGCCATAGGAGCCCATGACGATGGGTTTGGCCTGGCCATCCTTGTCCAGGAAGGTGGCTCCTGCCCCTTCGCTGTACTTGGTTCCCAGCTTGAAGAGGTGACCGACCTCGATGGCCCGCGCGGCCGCCAGTGTGCCGCCGCATTGGAGACAGGTGTCGCCAGCCCGGGCCAGGGCGATGTCCGTCAGGATGTCCACCGAGAAATCGCGAGGGTAATTGACGTTTTTGCAGTGGTATCCTTCCTTGTTGGCTCCGGCTACAAAGTTGACCCCCATCTGGATGGAATCGTCGGCCACCACCTTGACCCCCGACAGGCCCACTGGCGAGGCGTAACCGGCCACGATGCCCGCTTCCGCCAGCTCTTCCTCCGTGGCCACGTGCAGGTCCGGCGGCGCGCCCAGGGCGTTGGACAGTTTGGTCTCGTTAACCTCCAGGTCGCCGCGGATCATGGCAAAGATTATCTGGCTCCAGGTTGCGTAAAAGACGGCTTTCAAAGTCTGGTGGGTGGCCACTCCCAGATAGTCGGCCAACTCCTGGATGGTTTTGCAGTCCGGGGTGGCCACTTCCTCGATGGGCAGTTCCTCACCGCCCTGGTCATAGACCGGTTTCACGAAGGTGGCTCGCTCGGCGTTGGCATCATAGTCGCAGGAATAGCAGCGGATCAGAGTGTCCTCGCCCGCATCAGCCAGCACCATGAATTCATGGGAGGCCGAGCCTCCCATGATGCCAGAGTCTGCCTCTACAGCGACGGTCTCCAGACCACAGCGTCGAAAGATGTTGACGTAGGCCTGATACATGGCAGGGTAGAACCGATCAATGTCCTCCTCGCTGGCGTGGCAACTGTAGGCGTCCTTCATGGTGAACTCGCGCGCCCGGATCAGGCCGCCACGGGAACGAGGCTCGTCGCGGAACTTGGTCTGGATGTGGTAGAACATGACAGGCAACTGCCGGTAAGAGTTGATTTCCGTCCGCAACAGGTCGGCCACCACTTCCTCGTGAGTCATGGCCAGGACCAGGTCCCGGCGGGTTCGGTCCTTGAAACGCACCAGCTCCGGCCCGATTTCATTCCAACGGTTGGTGGCCTGCCAGATTTCGGCCGGGTGCACTACGGGCATCATCATTTCCTGGCAGCCGATGGCGTCCATCTCCTCTCGCATGATCTGCTTGATCTTCTTCAGCACTCGCCAGCCCAGGGGCAGATAGCTGTAGATGCCGGTCGAGACCTGGCGGACCAGCGCCGCCCGAAGCGACAACTGATGGCTGACCATCTCCGCGTCGGCGGGTACTTCTCTGAGGGTGCGACCGAAAAGTTTGGATAAGCGCAAGTCCGTGCCTCCTTTTTGTGCGACAGTAACCACTTACTTGCTCCCGCCGGATTGCCAAATCCGGCGGTCAACGGGCAGAATTGAAGCGGTTTGTCGCTTCTGGCTTGGATTTGCCAATCCAAGCCGAGCGGGGTGAGTAATGGCACGTTGCATCAATACGCTCGGGCAAAGATCGCTTTGTCCGTGGCCTCGTGGCCGCAGCAGATGCAGTTGCCTTTTTTCCCGTCTTGATCGAAGGGGATGCAGCGAATGGTGGCCTTGGTCTCATCCTTGATGGTCGCTTCACACTCAGCGGAGCCGCACCAATAGCTCCGAGCGAAGCCATTCTCCACCGCGACCTTGAACTCTTCGTAGTCTGTTGGCTCGCTGGTATGGTCCTCACGGAACTGGAGAGCCTTAGCGAACAGGTTAGCCTGGATCTCGTTCAGCATCTCCCGCATCCTGCCAACCAGACCCTCCACCGGGACAAAGGATTTGCCCTCCCGGCCGGCAACATCACGCCGGGCCAGGGTCACTTGACCCTTAGCCACATCTTTGGGACCGATCTCAATACGGAGCGGCACCCCACGCATCTCCCAATCGTTGAATTTCCAACCCGGGCTGTACTCTTCGCGGTCATCCACCTTGTAACGCACCGCCTCACCAAACTCGCCGGTGATGGTCTCTACGGAGGCCAGCACCCGGGCCTTCTCTTCTTCGTCGTGCCAGATGGGGACGATCACTACCTGGTAGGGAGCCAGCTTGGGGGGCAGGATCAAGCCCTGGTCATCGCCGTGGACCATGACGACGGCTCCCACCATCCGCGTGCTGACCCCCCAACTCGTCTGGTGAACGTATCGCAGTTCGTTGTTGCGATCCAGGTACTGCGTGCCGAAAGCGCGGGCAAAGTTGTCTCCCAGATTGTGCGATGTGCCGGCCTGTAAGGCCCGTTTGTCGCCCATCATGGCCTCGATGGTGTAGCTGCGTACGGCCCCGGCGAATCGCTCCGCGTCGCTTTTGCGGCCTTTCAAAACCGGGATAGCTGCGTCGTTCTCGGCAAAGTCGGCGTAGACGTCCAGCATGCGCAGCGCCTCCTCCTCGGCCTCTTCGTGCGTGGCGTGGGCAGTATGGCCCTCCTGCCAGAGGAACTCGGTAGTGCGCAGGAAGAGACGGGTGCGCATCTCCCAGCGCACGACGTTGCACCACTGGTTGATGAGGATGGGCAAATCTCGCCAACTGCGCACCCATTTGGCATACATGGCGTTGATGATCGTCTCCGAGGTGGGACGCACGATGAGGGGTTCTTCCAGCTTCTTGCCGCCTCCGTGGGTGACCACAGCCAATTCAGGCGAAAAGCCTTCCACATGCTCTGCCTCTTTCT
>JBGVTF010000086.1:0-3348 GCA_041862415.1 Anaerolineae bacterium | reverse complement strand
TAGTTAAAAATCATGCCTTGGATACGAGAGGTTCAGGTTAACGGCAACGACTTTCGCCTTGAAGCCCACATCGTTGATTATCGAGAGTCCGAAAGGACCTGGCCTCCCGATAATCTGACCGTTCTCTGTCCGGGACTCGGTCAAGAGCACCTTTCTTTTCCCGACCGCTCTCCCAATCTGTTCTCTGAGGTCTGTTCTCAGTTCAACCAGGCTCAACGGGAGCAGGTCTTTGTGATTGTGGCCGTGGATACCGTCCGCCTCCATCATCGGAAACGGCCCTTCTTTCAGGATGAAGCTCGGGTGGTGGTGAAAGCTCTGGGTCTGGATTCCAGAGAGACGACAGGGACAGGGGGTCCAACGAGACTCAGGGTTGTGGGCTACTCGGCTGGCTCCGTGATGGCTACCACCCTGGGCTATTTGACCGGGGCTGACGAGGTATTTCTGTTCAACGGGGGCGGGCTCTGCGAGATGCGCCTTGGTGTTGCCCAGTTGACGGTCAGATTCCTGATAGAGGCGCTAAAGGTGGGCTTTGACGTGAAAGATAGCTCGCAAAGGCTGGGTCTTCTGCGCAAGATGCTATCTCTCAAGGGCTGGCGGGCGCTCTTTCGTACCAGGAGGATCTGGCAGGCCTTCTTTGGCGTATTGGGACGGGCTCTGGTTTCTCCCTGGCACATGAATCCCAGAATAACCCTCTCCCGCCTGCGCTCTATCTGGCACGATCTGACTAGCTGCATCTGTTTTAACCCCTTTTTGACGCGGTTGGCTGTGCCCGTCTGGGTCCTCTGGCCGACCAACGATGGGATCTTCTCTTTGACCGATCTGCGAGGGGTGACGCTGCCTGAGAATGTCGTGCTTATTCCCTATGAGGGCCACCACTACACCCCGGAGTCCGAGCCAGCCCAGGTCGTGCGCTTTGTCTTGGAGCGACGGAAGATTAGCGCCGCCAGGCCGGGCGTGTAGGGGGCGTCCTCGTGAGCCCCTCGGCCTGAGCGTCTCGACTGAGCTCGACGAAGTCTCGGGACAAAGGCGCAGCCGAACAGTGTCCCCCTCTTCCAACAGAAGCTGAGAGCTGACTGCTGAAGGCTGGACGCTTACATCAAAACAACGGATGGTGAAAAAAATGGTAAAGAAAAACATGAAACTTTTGCTCGGAAAGAGTCTCAGTGAATCACGGATTCCCAGCAGAGGCGGCTCCCACGCCTGTCCTGAGCACAGCCGAAGGGCCGCCGGTTCGCGGGCATGGGAGCCCGCTCTGCTCCAAAATCGTCGTCTACTGAGTCTCAATATCATCTGGTGTGCTCTGCTTGCTCTGGCCCTAACCGGCTGCCAGGTCGTCGCCAGAATTACCCCAACGCCGACCAAGACCCCCAAGCCTCCGGCGACGGCTACAGCGACTAGCACGCCAACCAGCACGCCAATGCCTACCAGCACGGCGACCAGCACCCCTGTGCCGACGCCAACGACGAGCCCCACGGACACCCCGCTACCGACGGACACGCCCATGCCCGCACCGACGGACACGCCCGTGCCTGCAAATACGCCTCCTCCGGCTCCCACGCCGACCCCTGTGGAACCTCCCACAGACACACCTGTACCAGCGCCGTCTGTGGACTTTAAAGTCGTCACGCAGCGGATGCTGACTATAGAGGAGAATCAAGGATGCCAGGGGCTTCATGACATTTTCATGACCGTCGTAGATATTAACGGTGTTCCTTTGGATGGCATTATTGTCAGGGTTGATGACCCTGCCGGAGGACAAACGGAGCTTATCACCGGTGAGAAAGGGCCGGGGAAAGCGGAGTATCCTATGTTTAATGGCGTATACGTGGTCCGGGTATTACGCGATGGGAGCCGGGATTATACCAGTGAGGTCACTCGTTGGCTGGATTCCCTGCGGCCGACGGTGGAAGATTTGTGGAATTGTGGATACTGCGAACATGATGAACGGACGTACGAGGAATGTGCTGAACTGAGGGAGGTTGGGCAGGGCGCCCTATGTGCTGGGCACTACTCCTACGAAGTGCTCCTCCAACGGCAGTGGTAGGACTGGTTACCGTGGAGAAAGGGCAAAGGAGCAAATGTCATGTAGAAGTAGAAATGGATGCTTTCAGCCTTTACATCCACGTTCCCTTTTGCCGGGCCAAATGCGCCTATTGTGACTTTGACTCCTACCCTGGCCTGGACCATCTCTTCGAGAAGTATGTGCGTGCTTTGCAGAGGGAGATGCGATGGCTCAGTCGGGGGCGTTCTCTGAAAGTGAAGACCATCTACCTGGGGGGCGGCACGCCAACAGTGCTGCCCCTGGCCTTTTTGGGAGAGGTCCTGGACGCCTGTTATGAGCATTTCACGATTGCTGAGGAAGGGCCTGCGCAGCAGGTCGGGGGGCGTGGGGGGTGTCCCCCCAATGTCTCCTCTTCCCTTTCCCGGTGTGGGACATTCGCCCTTCGGGCTGAGCCCTTCGACTTCGCTCAGGACAGGCCCCAGGACGAAGCCCACCGGTCATCCCCTCAAGAGGGGAAAAGTAGGGTTGAGGGGGTACCCCTCAAGCTCCCCAGGCTTCGCTACGCAAGCCCGGAGGCCGAGATCACCGTAGAAGCCAACCCCGGCACGGTGGACGGCGGCTATCTGGCGGGCCTATTGGAGATGGGGGTGAACCGCCTCAGCCTCGGCGTGCAGAGTTTCCACGATAACGAATTGCGTCTCCTGGGCCGCATCCACACCGCTGCCCAGGCCGTCGAGACCTATCGCCTGGCCAGAGAGATGGGCTTTGGCAACGTCAATCTCGACCTGATCTGCGGCCTGCCCCGGCAAGCCCTCAGCAGTTGGCAAGCCACTCTGCGGCAGGCCATCCACCTCCGGCCGGGTCACCTCTCCCTCTACTGCCTGACCGTAGAGGAGGGCACTCCTCTGGGACAGCGCATTGCCCAGGGAGAGTTGCCTGCTCCTGATCCTGACCTGGCTGCCGAGATGTACATGCTGGCTGAGGAGACGTTGGATAGGGCTTGCTACGCTCATTACGAGATTTCAAACTGGGCTCAGCCCGGCTACGAGTGCCGCCACAACCTGACCTATTGGCGTAACCGATCCTACCTGGGCCTGGGAGCGGGGGCGCACTCGTATTTTGGCAAGAAGCGCTGGCACAACGTCTGGTCGCCCGCAGAGTACATCACCCGGTTGGAAGCGGACTGGCAGGGGCCTTTCCCTCCCACTGTGGAGGAAGTGGAAGAGATTGACGAAACCCTGGAGATGGCAGAGACAATGATTCTGGGGCTGAGGTTGGTGCAGGAAGGGGTGAGGCTTGCCGATTTCAGGGAGCGTTTCGGACGAGAGTTGATGGATGTCTATGGC
>JBGVTF010000085.1:0-52956 GCA_041862415.1 Anaerolineae bacterium | reverse complement strand
CCACGGCGACTGTTGTCAGCCCCACACGTAGCGAGGCAAAGGTGGCCAGATTGGCTGGCGAATCGTCCTTGCGATGGATGAAGGCCGCGCTAAGACCGAAGCGCTGCACCTGCGTGGTGAGGGAAAGGAAGAACATGGCCAGCGTCACCACGCCAAAGTACTCGGGCAACAACAGCCGGGCCAACAGCACTGAGCGGATGAAGCCGCTGGACATGGTGATCAGCGAGGCACCAACGGTGAACAATGAACCCCGCACCGAGCGTGTGGCGATGGTCTTGGCATCCAATGGTTCCATCTCGAACCCTTCTACTGGCGGAACCAATCCCAGGTCAGCTCCAATCCCTTGCGCAGCGCCACCCGCGGCTCCCACCCCAGGGTTGCGCGTACCTTGCTCACCGTCGAGTAGTTCTTGCGGATATCCCCTTGCCGTGCAGGGCCGTGGAGCACCTCGACCGGACTAGCAACGACCTCCTTCACCAGCCCGGCCAACTCCTTGATGCTCGTCTCCACCTCGGTGGCGATCTGAAACACCTCGCCGGCCACCCCGCTCTCCAGAGCCAGTCGGATGGCGTAGCACAGGTCGTTCACGTAGATAAAGTCGCGTGTCTGCTCTCCATCGCCGTCAACGGTGATCCGGCCCGTTGTCAGGATGTCCTTGAAGAACCTTGCCACGACGCTGTTCTTGTGGGCGGAATAGGGCCCGTAAACGTTGGCAAAGCGCAGCACCACCGTGCCCAGCCCCCACGAACCGTGGTAGGCCAGGCAGTACCCCTCACCGGCCAGCTTGCTAGCGCCGTAGGGGGAGATGGGCAACGGCGCTTTGTCTTCAGTGGCGGGGGGCAACTGCCGGCCCAGCGGCGCATTAGAAGAGGCAAACACAAACCGGCTCACACTAGCGTGCTGACACGCTTCCAGCGTATTCAGCGTGCCGATGACATTCACCTCGCAATCGCGGCGGGGATCTTGCAGCGAGCCGGGCACCCCCGTCTGCGCTGCCAGATGGATCACACCGTCCATACCCCTCACTGCGCGGGCGACGGCATCTGTGTCGCGAACGTCGCCTTCCACTACCTCAACGTCCAGCCCGCTGATGTACTCCCGCTGCCCGGCGCTAAAGTCGTCCAGCACCCGCACGTGGTACCCTTGCTCCAACAGCAGCCGCACCAGATTGGTCCCGATGAAACCAGCTCCACCGGTAACCAGTGTGTTCACGTCCTGGCCCTCTCCTTTTTCTGGGACCCTATCAACCAGCCCAGCACGTACCAAGCCTGCGGCAAGTGGAACCATGCGATGCGGCGGGGCTTTTGCACGTGGGCCAGCTCGATCGGCACCTCGGCCACACGGGCGCCCAGCGCCACCGGCTCCAGCACCGAGACCCCGCAGATGCACCGCCCGCGCAAGTGCAGTTTCAGTGCCAGTTCCCGACGCAGGGCGCGGAAGCCAGTGCCGGTATCGTGCACCTGCCGCACTTGCAGGCGTGTCAGCCAGTTGAGAAACCGCTCTGAGGGGCGGGCGATCCGCCGCCGACGGCCCAGCACCAGGTCGGCCCGGCCCTCCATGATGGGGGCCACCAAACAGGGGATGTACTCCGCCCGGTGTTCGCCGTCTGCGTCCATCGTCACCACCACGTCGCCGTGTGCCTGGCGGAAGCCTCGCTTGACGGCGGCGATGTATCCGGCGTTGGCCTGGCGCACCGCTTGCGCGCCCGCGGCCTCAGCAACCAAGGCCGTATCATCGTCACTGCCATCGTCCACCACGATCACCTCGTCGGCGACCGCCAGCGCCGCGCGCACCACGTCACCGATCCGTGTAGCCTCGTTGTAGGCGGGGATGACCACCGAGATGCGCGACTTGCCGCCGCTCGACGTGGACATAATCAGAGCACCTCGCTCAGCATGTTCAGGAGTTGCTGTCTGGACTGGGCCCCCGTCTTGCTCCCTACGATCTCACCGGCTTGGAACACAGCAAAGGTCGGCAAGCCCACAATGTGGTAACGCTGGGCGGTTTTTGGGTTCTGGTCCACGTTTAGCTTGCCCACCTTTAGGTGCCCATCGTACTCTTCCGCTAGCTCGGCCATGACGGGCTCCGCCATCTTGCAAGGCGGGCACCAGGAGGCCCAAAAGTCCACCAGAACGGGGATCTCTGACCGCAATACCTCGTATTCAAAGTTGGCGTCAGTCAGGCGCATGGGGTGGCTCATGCTCTAACCTCCCGTAAAACGTAGCCCCCCACCTCTTCCTCTAGCATCTCGCCCTCATCCAGTATTTCAAGCGTCTCTACCTGCCGCTTCATCCCCGCCCACCAGGTCCTGGGGAGGATGAGGTGCCTTTTCTGCTCGATGCGTGCCTTAGCCTCCGGTTGAGTCAGGAGTTCGAACATGCGATAGATTTCTTCCTCCGGGAAGACCTGGGGGTCAAATCCGAACTCGTTGGGCAATCGTTCGTAGATGGGCTCAAAGGGGTGCCGGTCGGCTTCCACCCGGGGGTTCTCCACTCGCTGGATCTTTACCGGGAGGTTGAATTCCCGCCGGCCAACCCGCGCCACGATCTCGGCCAGTTCACGGATGCTCCAATAGCCCGACATCTGATTGACTACCCCGTACTGACCGGGCTCCGGTGGGGAGCAGATCAGGCGGGTCATGCACTGCATGGCATCCTGCAGGCCGATGAGACCGCGTATCTGCTCCCCTGTGCCGTAGATGGTCAGCGGGATGCCGATCACCGCCTGGGCCACGAAGCGATTGATGACCGTGCCGAACCACTCGTCAATATCGAAGCGGGTACGTAGACGCGGGTCTGCCGCCACCTGGTCGGTGTGCACACCGTAAATGACGCCCTGCATGATGTCATACGAGCGCAGCCACCAATACTTGCACGCTTCGTAGATGTTGAACGTATCTTGCACCTTGCTAACGTGATAAAAGCTGACCGGGTCACGGGGCGTCAATTCGCCCCCCATGCTCCATTCCCGGCCGTCCCAATGCAGCACCGCGTCGGCGGGGAACATGCCCTCGAAGAGGGGGCGGCCGGTAAGCGGTGTCCCGTATTCACCCATTGTCCCCAGCTTGAGCAGCGACGTTTCGGGAACCGTATCTCGAATGACGAATAGCAGGCCCAGTGTTCCTAACACATTGTTGCGCTGAACCTCTATCGCGTGATCGGCGTCAATCATGCTGTATGCAGGACTAGGGCACTCGGCGTAATGTACGATGGCCTCGGGCTTGACCTCCTCGATGAATCCCTGCAAGCGACTGCGGTCCATGATGTCCATC
This sequence comes from Anaerolineae bacterium, assembly GCA_041862415.1. Classification (GTDB taxonomy): domain Bacteria; phylum Chloroflexota; class Anaerolineae; order E26-bin7; family E26-bin7; genus E26-bin7. Next base: position 49,685 of record JBGVTF010000085.1, on the reverse strand, counting down.
TTGCGAAAGTTGATGTCAATGTCCAGAACCTCCCGTGCAGCGTGCAGCCTTTCGGTCATCCTCGCGATGGGGACGACGGTGTGAGACCCGCGCTCCATCACCCAGTCACGGCGGCTGTAGTTGTCAATCCCACTCACCTTGAAGCCCAGGGCACCCAGCCAGAGGGCCAGCGTCCAACCCAGGTAACCATCAATGCCCAGGATCATGACCCGCATGTTCTTGAGCCTGTGGCCGAAGGGGGTCTCCACCCACTCAGGACAGGCTTCAAAGGTGATCCCCATCGGATCGAAGAGACCCAGTTCTGGACGCCTCTTGCACTCCGCCATCACGTAGACATCGGCGTCCTGATCCAGGCTTTTCTCAAACGCCTCCACCGATTGGCCGCAGGCGCGAAAGTCCACCTTGCCGGCCAGGTCAATCGCCGGGCAGTTCCAACAGGTCTTGTGCGCATTGTGCAGTTTCACAGTCACTTCCTCAGTCGTAGCCTGTCCATAATGTTCACCACGTCCGAGACACACGGGTAATCCGGCATGATCTCTTGGCCGAATTCCCCCCTGACGAAAAGAAAAGCATCCGCTTGGGAGTGTTTGCCCGTGAACGCCCCTTTCCTGTAGAGTTGCTGGGCTTTGATGCTGCCTCGCAGGTTAAAGCCCTCGTTGGCCAGCATCACCAGGTCCGGGGCCTGGTGATGCCAGGGGCCCTCGAAAATCTCTTCCTTTCGGTAGACGCGCTTGACCACTCTTCTGCCGTCTATCTCAAGCCCTTGGAGAGCACTCGTAAGCTCATCGAGCAGGATCTCTCGGTCACTATGGGGCACAGCCCCTCGGGGGTACTTGTTCTCAATATTGATATAGATTCTGCCTGGGTCAAGGGCGAAGGCCTGTGTCCCATTCGCAATGTCCTGGAGACCCCGCGGTGGGTCTTTCTCGATCTTCAGGAATCCTTCCTGCCTCAGGAAGAAATTGACGTAGACATCGCTCTCCAGCGCTTCAAAGCCGTGGTCAGAGAGCAGGATCAGCACATCTTCGTCAGCAATACGCTGTGCGATCTCGCCGATCACCTCGTCCACCTGATGCAGATGGTTGAGAAAGGCCGCGCGGTATGGGTGCTCCTTGTCCTCGTAAGCGTCCCACAGGAAATGGGCCAACCGGTCGGTCCCGGTAAAGACTAGCATAAACGTATCCCAGTCTTCTTTCTCCCACAGGTAGCGGTAGGCGGTGATGCGCGCCTGAAGCGTCCGCTCCAGGTCCCTCAGGAAGAGGTCCAGAGACTTGTGCGCTGCCTGGGAGTCTACATCCACACGGTAGTCCGCATCTCGCAGCCAGGGGACTAGCGAGGGCGGATACGTCGCTCGCTCCAGGTCCAGCGCTACGAAGCCAGCCACCTGCACGCCGTTCAGCGGCCGGGCGGGAAAGGTCGAAGGCACGTTAAGGATCACCGACCTTTCACTGCCTTCCCGCATCCAGAAGGGCGATGCTTTGAGGCTGTTGAAGTTGGGGAAGGTCAAGCGGTAGGTGCCGGGGGCCAAGTCCGTGAACCCGAATATCCCATGCTCGCCAGGATTGGTCCCCGTGATGATCGAACTCCAGGCGACAGAGGAAATCTCCGGGATCGAGGAGGCCATCTGGCGGAAGGCTCCGCTCTCGATCAGCCGTCCGGTATGAGGCATCGTCTCATTTGCCGTAAAGTCTTTGATGAGCCCGAAGGGCATCCCGTCTAGGCCTACGATCACTGTTCGTCTCTTTGCCACGCTCTTTCCTCTCACCACATTGCCAGGGACTGGAGTCGAAATACAAGTTGGTCTCATCCAGGCCGATGGTCAATTGGTGTATCTTTCTGCCTCTCACCTTCGGTCCTCGTCATCCTTTCCACAGCCTCCAGCACGAAGCGGGCGTCAGTCACGGCCTGACGAGCCTCTACCTCCCCATAGCGCCGCTCCAAATAGAAGGCTGGCGTCCGTGCTGCCGTCAGGCGGCGGGAGACCCCAGCCATTTGACCCAACATAGCCTTGTCCACGCCAGGGATTTTGCGCTGCGCCTGTTCGGCAAAGAGGCTTCCTACATCGTGCACCTTGGGATAGTCCGTCCCCAGAATCCGTAGCGCGCCCTTAAGGGCCAGTTCAACCGTCTCCTGCGCACGGCGTATGGTCAGGTTATAACTCTCAGCTTGCCAGGCTCCCTGGACATCCCGCCCGAAGAGCTCCCGGGCCATTCGGATGAGCTCTTCGCCCGCCTCTCTGTTTGTCATAGCTCGAAGACCTCTCCTAACACCAGGTCTGGCTTCAGGTCCCAGTACCAGGAACCGTCCTCCAGACGGACACGGCGTGAGCCCAATTGAGCCAATCGTTCTCGTAGGGCTTGCAGCCGGCGGGCGAAGAATTCCTGAGGATCGTACAGTATTTTGCCTTCTTCGACCATGTCAAGGAAAATATAGCGGTTCTCCTGCGCTTCTTCTTCGGAAAATATGAGATAGCCGAGATAGGGAATGAGTCCCCGCCAGGCCAAGGCCTGGGCCGCTGGTGAATGCCGCAGCGCCTGTTCTGCTGCCAGCACGGGTTGCAGGCGTTCGTAGTAGACCGCTGGGGCATTGCGAACAATCACCAGCAGGTCCACATCGCTTTCTGGCCGTGCCTCCCCGCGTGCCACCGAGCCGTACAGGATCAGAGCCACCAGGTCATCTCCCAGCCGCTCTTGCAGCGCAGTGCAGAAAGCCCCTAGGTAGGCTTGATAATCTTCATACCCCAGTTCAGTCGCAGCCCTTTCCTTATCGTCTTTCATGCGTTGCTCATGCCTCAGGGTAAATCAGCCGCCGACACAGACGACACACCACCCGTGCATCCTCCAGCGCCTGGCGTGCCTCCGGCTCATGGTAGATCTCATCCGGGGGAGTGCTGGCCTCTTCATCGCCGTATCGACCGAGTTCCTCTCGCTCGAATTTTTCCCACCCGTGCCCGCTCCACTGCGCTCGCGCCCTGCTCTTCCAGGAATCCCGCTGCCCGGTGAGGGGTCTCCTCTATCATGGCCTCTATCCGCGCCACGACCATGTCCAGAGCGACAGGGTTAAAACCTCCCTCGGGAATGATGACATCAGCATAGCGCTTGCTGGGTTCAACAAATTCCAAATGCATGGGCTGCACCGTGGCCAGGTACTGATCTATCACCGAGCGCACGGTCCTGCCCCGCTCGGTGATGTCCCGTTCCAGGCGACGGATGAAACGGATGTCAGCATCGGTATCCACGTAGATTTTGACGTCCATTATGTCCCGCAAGGCATCGTCGGCGAAAATGAGAATACCCTCCACCAGGATTACCCGGCGCGGTTCCACTCGCTGCGTCTGAGAGGTGCGAGTATGGGTGGTGAAATCATAGACAGGCACCTCAACAGGATGCCTATCCCGAAGCTCCTTCAGATGTTGCACCAGAAACTCGGTCTCCAGGGCATCAGGGTGGTCGAAATTGATTTTGCCCCGCTCTTCGGGAGGGAGGTGACTGCGGTCTTTGTAGTAGGAATCATGCTGGATGTAGGCGATCCTATCGCGCCCGACCCGATCCAGGATAGCTTGAGAGACCGTCGTCTTACCTGAGCCCGTGCCCCCCGCCACACCGATGATAATTGGTTCCCCTTCGCTGTGTCCCATTCAATTGGCCTCCTTGCTCAGGGCCCTTACCTCGTTTGGACTGAGGCATAAATCTACTCGAATCTTCCTCCTCCAACATTATACACCATTATCCACAATTGGGAAAGGACAAGACATCGCCTTCAATAGATGGGCAAGCTGCTGATTGCGTCGGACTCGCCTGCCAGAACGTAGCCCCCCAAAAAGGTCAATAGCACCACGGCGAAACCCAGGGTTGAAAGGAGGGCCGAGCGACGGGCCGACCAGCGACTCGACCTGCGCAAGTGCAGAGAAGCGGCGTAGATCAGCCCCGGGACCAGGACCCAAATTTCTCCTAATGACCAATAGCTCCCCCAAGCTCGCCAGGCCCACCACGAACCAGCCGCCAGGCCTACAGTCAACCAGGGAAAACCGTAAGCCACGGCTCGATAGTTGAGTCCATCAATGACCTCCAGTGGTGGAAAGACTCCTGCGCTACCTCTGGCAAGAGCGACATCGGCGCAGAGATACAACAGACCAACCCCACAGGCTACAGCAAAGAAACCATAAGCCATCAGCACCCCCAGGATATAGAGTCCGAACCAGGGGCTGCGCAGCGCGGGTGCCAGGGGCTCAGCCAACTTGGCTGTTGGAGGGAGGATCAAAATCGCGTAGGTGTGGACAAGCAGAGCAAGGGGCATCACGAAGGCTCCAGCCCCCCTGATCCTGGCCAGATGTTCCAACAAGAGGTGGAGGGAGACAATGGCCAGGGTAAGAGTTAATGATAGTTCGTAGATGCCAACCGGGAGCCAATTTGGCGCAACAGTGCCATGTCCTGCCTGAACCGTGCGCACCAGAAGACCGCCTGCCAGAATGACGGCCCCTAACAGGCTCGTCCACGTGCCAGCGTGACCGATCTCCCGATCTCCTTTTGCCAGGTAGATGGCATAGGCGACGGTTGCTATCAAGAAACAGGCATAAGCTATCCCCAGGAAAGGAACCTCGTCAACCATTTTTGCCTTCCCCCTCTAGCTCTTGAGCCAGGCCCTCGAACCAGGAAGCAAAGTTGGCCTCATCACGCTCCGCCGTCCCCGCCAACTTGACGGTTGTCCTGTCATTCTTTTCAGACACCGCGGCCCAGAACCGGATGGGAGACCAATAAAGCCAGAGGAAGTGCCCAACAATGGTCAATAACAGGCCCAATACGAAGACGGCAATGGCCGGGTCCCTGACAATCCGCAGGATACTGTATGGATCCAAAGCTAAGTAATAGGTAACGCCACCCACTTTCACTGAACTACTCTTTTCAATGAAGCCGCTGTAAACTGGCTCAATCGCACTACCTGGGTAAGCCTGCACCAGAAAGACAGGACCGTCATAGCCACGGTCTGGCAAAGACTGATAGAACACCAACTGAAAGACGATGTCCCTATCAAGGACAGCGAAATGACGCTCGCTCTGGTGCCCCCAGAAAGGCAAGCTTACCACAGCAGCCGTCTCGGCTCCATCAGCGAAAGACTGCAAGAGGAGAGGTTGGCCATCCTGGTCGCTGGCTTTGACAGCTACGGCCATTCCGTGAGAAATCTGATAAAAGTTCACGCCTCGATAGGTGAAAGGCCGGTTAACTCCGATAACCTGTTCGACCTCAGCGTCATCCTCTATGATCTGCACATAAGTTCTGTAGTCCCTGGGCGAACCGTCCGGGTAGGTGTCCAACTCTAGCTTCTCGAAGCGAAGAACGGCATCCAATCCATGCCCGACTTCATAACTCTGGCCGGGGCTGAGAGTCACTGCACCCTCTCGCCACCCCAGGCGATCAGTGACGACCATACCGGCCAGGACCACGATCAATCCAATGTGGCCCAGAAGAGCCGCCCCCTCCACCCAGAGCCGGTCGGCGTACAGGCAGACTGTTCCCTCTTCCCGCTTCACGCGCGTGCGGCAGAGCCGTCGGGTCAGTGTGGCCTTCAGACGTTCCACCAATTGGTCAACTGGCTGGTCAACAGAGAAAACCGCTTGCTTAGATGCGCCAACGAAGGAGTCATCGCCTTGTTTGACCTCTGCCTGGCGGATGGACAGCCAAAGGGAAGCCATCCGTTCAACCGTGCTAATGATCAGACCAAAGGCCAGGAGGGCCAGCATTGCTCTGAACCACCACGAACCGTAGACATCGAAAAGGCCCATCGTGTCCAGGAAATCAAACCAATTGCCATAGCGACCCTGCACGCTGGCCAGCCATTGAGCATAAACGGCCGAATCCCTCGTTGCCTGGCTGGGAGCTTGAGGGAACAAAGCGCCGAGAGTCGAGGCCAGGGCAACCGCAAGCAGCACGATGGCAGCCAGTTGAGCCGAGCTGAAAAGACGCCAAAGGGTATCCAGGATGTCTCGCTCTCGCCGTATCTTGGCCGGCGTGACCTCATTGAGCATCTTTCATCCTTCGAAGAAGTTCTACCATAAGGATAAACAGGTTAGGCAATTCTGTCGATAGCTCTTCCGTACCAAGGTTTATGGAAGAGCCCCAATCTCAGGCAAATTGGGGCCTCATCACTGAAACTATACAGCCCTGAACCCGGCCAGGCCACCCGACGACAATATGTTGCCCAAGTGTAACTCAGTCACTCCATTCAGCTAGGCGATTCTCCAGAATCTGCTCGGGCGAGAAGCCGTCCAGTTGGAGGTAGAACCGGGCGGCATCCACCAGGGCTTCGTTGGGCATCAGCCCCACCACTTCGCTGGAGACGATGGCTACACCATAGTGTGCCGCCTCCCTGCGGATCATCTCTACCACGCGGTGGATGGGTGTCTGGCGGTAGTTGGTCAGATTCATGGAGACCTGAGCGCGACCCTCTACCAGCAGGCCCAGGGCCTTGACGTAGCGCAGGCCACCGCTGGAGTGGCGCACAGCGCGGGCGATGGCTTTGGCTATCGCTACATCGCCGGTGTTGAGGTAGGCGTTGAAGGCGATGAGGGGTGGACGGGCACCGATGGCCGTAGCTCCAGCCTTTCCCATCCTGGCTGGTCCAAAGTCGGGGGCGCGGTGGGGGTCGGTTTCGATCTCAGCCTTAAGCCCCTCGTACTCGCCTCGCCGCACATCGGCCAGGTTGCGCCTTTCGGGACGTGACGCTGCTTCCTCGTAGAGGTAGACAGGGATAGAGAGTTCCCGCCCAACGCGCTCTCCCAGGCGGCGGGCTATCTCCACACAGTCGGCCATAGTCACTCCAGCGATGGGCACGAAGGGCACCACATCGGTAGCTCCCATGCGCGGATGCTCTCCCTGGTGCTGATCCATGTCAATGAGCTGGGCTGCCCGCTCGATGCCCCGGAAGGCCGCCTCCTCGACCGCTTCTGGCTCTCCCACCATCGTCACCACCGAGCGATTGTGATCAACGTCCGACTGTACATCCAGCACTCTGACCCCTGCCACCGAGGCCAAGGCTCCCACAATCTGATCAATGATCTCTCTTCTGCGCCCTTCGCTGAAATTGGGCACACATTCGATGATTCTTTTCATTGAATCCTCCAGGGCTTAAGAGACCAACCTGCTAAGCTGCTCGCGCAGTTTCAGCAGAAACTCCCCTGGACGCAGCACGGTGATGGTGTCGGCTAGTGGCCGATAATGGCGCACGTTAAAAGTCACCAGATACTGACAACCGTTGGACAATGCTGCTGCCAGAATGGACAGGTCTTTGGCTTCAGCTTGGCCAACAAGGGGCTGCGTCTGGCTCTGGTCTGGGTCCTCGACCTGCTCTACGGCTGAAGCTGCCAGCAGCCGGAAGGCTGGCAACGCCTGGGGAAGTTTGTCCTTCAGGTTACGCTCTGCTTCGACAATCACCTGCTCCGAGACGACACATTCGATGATGGTCAAGTCTGATAGTTGCAACAGGACGTGGCTGGCCCCTTTTGTAGAAGCCGAAGCAGCGATGAGAACATCTGCATCAACGAAGAGGCGGGGTTTAGCTGGCCTCTCCATATTGTTCCTCGTAGTAACGGCGACGCTGTTCGTCCAATCCCTCCAGCAGATCCTCTACCGACAGGCCCGCTTCTTCGCGCAAACGCTCAATCTCAGCAGCCAGCTTGGGTACCACCGAGACCTTAGGCGACAGGAAAAAGGCCCCCTCCAGATCAACCAAGGTCAGGACATCGCCTTCATCAAGGTTGTATTTGGCTCGCAGTTTGGCAGGCAAGGTGAGGGTGCCTCGCTGCCTGATCTGAACTGTCGTCATAGCCATGTCTCTCTCCTCCAAATGAGCAGTTGCAGAATTTCAGAAATTCTGCAACTATTTTACTACATCTGGGATACTGTGTCAACTTTCCTGAAGGAGGTTTGAGCGGAGAATCGCTGCGCGAGACCAGCGTCACTTGTGACACAGTGGCACCTCCTCGTCCGTAACATAACACACCTTACCCACAGAAGCAACGATGGAACCTAGCAACAAGCCCTTCGGCTCCGCTCAGGACAAGCCCCATTCTATCACCCCATGGGTCTACAACTTGCGCCCCAATGCAATCACCCACGGAAAGGAATAGACAAACCGCTCGATCTTAAAATGTTGCTCCACCAAGCGGCGGAACTGCCTGGCCGTCCAATGTTGGAGATGCTCGGGATCGCGCCCCCAGGCAGGCACGTGTTTGCCCCGCAGAAAGTTGGTTGCCCGGAAGAAGGGCTCGTGGGGGACGCTGACCAGACAGTGGGCTGAGGTAACTCGCCTCAATTCACGCAGCCCCCTATGCGGATCGGGCAGATGCTCCAATACCTCCAGACACATCACCAGATCAAAGCTGTCATCGCCGTAGGGCATCTCCCTGAGATCCCCCACATCGAAAAGCACACCCCCTCCGACCCTCCGACTGGGCTCAAGGCAGGCTTTGCTCAGGACAGGCGGCACCGTCTGGCAGGCCATCTCGATGGCCTCCGGGCTGCAATCTATTCCGGTGATGATTAACCCATCGTTTCCCTGCAGCAGATAGCCGATCACGAAACCCTCGCCGCAGCCAGCGTCCAGGATTCTCTCAGCCCCTGTCGTCTTCAGCAAGGAGGCTATCTGACGGTGAAAACGCCGCAGAAGGTAACGCTGCAAAGGATTGGGATTGAGATGTTTCTGGAGATTACCGTAATCTTGATTCACTGTCCCCTAATCAAGGACCCTCCTGATGGAATACTCCTCTTCGGGCCGGAAGGTCAGGTTGCGCAGCATTTCGCCCAGGAGGCCTGTGGAGATAATCTGCAACCCCAACAGCATGGTCAGAACACCCAGCAGGAGAAGAGGTCGCGTCCCGATAGCCTGGTCCAGAAAAAACCGGAGATAGGCCAAATAGGTGTTGATGACAAAGCCGGCCAGAAATACAACGATGCCCGCCGTCCCAAAAAGGTGCAAGGGTCTCTTCAGATAGGTAGTCAGGAAAATCACGGTCAAAAAGTCGAGGAACCCCCGGCTCAGGCGTCCGATCCCGTACTTGGATTGGCCGGCGCGGCGCGGCCGGTGAAACACTTTGACCTCAGCGATGCGGAAACCTTTCAGAAAGGCCAGCACAGGGATAAAGCGGTGCAGTTCACCGTAGAGCTTGACCTCCTCCGTCACCGGCCGACGATAGGCTTTGAAGCCACAGTTAAAATCATGCAGCCTCACCCCTGTTAGAGAAGCCACCGTCCAGTTGAAAATCCGCGAAGGCAACGTCTTGGAAAGGGGATCCCGCCGTTCGAAACGCCAGGCAGCCACCAGGTCATAACCCTCCTCCAGCTCGCCCAAAAGAACCCCGATCTCAGCCGGTACATCCTGGAGGTCGGCGTCCATAGTGACCACAACCTGACCCTGGCTCTGGCGAAAACCGGCGGTAAGGGCAGCCGTCTTACCAAAGTTGCGACGGAACTCGACAACCTTGACCCGATCATCGGCCTGGTGTAGCTCAGTCAACACCTGCGCCGAGCCATCCGTGCTGCCGTCGTCAATGAAGACGATTTCGTAGCTTCGCCCCAGAGCCTCAAGGGCCTCCTTCAGTTCAGAATAGAGGGGCTTCAGGTTGGCCTCCTCATTCAGCACGGGGATAACAATGGACAGATAGACGTCTTTTCTCACAAGATTTCCCCTTTCTCACAAACTATTGGGCACATTCTTCTCAGCCGGGGATGATTTGAAGCCCTTGGCTCGCTGGATGCGTTTGCCGATGGCCGGGTGGCTGTAAAGCAGAAACTCGACCCAGGGCTCCGGCTCGGCTTCGGCCAGGTTCTGATTGGCCAGCTTTGTCATTGACGCGATGAAAGCCTCAGGCTTGCCGGTCATCTCCAGAGAGAATTGATCGGCCAGCCCCTCCCGCCAGCGGGAATAGGCGTTGGCCAGAGGCATGGCTACCACTGCCAGGCCCCCCATGGCCATAGCCACCAGGGGGAAAGCAGCGACGTCGGCCAGACCCTCGAAAGCAAAGAATGCCACCCCCCAACGCAACAGACGGTCAGCCAGAAACAGTCCAGCCAGAGTAAGTATTGTCTGGACGGCAATCCCGCGCCAGATGTCGCCGTGGACGTGATGGCCCAACTCGTGAGCCAGAATGGTTTCGATCTCGTCGGCGTCGTACTCTTCCATCAGGGTATCCCCCAGCACAATTCGTCGGGTGTTCCCCAGCCCCATCAGAGCGGCGTTGGCGGCCGTGGTTTTGGTGCTGAGGTCAATGGTGAAGATACCCCGCACCCTGGTGCTCGCCCTTTCGGCCAGAGAGATCAGGCGGCCTACCAGTTCCTCGTCTTCCAAAGGCCTGAACTTGAAGAAGAGAGGGACAATCAACAATGGAGCCAGGTTGGCGAGGACGACGATGAAAAACAGGAAGAGGACGCCGGTCAGCAGCCACCAGACTGAAGAAAAAGCCCTGAGCAGGTAGTACATCACTTCCATAGCCACCAGGCCAATGCCCAGGCCCAGTGCGGCGCTCTTGGCCTGGTCGGCCAGCCAGCCCTTCAGACTTTGGGTAGACAGGCCGTAGCGATGAGGTAGTACATAACCCCCATAGTAACTCAATGGGAAATCGAGGAGCCCGTACACGATAGAGAAAGCCAAGAAATACAGGGCGATCACCACCAGAGGCTGGGGGGTAACGAGCATTAGTTGGGCTTTGAACCATGCCGATAGGCCGGACAGCAACAGGACCAGCACATAGACAGCGGCTATGGCCAGGCCTGCCACCAGAAGCCGGTGGCGTATTTTGGCGTACTCTTTGGCTTTTCGTTGGCGTTCGGGGTCCAAGATTGCTTCAGTCATCGTTTGCTCATCTCAACTCATGAACCTTACTTGACCGCCTCTTGATTCGCAAATCACACGAGTGGTGCTGAGCGCCTATTAGCAGTCTCCCGGTGGATGCCAGCCAGCAGTGATCCAGTTTCGACGCACAGTGACGGCGACCAGGTTGTTCAAGTTGAGTGCCACGACGGTGGCTCGGCCGCAGACGGTGCGTCCGATGATGAAAGCCCCATCCTCGCTCCAGCGAAAGTGTCGCTTCCATTGTTGCTGACGCGGATTGAACAGCCGCACCCGGCGACCGGTCAACGGGTCACGACCGTGGCTCTGGTCGCCTTTGAACAGGTTACAGGAATGACATGCCAGCCAGAGGTTTTCTTCATCGTCCGTTCCGCCTTTCGATTTTGGAACGATGTGCTCGACTTCAAGCATCCAAGGCACGTACTCCTGGCGTGCCAGGCAGTAGCCGCAACGGTTTCCCGCCTGGGCACGTATTCTGGCGCGGAGGGCGTCGGAAATTCTTCCAGGTGTCATGGCTCCAGTGGCTTGCGCAGGCCTCGCCGCACCGCTTCGGCCAGGGCCTCTGATTGGCGTATCCAGAGTTGATCGTAGACTTGCATCAGGGCACGCAGTTCTGGGCGTTCCCTATCGGTCAGCATACCCTCACGTTGCTTTTCCAGCAACTCGCTCAGACGTCGTCCCTGCGCCGGTCTCATCTGTGCCTTGGATAGTGCAAGCACATCCTCATCGGAGAGGCAGGAAACCGGCCTTTCCAGTGTGGGTGCAGTGTGCACAGGGGTCAGCGCAATGGCCAGGGCATCGGTAAGCGTCTCGGACAGGTCTCGTCGGGTGATGGCTGCCCAACGCTTGGCATGCTCGTACAGTTCTTCAGGCAATGTCAGGGTCACTTGTGTGTTCATGATCAAGCCTCCTCATTCAACATGGACAGTAGTCGCGCTGTTCTGCTGCGCCATGGCGGTATTCGCCTGCAAGCAGCGCCTCGACTGGCACGCCGATCCACCCGGCCAGCACCGTTCGGCTGGGCCCTTCGACAACCCTTCGACTCTTCGACGGAGCTCAGGGCAGGCTGTGCTCAGGGCCAACTCACGACGAGTCTCGGCGACGGTGCGGGCCGTGGCGACCAGGCCCGCGCTCAGGTCGGCAGGGGCGCTGAGGATGAGGACAGGCCATATGGAGCCTGCTGGGTGAGAAGACGGATATGCAATGCTCCCCCTGGTGCCTCACACACGCTTGCTGTGCTCGTCCAGGCGCAGAAGTACATTACTCCATTGACCAACCCCACACCTTCCAGTATGACTTGGCGCAGGGTCTGTGGGCCACCGAAGCGCCTCAATGCGTCTAGAATCTCCATGCCGACCAGCCGCTCTTCTACATCATACTGATTCCAGCAAGTGGGTAGAGTTTTCACCGTTGCACTCACCACACTTGGAGGCATCCCAATACTCGTCGAACCTGGTGTTGACGAAGGAGTTGACGTCGGAGTACGGGTTCGGGTCGTCGTAGGCGTCGCAGTTGATGTTGGAGTCGGTGAAGGAGTCGGCCTCGGCGAGGAAGTTGAAGTCGGCGTATGAGTTGTGGTTGCCGTAGGAGTGGCCGTTGGCGACACCGTTGCTTCCATTTGTACCGTCAGAGTTTCAGTCGGCTGCAACATCAGCCTCGACCCTGATAGCATCGCCGCCAAACCTCCGAGAAAACAGAAGAGGACCAAGAATGCACCAGCCCCGATTAGCACCAAGTTGCTGCGCTGTTCGTCTGTTTCCACCTTCTCGTGGCAAAGCGGACACTCTTTCTGGCGTTGCAGTCCGAGCCACCGTTTCTTCTCTACCAAACAATCGGTACAGACGCTGTGGCAACAGTTGGGGCATTCAACTATGTCCTGTTCACAAGCTGGATGGCCGCACGCCTCACACGTTTCTACACAGTGTATACAGTACTCCTGACTACAGACCTGACATTCCGTGAAGTGATCTCCATCAGTGCAGTAGACCTTCCCGCAGATGCCACATTCAGCCGTATGATCCTTGCAGACTGTGGCCTCACATTCGGCACAGACGACGCTACAATTCTCACAAGTCTGTTTTGAACAGGCTGCACACCGATTTGAAGCCTCTCTGTCACACAGCGAATTTCCACAAGAGTCGCATTTCCATGAGTGCTGTTCGCACACTGTGCCCTTGCACACGGAGCATTTCACAACATGTTCCGAGCACAGGTGCTCTTCGCCGATTTCACAAATCTGGACGCATTCGGGGCACAGGACTGTACCACATATCGCACACCTGGACTTTGGAACTTCAAGGCAGTATCGCTTACCACAAGTGCACAACCATGAGTGATCTTCACAAAATTGGCCGAAGCAATCATTGCATTCATTAACATGCTCTTGGCATAGTGTACTGAGACATACTGCGCACAACAATATTGGCTCTTGTCGAGATGCTTCTCTGTCACATTTCTCGCAATACTGCACGTCCAGTCGTGTACCATTGAACCCGTTCCATACCAGTTGGATGGTTCTATCGAACTCTAATCGGTTACCTAGAATTCGTCGGACGGAAGTGAGCCGCACTGTTGCTTCACAGATTGGCACACATACCTCTGTTACTTCCACGAAGCCAATTTCGGGAGTGGAGCCAGACAGGACTCCTTCCACATATCCTTCGTATGCCTCCCGCAATGCCCGCTCTCTCTTGTCTCTTGCATCCTGCACGTGGCGGATTTGATCCTCGATCTTGCTTCTTTTCTCTTCATATCGCCGCATCCTGTTCTTGTTGTCGGCGATTCTTCGCTTACGGTTCTTAATACTCTTGCCTATCTGGACGATAGGTTTATTCTGCCGTTTTCTGAGGTCTCTATCATATTGCAAACTCTTAAGCTCATTTTCCAATGCTGAGATTTGGTCTCGAATGTCATCAATCTGAGAGTCCAAACCGTCTCGATCAGCCTTCAGAACATTCAAACGATCCTTGTAATCTGAGCGCTCTTCTTCAACAACTTCCTCGCATTCCTCCTGCACGTGTTTCGCCACCTCTGTTTTCAGGGCATCCTCCAAGGCCTGGCTCACTTCGCGCCCCATGCGGTCAAGAGCTTGATGGTGTGAAACCACAAGGTCGAGGGTCGGGAAATCGGCCCCTTCTCCTTTCTCCTGAAGACTTGCCGCTTTCAACTCAGCCGGTGTAACTCCAAGCCTCTCTGATACAAGACTTCCCTCAGCCTCTTCGTAGAGGGGTGACATGAGTGCGTCATGCTCAAGTTCGACTTGAATCTCTCGCCTCAGGTTCGGATACTGGCACCTGAACTGCAAGCGCGGCTTGGCAACCAGAATTGGAGCGAACGTAACTGTGGCCTGCGCTAACTCATATTTCGGTAATGTCTTTAAGAATCCTCCAAAGACATCCGGTGAGCATGGGTACTTCACTGGGAGGAAGTACCTCGACACAGCAGCAGGCTGTTGAGGACGACTCGGGACCTGTTGCAATGCCAGTTCTATTTCTTTGTCACCTGTCAACTTTCTGATCTCAGGCGATGTAAGTGTCCTGTGATAGCTCATGAGCCATCGTTCTCTGATATGCTCTACATCGCCTCGTTTCGTCTTGACGATGAACTCTCCGGTCTCCAGAGATGCTATCAGTTGTCCCAACCGCTTCTTGGTTAGGTCAATACCGGTCAGTTCGGCGTCTCCCAACCCCTGGAAGACTTTCTCCCTATCACGTTCAGTCGGGAGCTTTCCAATCATCCATGTGCCGCAATTACTGAGGCCTTTGTAGTCAACATCTCCTGGATTTTGAGTCGCAAAGACACAGGACACTCCGAAGGATCGAGCCTGCTTGAGAAGAAGCATCAGCGGGGGCTTTGATGGCGGATTGTAGGGATGCACAGGGAAGAAGGCGGTCTTGCCACCACCCCCTCCAATCTCATCAACATAGAACAGGAGCCTTGGCCTGTCAGCGCCGCCTTTCGTTCGCATCCATTCATACACGGCGTAGGCAATACGGCTGACTACAAAGTTCTGGTCTTCAAAACTGGTCAGGTCAGCCATACTCACGACAAAAATGGGTGTTCGCTCTTCTTTCCCATACCTTAATAGCCACAGATCTATATCGAGTGGAATCCCCTGATCCCAGAGTTGTTCCGCTCCGATCAGTATGTGGTTGATGGTCTTGGCAAGCGAATGTCGGTCACTGGCAGACACATAATCATCAACGTTCATCACCCCTATGCGTTCAAATGGGGGAGCCATGACCAATTCTACAAGCGCCTTGAGCCCGGTCTCCCCTTCCAAAGAAATGCCGTTCTTCCAGGCATGACTTATGATCTCGGATAGGAGCTTTGTCTCCGCAATCCTTGTTCTTCCTTCCTGGCCGTACAGTCGCATCGCCAGTGACTCTGCAACATTGTCTACCAATAGCAGAAAGGTCTCTGGGTCAGAGCCAAGCAACTGGTCAACGTGCGATGGCGCCCGCGGAAGCGACGAAACCGCCAACGGGATGCCCTTAGTGGACTTTGGAGTGAATATGACCAAATGAAACTTGGCTGCGAACCCTGCCAGTCTTTCCTGGTCAAGGCTGAACTCTTTCAGGTTGGTGTGAAATCTTTCGACTTCACGATAAGCTTTGTTTCGCCTCTCCTCTTCAGTCCATGCTTCTACCCAAGGTGCAAGCTGCTGGGGGGTCAGTTCAGGAAACACGAGCCCAATGGATGCCAAATCGCCCTTGAGGTCAACAGCTATGGAAGGGACTCCCTTCATGGTCGCTTCTTCAATTAAAACTTTGCCCAAGACCGTCTTTCCAGATCCAGTCACTCCTAGAATCATCACATGGGTCAGCAAATCACGCGCTGGGAGGAAGAACAAGTCACCCAGGGCCTGACCAGCAAAATCGCCACGCGGCGAAACCGTATACGAATCGGGAAAAGGTCGCACCCGCCTCTCCACGACTCTCCCGAGAAAGTATTTGTCTTCTCCCTCATTCATCTTCGTTTCACCTCAGCATGACTTGAGAACAACACTGATGCGAGGTCAGTCCAGCAGATAGAAATACGACTTCTTGAAATAGCCTCCTCTGCTGACCGAGCCCACAAGTCCCATTTGCTGCAGTTGACGACAATAATCCAGCACCTGCACAAGGTCGTAGAGCTTCCCAAAATTGAGTTTTCCGGCTAAAACTACCTCGCTGGCACACTGGACCAGGTCGGCGGCCGCCTGTGCCCTCTCTGGGGCATTTGCCTCCAATTCTTTCAGAGATGTGACTAACACAGGGACCGGCAAGACCTGCGGCTCTGCAAGGATGTCGTACTCACCCAGGTGAAAGATCACAGGGGCAAAATGCCTTGGAACAAATGAGGTTGCTACGCCTTCAGTGAATACTTCGATGCAGTGTTGGATTGCATCCGCCATTTGTTCTAGTAGAGCGAGGTGTGTTGGCATAGCAAGCGGAGACTGGTCAAGCCTTACCTGACTCTTACTCGAGCTCAGAATATGCTCAGATGAAATGGCCTCGTAGATATCATCAAACCACATCTCGTACACTATCGCTTCTCTAGCAGGTAGAATCCACACGATCGGCTTGGCGTTCTTGATAAGCGCATAGGCTCTGGCTACACTTGCCTCCAAGGCTAGGTTGATTGTCACTTTATCGAGCGTCACTCCGAGTTGAGTTTGTAGTTCGTGCCCAAGTCCGTCGCCGGGTTCAAGAGCGCGGTCCCAACAGGCAACGGCTTGAGGAACTTGTCCTAATTTGCGGTATAGATTGCCCAAGTTGCTCCAAGCCCGAATATCGAGGGGGCTCCTTTCAACAGCCTCTTCGTATCGTCTGAGGGCTTTGTTGGGTTTGCCGACTTCAATATAGTAAGTGGACAGTCCATCAAGACCATATATTCCGCGGGGCAGGTCTGCCAATCTAGCAAGATCACGGTCGCGCACTGGGATTCGATACTCGTTCAGCTTGGCAACCAACTCTTTGCCGTCAATAGTGAAGACAAGACCCCGCCCCTTCTGCGCTTCCTCCAAAGCCGGTCTAGTAAAGCTAGATGAGGTCACAAAATATCCCGCTTCGGGCTCCTGGCTGCCCTGTGATGATAGCGTTCGAGCGATCGCAGAAATCGGATTCGAAAGAGCTCCTCGGAATTCTCTAATTTCGGCTGCGCCGACCTTTTGTTGTGTGTATTGCTTGCATTGGACGTAGTACAAATGTGTCTTGCCCAACTCGTCAATTCTAAAAGCGACTCCATCAATTCCCCAATCCGCTCTCCTGGTTGGAGTTGGCACTTCATACTCGAAACCCATGCTTCGGAAGAGAAACGCAGTCAATTCCTCGAATGCCTCCGGAGAGAGAGAACGAATTCTCTCAAGAGTCCACTTCGCTTCTTTAGACGTAGGCCGTGTCATGTCATGCCTCTATCTGTGTTCCTGAAAGCCCGCACTCATAGCCTGAACACGATGCCCGGCGGCCGTGCCCGCCACCGGCGCTGTGCTTTCTTTGCGCCAGGTGCTCGCCCTTGACTGCACCCCGCGCCGGGTCGGGATCAGGCACATCGGCATTGTGGCGGGTCTGGCGAAAGTGGCTTGGAACCTGCGCCATGCGGTCCAGTTGCTCAATGTTGCATACCTGCTAGCCGCTCCTCAAGCCGTTGGGCCAACAGGCGCAGTTCGTCGGCCTCAAGTTGGTCAATCGCTTCGATCATCACTGTGAACGGCACCCGCAATTGCACTTCTCGCTCGGCTCGCTGCCGGTTGCGCAGCAATAGCGCTCGTAACCGTTCAGCATCTTGAATGGCATCCTGAGCGCTGAGCAACTGTGCTTTCGGTTCATGTACGCTTTTCTGCTCATCCATTATCATAGTCGGCTGCAGTCCCTTCCGCCAGGTGTCGGTTGTCACCGTGGTCTCCAGAAACTGGTCTCTCAAGGTTTAAGCAAGCGCACGAATCCGGTTTGCTCGAAGTGATGGTCGGTAGTAAGCGCTTCGATAATGCCACGCTCTTGCATCACGATGAAACTGGCAGCATCTACCAGCGACCACTCCTTGTCGGGCCTTGACTTCAATAAGGCCCAACCAGCCGCATCCAGTGCGGGGTCCACGTGGACAATTTCGACATGGGGGGATGCTTTGATGGTATCTATGTAACGGAATTGTGCTGGCCGGGGCACACATAGTGGACTGCTGAACAGTGAGACCAGTTCGGCGAGAACGTAGTTGGTAGTGACCAACCGTCGTCCCTGTCGCTTCCACTGCCGGAACAAGGCCGAGGCTTGAGCATGTTGCGGCTCGGTGCGGACAAACAGGACCGCCCAGCCAGCCGTGTCTATGAAAACCTCATCCACCTCGTAGCTCCTTTGCCAGGGCTTGCCCTATATAATAATCGTGGTGCTCTGCTACGTCAGTAACTTCACATTCAAGAGAGCCGATTAAGGCTTCTAGAGGGTCTTCAGCAGCAGTTTGTGCCTGTCTGATGGCTTCGGACAGCCATTCCACGACCATCTGTGCAGGTTCCAACCCTTTGGTTTCCGCCTGCATCTCGATGGCCTCATAGGTCTCTTCGGATATCTCCAGCGTGATTGTGCGACTCATTGTCCGCCTCCTCTAGCGGTTTACTCACGTATTCTATCACCATTTGAGTTTGGAAAAGTCGTACCGAATTGCCAAGCTTATTATACCACACCCCACTAACTTGGGGCAAGAACATCGTGACTCTGTCAAGTACCTCCTCGCTTTCCAGGCATCTCCTCATACAACAACTGGCTACCGCCACGTGGCAGGTGACGGCAGCCAGTTGTGCCCTTAATGATCTCAGTTGTCCCTTCGCTGGTCCTATATCTCCAGGTACGATGCGGCGTAGATGGTTCTGTTCTCCAGGACCTGCACCGTTTTGAAGATGGCTAGCTGATCCGGGTCGTTCATGTCCACTTCGTCCGGCTCCAGGCTCTCCATAGCCGCCGTCTTGTCGTAAAGGGTCAGCAGTAGCTTGCCCACTGGCGTGCTGTCGTCCCGCTGTTCGATGATCCGGATCATCTCGTTCTGCTTCTCGTCCAGCGGGTCGGCGATGGCCGAATCCAGGCCAGCGGCCATCAGCATCACCAGAAAAGTGAGATTGATCAGGCTGCGGCCCTCGTGGGGTGTGGTGTTGGAGACGTTGGACAGGCCAATGGTGGTCATGGGCGGCGGGTCGAGCATCATCTTGAACATGCGCACGGCGTTGATGGTCTCCATAGCATGTTCCTGCATGCCGTTAACCGTCAGCGCCAGGGGGTCCAGGTAGAGATGCTCCACAGGGATGCCCAGTTCCATTGCTTTGGGGACGATGACATTCATGGCCAGCTCCACCCGACCATCGGCGCTGGCAGGGATGTTGGCCCCCATAGTCAGAGCAATGATCTTGCTGTCGTACTCAGCCGCCAGGGGCATCATGCTCTCCAGCCGCTCCGGTTCAGCCGAGGCAGAGTTGATCATGGCCTCGATGCCCAATTCTTTGCAGCGTTTCAGCCCAGCCTCGACGGCCGCGGCGTTGGTAGTGTCCAGCGACAGCCCGGTGCCCGGCACCGCCTCGTGCATGATGTCCACCATCCAGGGCATGACCTCGTGGCCGTCTTTCTTGCGCCGCCCGATGTTCAGATCAATCATGCCCGCCCCCATCTCGACCTGCTTCCTGGCCAGGTCCTGCAAGGGTTTGGCGTCCCGGTTTTCGACAGCATTCTTGACCAGAGTGGATATGATTTGGATGTTCTCGCCAATAATAAGCATTCGTCTTACCTCCTTGTAGTTTTTAACTGACTAAATCGAGCTTGCTGATAATAGGACCCACTTTTTCTCCATCCGCCGTGTAGTGCAGATGGAATACATTGTCCCCTTCTGTCAACGACAGGGGGGGAGTGACAAACTCCTGGGTCGTGGCTTCCAGCTCAAAGGACGCGAGCCGCTGGCTGCCTGAGTACACGTCCAGTTGGCACTGCTCCGCAAAGCTTTGGGCCGCGATGCGCAAGCGGACCGAATCAGGTCCCCAGGCCCGTATATGGACGACGGCACCTTGCCCAATTTGCCTTGTGGGACGTTCGGCCTCTGTTTTCCTGCGCCCCCAATTCTGACCCAGGCTGAGGAAAGGCCTGGGATCGGCAGGTTCCTCTACCCGGTAAACGATCAACCTCTCGTCACGGTAGAAGGGCGCGGTATCACCGAAGACTTTTTCCGCCAGCTGCAGGGTGACCTGTCGTTCGTGCCCCCCTGGCATCTGGTACAGATCGAGGATCACGTAGCGCACGTTGAAAGAGGCCAGCACGCTGGTGCCGACTTCCGGGATGTCCTGAGCGATGATGTCAGGCCCCAGGTAGCGAAAGTGCTGCAAGACCGGCGTTTTCTCCACAATGGAGAGGGGGTTGGGCTTCCCGAAGTAAGCGGCAATGAGCTTTTTGTCGTGGTAGACCTGGTTGAACATGTGGATGGGGCGATCCCAGTTCATGGGCAATTCCATCAGGACAAAGTCGCCGGGCTCCTGGGCCACCTGCCGATAGAACGGGGGCACCTCCACTTCCGTCGTGGGATAAGGGACGGCCAGGAACTCGAAGCAGATGAGAGCACTGGTCAGTGCAGCGATGCCCAAACTCACACTCCGCGTCCTACGCCAACGGCCGCGTCCTGAGCCCGACGAAAGATTGGAAAGCCAATCCAGAACCCAGCGCAATCCTAAGCCTACCAGCACCGCCAGGCTCAACATGATCATCACGTCAAAGCGGCTGATGGAGCGGGAGAGCCGGACAAAAGGCAAGAGGCGGTAGAGCACGATGTAAGGGAGGGGAATGGTTGTCCTCAGGGCAGTAAAGACCGACTGCCCTCCCACGTGCAGGACAGGGCCGAGGGCCAAAATGAAAAAAACCAGCAGGCTCAGGGCCCAGAATCCAGCTCGCTGACGACGCTTCCAGAGAGCACAAGCTCCCAACGCCAGGGGAACATAGCCGGCAAAGACCATCCTCTCCGAGGTGGTCGTGGTGAAGCGTTCGCTCCAGGCTCTGGCCCAGTCTCCCCAAAGGGGGTGCATCTCGTTGGGGGTGAAGAAGGCCAACAGGTCAGCCGATAGAGAAAGGCTCTGCTCGAAGGCAGGGGTCAGATATTCGGTTGTCCTGACGGCTTCGACGGCCATCGGTACCAGGATGGGACTCACCAGAACGATGAAGAGCAACCAAATCAGCCCGGCCCTGGCAGCCGGCTCCCAAATTCGACGCTCCTTCCATGTCACATAACCGGTGTAGAGCAGCGTAAATATGGCCAGATACATCACGTAATATCCCCACTCACACAGAAAAGTCAAAACCAGAAAAACAGTCGCGGGCCAACTGTGGGCGAGCCAACATCGCATTCTTCCATTGCTTTGTAGTGACGACTTTAGTCGTTGACCGATAACCGGATCGAGGGCCTTGATGGTGAAAAGAACAGAGAAGGGCAACCATTCCAGGGATATAAGTTGCATGTGGCCCAACAAATGAGCGAAGTGATAAGGAGAAAAGGTGAAAACCAGACCAGCTACAAAAGCGGCCAGCCTGCTCTGTCCTGAGCGGGACGAAGGGCCCGTTCCGAGCCGATAGACCAGCAAGTAGGTGCCGTAGCCACCGACGACGAAAGAGAAGACGACCACGAAATTGTAGGCCACGGTCAATCCGAAGATGCCCTGGACAGGCACTGTAAGCAGACCGTTAAAGATATTCAGGGTGTGGAAGTAGAGGCTAGCTCCCGTCGGATAGTAGACATAATCGCAGAAGAAGGGGTTCGTTCCCAGATCTAGCAGGGCTTTCTTCACCCACCACAGATTCCAGTAGTTCTGCCAACCGTCAAAGCCGTCACCAGGGATAGCAGTGGTAAACTCTGTAGCCAGCGGAAAGGTCATGATCAGGGTCAAGACCAGATAGCCGACAAGAGCTATAATGTGATGGGTATAGCGTTTCAATCCTGGCACAAAACCCGTCCTTGGATTGTAAGGCAAGATGGCATCTTGCCCTACGGTCAAATGCACTCACTCAAAGAAACGATATTTGAGCAAGATGAAGACATGGACGATGAAATCCCGCCAATTGATTTTCTTCCCCTCGCTCACAGAGCGTGGGTTGTAGGAGATGGGGACCTCTTTGATCTCATAGCCCCGCTTGCAGACCTTGGCCGTCACCTCCGGGCAGAACTCGAAGCCGGTGCACTTTAAATCAATGCTCTTCAAAAGGCTGGCCCTAAAGACCTTGTAGCCCGTTGGCTCGTCGGTGATGCCAGCTTCATAGAGAAGGTTGGTGAGCAGGCTCAGAAGCATCCCCCCCACCAGAAAACGCAGAGCACCCTGTCTGTTGCCCTTGCGCCGCATCCGGGAGCCGTAAACGACCTCGACGTGATCGTTCAGCATGGGATGCAGCAAGGATGGATACTCGCCGGGATCGTATTCCAGGTCAGCGTCCTGGATGAGCACGATGTCGCCCGTCACGTGCTTCAGTGCGGTTCTGATGGCTGCTCCCTTGCCACGATTCCTTTCGTGATGGACGACCTTGATCCCGTCTCCCCCTAGCTTTTCCAGCAGTTGGCCTGTCTCGTCCGTCGAGCCGTCGTTGACGACGATGATCTCTTTTTCTAAACCGCAGGTCTCCGCCCTGGCTACCCTGGCCAGGACCTCTGCGATCGTTGCTGCCTCATTATAGCAGGGGATAATGATAGAGAGCTTTTTCAAGACTTTACCTTTCCAAGAGCTTCATCACAGAGGGAAAGCTGGCTGTATCGGTGTGGGGCAGAAAGAGAGCTGACACGAATTGATCCATGAAGCGATTGTCGGCGCTGAGTTCCAGATAGGTCATCTTGTTGGCAATCTTGGCCACTTCGCGACGCGGATCGCGTGAGAGGAGAGAATAGGTTGCTCCCAAAACGGAGGTATTGCCCAGATACTTGAAGCGATCCCACGGCAGGTCAGGAAGCAAGCCTATCTGGATGGCCTTCTCGACGTTGATGTACTGACCAAAAGCGCCGCCGATAAGGACTTGCTCTACGTCGGCCAGTTGCAGGCCCACGCTGTTCACCAACACCGAAAAGCCGGCGTAAATAGCGGCCTTGGTACGGATCAGATTCTCGATGTCTACCTCAGTGATGACGATGTCGTGGCCGATAGCCGTCTCGGCTGCCCAGGCAACCACGTACTCACCACCATGGTCGCCTACGCGAGTCCGAGGGGTAGGGAGATCCCGGTGGATTTTCCCCGCTTTGTCAATGACCCCAGTGATCAACATTTCGGCCAGGAGGGAGATCATGCCTGAACCGCAGATCCCTCGTGGGGGGACGTTGCCGATGACGCGGTAGGTAGGCTCATACCTGTCGGGGTTGATCCAGATTTCCTCGATAGCTCCCGCCGTGGCCCGCATCCCGTGCCGCACTCCTGAGCCCTCAAAGGCCGGCCCGGCCGAACAGGCGCAGGCCAGCAGCCAATCGGCATTGCCCAACACCATTTCGCCGTTGGTACCCACGTCCATGAAAAGGGTCAAAGCATCGGTCTTGTACATACCGGAACTGAGGACTCCCGCCGTGATGTCGGCTCCCACGTAGGCTCCCACCCCTGGCAGGCAGTCAACAGTCCCCTGGGGGTTGATGTTGAGACCTACTTCCGCCGCTCTCATGGGCAGAGGGTGGGAAATGGTTGGGATGTAGGGCTCCTCGCGGATGTATTTAGGATTCAAGCTCAGGAAAAGTTGGATCATGGTGGTATTGCCAGCCACCGTTGCTTTGTTGATCTCCTGGGGACGGATGCCGTTGCGGCTGATCAGTTCGTCAATCAACCCGTTCAGGGTCTTGAGCACCAGGCGTTGCAGGTGAGTCAGTCCATCGCCTTTCTGAGAGTAGATGATGCGTGAGATAATGTCTTCGCCGCAGGAAATCTGAGCGTTATACTCTGAGGCCCGGTCTATGACCCGACCGCTCAGCAGGTCAACCAGCTGAATCACGTTGGTGGTGGTGCCGATGTCAATGGCCAGACCAAAAGATTGGGTCGTCTGGTCACCAGGCAGGATATTGACCAGGTAGGGGCCACAGTGTTTGGCTGACACACCATCCCCCATCTCCAGGACAGCCGTCACCTGCCAGTTGGCGTCGCGCAGAGTGGTGGCCAGCTTCTTGAGAATCGGCAGGCTCGTGGTCAGGTCAGGAATACTGTGTTGGACTCTTAACTCTCGCTGCAACCGATCAAAGTCGGTGGTGTTGTCTGCCAGGCTGGGAGGCTCTATGGTGACAAAGAATTTGGCGATGGAGGGATCAAGGGGCCACTCGAACTCCAACGGCAAGGCGATCCTCTCCGCTCCTCTGGCCTCCTCAGCGATCCTGCGCTCGATTTTCTCTTGCTCGGGCACAAAGAGGATCACGTCGCCTTTGACCACCGCCTGGCAGGCCAGGGCGTAGCCCTCCTCCTCTTCGGCCGGAGAAAGCTTGGCGCTGGGCCGCCGGCTGACGGGCCCGTGCTCCACCAGCAGCTTGCAGCGACCACACCGCCCCTGGCCGCCACAAGGCAGGTTCAGCTCGATGCCAGCCTGAGCGGCTGCCTCTGAGAGCAGAGTGCCGATCTCAACTTCTATTACTTCGCCCGAGGGCTTGAAAACAACGATGCACTTGTCGCTAATGGCAACTGTTCCTTTACCACTGTTGCAGTACAGGCACTCAAAAGCTAAGGGCCCAAAGTCCAGGGTCCGAGGCCTTGCGACTTTGGACTTTGAACTTTGGGCCCTGCATGCCGTTCAGACCAGAGACTGCAGATAGAGATCAGACCAGAGATCGGAGATAGAGACTGGAGAGCACCCTCTCCTATCTCTCTATCTCTATCTGATCCCTATGTCCAGACGTTCTTCAGATAGGCGGGTATGTCAACGGCTTCGCGGGGGCCAACCCTGATCTCCCAGCCAGGCAGCTCTTCTTCCAACTCACCTGATATGCCGGAGACAAAGCCCGGAATAACGATCTTTTGATGGCCGAGTTTTTCTCCGACGTTGAATTCTTTGACCGTCTTGGCGATTTTCTCGGCGTCGAATTTGCCGGCGGCCCAGGCAGTGAGCACGCTCAGCCCCTCGGAGTCGCAGATGAGAAGCCAAGAGGGAATGCCGGAGCCTTCCACTTCGCCAGAGACGCTGAAATAGGTCAGGGAGAAGTTGGTGGTCACCAGCAGCGGCGACTCGGCGGCCGGCCCGTTGATGTCGCGCAGGCCCGGCTCCACTTGGATGGGCTTCTGCGGATCAGTGTAGATGTTCAGGCGTAGGGTGAGCAGTGGGTAGGCCGTGGCCGGATCGAAGTGATCGAGAACGATGAACCCGCCGTATTTGGTGATGTGCTGAGCAGCCAAGACCACTTCTTCTGCCTCGGAACCAGATCCTTCACCCGGGAAACTGATGTACGGATAGCCCAGCAGACGAAAGTTCTTTTTCAGGGCCAGACGACGCAGTTGGGTGAACGTGCTCAGGGACTCAGCAGGTGTCCTGGCTCCAGGATCGAGGACGATGTCTTCCACCCCGGCGCCCTTGACCTGTTCGACCAGATTGGCCAGAGGGGTCAGCCCTTCAGGCTCATAGACAGCCAGGGAAGCTTTGTGCTCTTTGGCCAGCTCAGCCATGGCTTGCCAGTTGTCCTTGTCCGCAGCGTAAATGAGGGGCTTGCTGCCGTCGGTTTTGGCCAGAGCGGCCTTCATAGCGGCTGGGTCCTTGGCCATCAGGATCAGGGGCAACTGGGTCTTGGCCCGCACCGCCTCTACGCAGGCCGCGTAGGTATCCGCATCACCGGAGGCATTTTCCACGGCAATGCCATTGAGCCTTAGATCCATGCCCACGCGCTCCACGCCGAAACCATCCACCCTGGCTACCAACTCCTCAACCTCGGTGAGGGGCTGATCGTCCTTA
Organism: Anaerolineae bacterium; assembly: GCA_041862415.1. Taxonomy (GTDB): domain Bacteria; phylum Chloroflexota; class Anaerolineae; order E26-bin7; family E26-bin7; genus E26-bin7. The sequence continues at coordinate 23,970 of JBGVTF010000085.1, read as the reverse complement.
ACCCGCACCATAAGCCCCGGCTCGTGGAAGAAGGTCTTATCGTGGCGGAACATGACCGTCTCATTGCCGACCTCAATCTTCCTATCGCCTGTCTCAATGGTGATCAGGCGGATAGGTGGGGCCGCGGCTGCTGCCAGGGCTTCTTTGGCCTCATCAGACACGTGAGGACAGGCTGACAACTCGACCTGCTTCTGTGAAAGCTTCATGGCAAAGGCCAGGCAGGTAGGAAAGCCGCAATCCTTGCAATTGGTTTTGGGAAGCAACTTGTAGATTTCAAGACCACTTAGCGCCATTGCTTATCTCCTTATTGACTCATCAACTTCTGAATCGTCGTGTTGACGTTCTTGACAGATTCGGGGTGGCGCAGGGTAACGATGTCCGCCCCGGACTGGATCAGAGAGGTAGCGGTTACTGTCTCCCAGGTTATGGCTCGCTTTTGCCAGTCCCCCCACTCCTCAGGCACTCCCTCACCGACTTTGGACTCTTTCTGCCGCCAACATTCCTCACCGACGAAGCAAATCATCGGCTGTTGGGTCATGCCGTCGCCCTGGAAGGCGGCCAGGCGCAGGCGTTCCATGACCGAGTAGCCGTATTCGATCCCGTAGCCCAGGGCCCCGGTGGTGGGATCCATGAGGATGCGGTCCAGGGGAAGACCCAGGTCTTTTATGAGAATGACGAGCTGTTTGGACAGGTTGACGTCCATGGGGGTGCTGGAGATGACCAACTGGTTGTGGGCCTGGGCTGCAGCAACGATGGTCGCATAGTTCTTCTCCTCGCAGAGGCCGAGGGCGATGCGCTCGCCTCTGGCGGCCTCGGCCACAGCGACCAGGAGTTCGTTGTCCTGCTCAGCCTGACCCGGACCGCGGACGACGAGGGGCAGCCCCGTGGCTCCTAGGACTTTTTTGACCGTCTCAGCCGCTTGCTCGGCGGTGGTCTCATTCCCCTCGTTGTCAGAGCCCCTCAGTCTGAGCATGATGAGGTCGGCCCCTTTGGCCTCGGCCTCCTTGGCCCAGGCGGCCGGGTCTTTGACCACATCGCCCCAGACTTCTAAGAGGAGAGGCGACCAGTCCAGGGGCTCGTAGTCCTGTATCTCAATACCAACCACAGGCAGGTTGGGTATCTGTCCTTCGAAGTGAAGGAAAGGCAGCGTGGTCTCGCCGCCTACAGTGACTGTCTTGGTACGCGTGCCTCCCTGGTCGGCCGTCGCTCCCAGGGTGACCTCTCGCACCGAACCCGACCACTTCTCTGTGGGGATTTCTACTGTGACAGGCATGTATGTTCTCCTTTCATTCTCTGATCGTATCGTTTTCGGTCAATAGTGATACCGACAAGCCAAGATCCTTAACCCACCAAGCCAAATCCTCGAATGCGGCGGCGTCAAATTCCAAGCTTTTCACGCACTACCTCAAAGGGAATACCATCTTGGCGATTCTTGGCTTCCAGAAGCCGCTTTTTCATAACTTCACTTTTCAAGAGATAGGCTGTTTCTCTTTCTGACTCAATTTCCCGCCAAAGTTCAATAGGCACAATCACGCTCGTGGTAGTGCCGTCTTCATCTGTGACATATTGAATATTTAGTCGAGCCATTTTCTGTCCTCACATTCGCTCATTCTCAATAGGCTGGTTGAACGCGCAATGTCTCAGCCAGATCGCGCTGTCGAATGAGCCCGGCATAAGCCTCTTTGCGCCGCAGCCACGTCTCATAGATCCCCTTCCACCGGCTGAAATCGGCGCGCGTCTCATCGTAGGCGTCATAGCGTGCCAACTTGCCCGACATAAGAGCGGCGTAGAAATCCTCGCTGAGAACGCCGTACTTCTCCTCGTAGAGGGTCAGGCGACGTTCAAGCAACTTCATCTCGACAACCAGTTCGTGAATCTCCATTCTTGCCTCCTACTGAGGATCAGAATTTTTTCCGCACTCTACGGGGCAACTACCAAAGCGGCGGCAAGCGCTTCTTTATCGCTTGCCGCCATCATCCATCCATCTTCTAAAATAGAGGAGGCATGGTCAGAGCGGGATGCCCCTTCTCCTCGATGTAGGCCAGCAGTTCCTCTACAGTGGTGGCCACCTTCTCGTCGGCGATCTTGTCTATGAGATCGGGGTCGCCTTCTCGAATGGCGGCCTCCTTCAATTCTTCGGCCATGCTTTCTTTCAGGAAGCTGGACATCCACACGATACGCTTCAAGCCGCCGTCGGCCTTGATGAACTTTTTACTGGTGATGAAGAATTTGCCGTGGCCCATCACCCCAGGTGTTTGCAGGCCACCGCCGGCCGTGCCGGCCAGGGTGGAAAAGGTCATACCGGCCGGGGTCATGCTGGGGTCCTCACGGGAGACGGTCATAAAGCCGTTGGCCTCGGGGACGATCATCATGATGCACTCAAAGCACCCACAAGAGGTCATCGGATCTTCCATGATGGAGTACATCGAAACCTGCTCCACCATTCCGTGGGACTTTTCCTGCACGAACTTGGTGATGTTGTCCCAGTAGCCCTTGACGGGATCCAGGCAGTTGCCTTTAGCCACCGGCTGATTGGGGCCGGTGGGGTTGATTTCGTAGGAAGCCTTGCAATCCAGCCAGTTGTAGGCTCCACACAGTCCCAGGCGCTCCGGGCTGACGATGCAGACGTGGTTGGGGGCGAAACTCTGGCAAAGGGTGCAAGAGTAGAAGGTATCCACCGACTCGTCAGTCATCTCGCCCAGTCGCCTGTTGCGGAAGTCATAGGCCACCCGGGCTTTTTCCAGCCATTTGGCGTGTTCGTCGGGGTCGGTGATGATCTTGACCTGCACCTTGTCCAGGATGGCCCCAAAGTCGGCGTGCATCCGGGCATAAAGAATCTCGCCAAAGTGCTTGATCTCGAAGCCCTTCTCGGCAGCCGTCTTGCTGATGCGGATCCAGGCGATGTCGCGCTGGCCGATGTGCTGTACGCCCGAGGCACCGTTGGTAAAGTAGTGGATCTGGCGCTCCAGCACCGGCTCAAAGTCCTCTTGCATCTTGCGCCCGGCAACCTCGACGAGGATGCCCACGTCCATAGCTCCCCCCTCAGGCACATCCTCAAAGCCGGGGCCAATGAGCTCTATCTTGTGATCCTCCACTTCATCCAGAGGCATCATGCGCAGGTATTCAAAAGCCCGCGAGTGCTTACCGCCGAACTCGATGCGCATGTCATCTCTGCGCACCCGCTCGCCCTCAAAGGCCGAGCCGTAAGGCACTGGTACTGGCACTTCGGTGATTTTGATCTTGACACCGCGCACCTCGATGCACCTCTGAACCAGCCTGTCGGCCCGCTCGATGTCATCCTTGCCCTCGATCTCGTCGAAGGGCATGGAGACCACCGCTTCGTAGAGGGTGAGGCCCGAAGGGAAGATGTTGGGGATGCGCGTGTCGGCAATGCCCGGGAAGCCATAGTTGATGGCACCGGCGGCGGTGGCGTATTTCAGGTCGTCAATGGGACCCAGGGCCAGGGCAAAAGCAAAGGTCCGGTGCTCATTGTACTCCAGAATCTCCTTGGCCTGGCCGCCCTTGAGGCCGCCGAAAGTCAAAGCCGAACGGGTGGCGAAGCCCAGGGCATAGGAGGTAGACTCGGTATTGGTGCCAAAGGGCACGGTGTAGGTGTCGTACCCCAGTTCGACGCCTTCCTCCATCAATTGCTGGACGACGCTGCGACCGTTGACGTTGCCGGAGAGGAAGACCAGAATGTTGCGCCGCTGCAATTCGCGCACGATCTGCACGGCCACTTCGTTGGATTTGGCGCAGCCGAGGACGGCGGCAAAGCCGGGCATACGACCATCCACCAACTGGATGCCCCAGGCCCGGAGCTGGATGTCATCAATGGGACCGTTGAGGCACTTGTCACCACCTGGAACCGGTGAGATATAAGAGCCCTCCCAGTCATAAGGTTCAGGCTGAGTGCCCTCTACAAAGCCAAGCCCCATCAGGATTTCTTCGGCCATCAGGGTGGCCATACCGGCGTCCAGGGTCGTGCCCAGATAAGGTGTCCACAAGCCACCGCTGGGCACCGGTTGAAGCAGGTCCCGACAGTACTGCAGGGCGGTCACCATCTCGCCCAGGGTCGCTACTTCCACACCGGTCATGCCCAAAATGATGGGCAGGTAGTAAGCCGTGTTGGTGAACTCTACCTTGGTCTCAGGCCCGTGTTGAGCAAGGGCCTCCTGGAGTCGCTTGTCCACACGATGGATTAACTCATGAGCTCCTTGAATGGCGGAGCTAGCGATATACTTCGACATTTACTGCTTTCCTCCTTCATGAAGGGTCTTCTTTGATCTCTTTACTCGGAAGACAGTTGAAGCTGATTCAGCTAGCCGACGATACTTTGCGTATTATAGCACAAATAAAGCCGTCTGTAAAATCAATAAATACTTGTGGATTCAGTGTGCAACAGATGGGGAGGGCAGCAAAGCCCTCCCCATCTGTGGGGCAAACACGCGGTCACCCACCACTGCTACACCACTATTGCAGTGCGGGCGGTACAGGCAGTACAGGCGACGGTTGCACCCGCGTCCATTCAAAACGCAAGGACAGACCCTTCGACAAAGTTTATCCCGAGCGAAGCCGAGGGGCTCAGGACAGGCCCAACACCTTGCCGGTCTCTGGGTCTATGTCAATGTTCGTGAAGACTGGCCTGGTGGGCAGGCCGGGCATGGTGCGCATGGTGCCGCACAGTGGGAAGAGGAACCCGGCGCCTACGCTGGCCCGCACGTCGGTGATGGGCAACGTCCAACCGCGCGGCGCGCCCTTGATATTCCAGTCGTGGGTGAAGGACAGGTGCGTCTTGGCCATGCACAGCGGCAGGTGCGACAGCCCCATATCGGTGAAGAGTTTGATCCTGGCCTCGGCTTCGGGGGTATAGGTCACGTCGCCGGCGCGATAGATCTCGCGGGCGATGGTCTCGATCTTTTCCTTGATGGACATCTCATCAGGATAGAGGAACTTGAATTCCTTGGGGTCGGATTTCTCGCAGGCGGAAACCACAGCCTCGGCCAGTTCGGCGCCGCCCTCACCACCCTTAGCCCAAACATCACTCAGGAAAGCACCCTCGGCTCCCGCTTCCACGGCTGTCTTCTTGACCACTTCGATCTCTTTGTCGGTATCGCTGGTGAAGCGGTTGGCGGCCACTACTACCGGGATGCCAAATTTGCGGGCGTTCTCGATGTGCTGAATCATGTTCATCAGTCCCGCTTCCAGAAGTGGGATGTTCTCTTCAGTATAGGCCGGGTCCAGCGGCCTGCCGGCCACCACTTTAGGGCCACCGCCGTGCATCTTGAGGGCACGAACGGAGGCCACAATGATCACACAGTTGGGGACCAGCCCTGAGACACGGCACTTGATATTGAAAAACTTTTCCATGCCGCAGTCAGCGCCAAAGCCCGATTCGGTGACCACGTAGCCGTCCGGCCCCACCAGCTTGAGGGCGATCCTATCGGCCATGACGGAGCTGTTGCCCTGGGCGATGTTGGCGAAGGGGCCGCAGTGGACAAAGGCCGGGCTGCCCATCAGGGTTTGCATCAGATTGGGCATGATGGCCTCTTTGAGCAGCACGGTCATTGCACCGGCCACGTTCAGGTCCTCGGCCGTGATCGGTTCCACCGTCCCTTTCGAACGCAATCCCCCTGGACTGCTCGTGCCAATGATGATACGGCCCATGCGTTCGCGCAGATCGGCCAGGTCGCTGCACAGAGCCAGTGCGGCCATGATCTCAGAGGCCACGGTGATATCGTACCCCGCCTGGCGCGTGGGGCCGTCGTTTTTGTCACCCAGGCCGATGATAATATTGCGTAGCGCCGCATCGGACACGTCCACTACTCGCCGCCACTGGATGGAGTAGGGATCAATGTTCAGGCGGAACATCCGCTCCTTGTCCTCATCGCTCAAGTCGGAAGGTTTTTTCGACTTGATGCCCAGCTTTTCCAACCGCCTGCGCATACTTGGCGTGTATTCGTCATCCGGGCAGAGCGCCTTGGCCAAATAACTGGTGCTCCAACGGGCTTCCTTCGCCAGCCGGTTGTCAATGGCGGCCGCCAGCAGGTTGTGAGCCGCACCAACGGCGTGGATGTCGCCGGTCAAGTGGAGGTTAAAGTCCTCCATTGAAACGATTTGGGCATAGCCGCCACCAGCCGCGCCGCCCTTGATGCCAAAGGTCGGCCCCTGAGAAGGCTGACGGATGCAGGTGAAGACCTTTTTGCCCAGATAGGCCAGCCCCTGGCTGACGCCGATGGTGGTGACGGTTTTCCCTTCGCCCAGTGGGGTAGGTGTGATGGCCGTCACGTCAATGTACTTGGCATTGGGGCGATCCTTAAACCGCTCGAGCACATCCAGGTGGACTTTGGCCTTGTACTTGCCGTACAGGTCCAGGTCATCCTCGGTGAGCCCTACTTCCTCGGCCACTTCGCGGATCGGTCTTAGATTTGCGGCCTGGGCGATCTCGATGTCGCTAGGCACTGGCGATTTGACGTCAACAATCATTTGTGTACCTCCTTGATATTTTAATGTTCTGCAAGCGGCAGCAATACGATCCTTCCACGGATGATACTCAAGCGCCTATCCGAAAATCCGTAGTAACGACCTGTGGCGCAATAGTGCCGCTTCTGTCGTTCCCAAAGCGGCTCCTGCGCTGCAACACTGGTAAAAGTCGCCACTACGAACACTTTTCGATAGGCTACAAGTCCAATGGGCAGGTCGAATAGCACCGCCTTCCAGTTTACTTTGTGATTTTTGTCACGTCCGGTATCATACTACAGGTTGGGAGTGTTGTCAAGCCTACTTAGCAACTTGTCGCCGCGCGGCCTCGAGGACGTTTTGCACGAGCATGATGTTGGTCATGGGACCTGTGCCGCCGGGCACCGGGGTGATCATCCCGGCCACCTCGACAGCTTCTTCGTAGGCCACATCGCCCACCATCTTGCCCTCCACGTCGTTGACGCCAAAGTCAATGACCACAGCCCCCGGCTTGATCCAGTCGCCCCGGATCATCTCAGGGCGACCCACAGCCGCGCACAGGATGTCTGCCTGGCGGCAGACAACAGGGAGGTCCGCCGTGCGGGAGTGGCACATGGTCACGGTGGCGTTCTCCCGCATCAGCATCAGAGACATGGGCTTGCCCACGATATTGGACCGGCCAACGACGACAGCGTGCTTGCCACTCAGTTCCACCCCGTGGCGACGCAGGATCTCCATGCCACCGGCTGGCGTAGCTGGCGTGAAAAAGGGACCAACCCCTTCTGGCCGACCGACCGGAGCTACCAGAGCCAGCCGCCCGGCGTTGACCTCGTGCACCCCGTCCACGTCCTTGTCCGGTGAGAGGGCAGCTTTCACCACGCCTTCGTCAATCCCTTTGGGCATCGGCTCTTGCACCATGATGCCATGGACGTTGGGGTCCGCGTTCAGCTTGGAGACCAAGGCTACCAATTCCTCCTGAGTGGCCGTCTCGGGCAGCACGTGGATTTGGGCTTCCATGCCCCGGCCCGTCATCGTTTTCTTGATGGCGTTGGCGTACCAGACCGAGCCTGGGTCCTCGCCGGCCCTCACTACAGCGATGGTGGGAGTGACGCCGTATTTCTCTTTGAATGCGGCAACTTCTTCGTCTAACTCCGCGCGCATGGTCTTGGCCAGAGCGCGGCCGTCCAGAACTGTTGCTGCCATAATTTCCTCCTTAATATGACGAGTCAATGGGTTAACTTGATTGAGGGGTCAGACTCATTGCCTTGCTAACTCGTTCTTCATTGACCCGTTGACTCACAACTTCTCAACTACTAAATCGTAGATCTCGTCCTTCAGCTTGGGCTTGCCTTCAAGCAGGGAATCCAGCTTGGCCCGCTGCTCGGCTGCGAACTCTTTGTCTTTGATCCAGGCCAGGTTGATGAGCACGTTGAGGGCGGCGCTGCGCAGCCCTGCTTCGGCCATGAGCACGGCCACACCGGCGTCGCTGACGGCGTTGACGTTGCCCTTCTCAGCAGCGGGGCGGCAGAGGTCTATGACTTTGACACAATTTTCGGCCACACGCATGGGCACGCCGGTAGCGGCCTTCAGGGCTTTGTCCATAGCCTCGGCGCGGGCCGCCTTCTGCTCATCGGTGTCGCGGGGCATTTTCATGGCCTTGGAGACTTCGGTGAACACCCGCACGTCATCTTCCAATAGCTCCACGAACTCTTTGCGCAGGGCCTCGGATTGGTCCAGCAGGGCTTTGATGTCGTCCTGCACGTCGGCGTACTTTTTTTTGCCTACAGTCAGGTTGCAGACCATGCTGACCAGGGCTGCGCCCAGGGCTCCGCTCAGAGCGGCAACGCTCCCTCCACCTGGGGCCGGGGCATCGCTGGCCAGTTCGTCCAGGAATGTGGTCACGGGTTTGTCAGTAAGAGCCATCTTTTTTCCTCCTTAGTTTGAATGTGTGTTGCCTGCCTCTCCCCAAAAAAAACCGCGCAAAGGCGCGGTTTCCCAAAAACTCATATTCGGATTTTGCTCAGGCTGATCCCTGAGAGAACCAACTGCTCCCCCCAATTGCTCAAAGACATCAAAGGAGGCACGTCTACAATCGTATGGACAGCAATGGATCTGCAGTATGCGTTGGAACGGAAGGCAAAAAGGCTTTGCGGTCTATGAGGGTTCAGGTTATAGGCTCCGGTTTTACTTTGTTGCATGTCCTCTTTGACGGATTTGTCAGGTTACCGGGGCGAAAGGAAACAAGTACATAGAGGTGGATAAGTGGCATCATCTGAGCCCATCTAGGGTCAAGCTGAAACCATAAAGAAACAGGTCTCAATGCCTGTTTTGCAGTTATTATATCACAGATTGTTTTGACAGGCAAATGCTTTTGTATGGTTGGTGCGATCTGCTCCAACCTTGACCTGAAGGGACAGATAGCGTATAATAAACAAGAAGCCACAACAGAGGACCGCCTGGGTCGCCTTTTGTCTCTGCGAAGCCCCGCAGAGCGGGACGAAGGCCCCGCTGCTGCTCTGAGAAGGAGGTCGTGATGCCTGACAAGACGAGCATCGCCCAAGCCGCTGCCGACCTGACCCAACCTTTCACCCATGTCATACTGGGACAGGTGGATGACTATTGCGCCTATCTCAGTCGCTTCAAAGGCGCATACATCTTCCATCAACATGCCAAGGATGAACTCTACCTGGTATTGGAGGGGGAGATTTACCTTGACTACCCTGATGGGCGAAGTGTGCTCTTGCGTCAGAACGAGGCCCTGGTGGCCAAAGCCAATCAGATGCATCGCTCCCGCTCAGACAAGGGTGCCCTGGTGCTCATGTTCAAAGCCAAGGACCTGTTTGCAGAGTGACTCGCCATCCGATTTGTCGGCCTTGTGAAGGTTCCCCGCCTCGTCCGTGAGCGATCTCTACCGTCGTAGAGTGCGCAGTTGTGGCCATTGATTGCAGGGATAAACTTTCGCAAGGCTTGCAGCAGATGGGTTGGAGGATCTGGCCAATGGAATTGACAATCTCCCTGGCCCAGATGGATATCGCCCTGGGCCAGCCCCAGGTGAATCTGACCAAGGTACAGGAATTGACGGCCGAGGCCATGCGCCGTGGCTCAGACGTGGTGCTCTTTCCCGAACTGTGGTCCACAGGCTACGACCTTGAAAACGCAGAGCAATATGCTACCAGCCTCGATGAGGGCCTTTTCGCTGAGCTTGCCGCTCTGGCCAGGAAGAATACCATCCACGTCTGCGGCTCGCTCCTTTCCTTGCAAGATGGACGCTATTACAACACCGCTCCCCTCTTCTCCCCGGCAGGCAAGCGCCTGGGCCACTACAGCAAGATCCACCTCTTCCGCTTGATGGATGACGACAAGTATTTGGCCGCTGGTCAGGTGGCTCCTGTTTTCGACTTGCCTTGGGGCAAGAGTGCCATGGCCATCTGCTATGATCTGCGCTTCCCGGAACTGTTTCGTCGCTACGCCCTGGCTGGGGCCAGAATCATCTTTCTGCTGGCCGAGTGGCCTTACCCCCGTCTGGAGCATTGGCGTACGCTGCTCCAGGCCCGGGCCATCGAAAACCAGATGTTCATCGCCGCTTGCAACCGGGTGGGGGAAAGCAAAGGGGAGAGATTCTTCGGCCACTCTGCTATCTACGATCCCTGGGGGAGGTTGGTGGTAGAGGCCGGTGACAGCGAAGTGCTCCTGACGGCTAGCGTAGACATGGCCCTGGTGGAAGAGGTGCGCCAGGCGATTCCCATCTTCGCTGACCGCCGACCGGAGCTTTACTGGCGGTGCCAGAAGTAAGCTATCGGTTCCCTGCCCCCGTCGGGTCATGGCCCCCGGCGGCTCTGGTCAAAGTACCGAGTTTGCAAAGGAGAACCCACGAGCGAGAAAAGGCGCAAGAAGCTGTTCGGTGAGAAGGTAAAGGCTGTCAGCGTGGGTCTCGACAAGTTCGCTGAGAGCATGAAGGAGCAAGCGGCGGAGACGATGGCCGTGGAGTGGCGGCCAGGAGCAGAGGTGCCCCATCTGGTTAAGACAAAGTCGGGCGTAGACATTGATGAGGCCAACGCCGAAGCGGTGCGCCGTATCTGCGCCGGGCGGCCCATGCTGATAGGGATGGGCATCGCCCGTGACACCCTGCCGGGTATGGGCGAACGCATGATCCTCCACGCTGGTCCGCACCGGCATCGCCCACAAGGAGCCGGGCATCGGCATGGTGGGCGCGGGGTTGTTGCAAGCGCCGATGGCCTGTTTTGAGAAGGCATTTGAGGCGCTATAGAAACTATGTGAATAATGAAAAGCAAGGAGGGAAAAGAAGATGAGAGAATGTCAATAAGGCATTAGAGAAACGATGGCAGTGAATGACGGAGGGGAAAATGAAAATCAGAAGACGTCAATGGCTAACTGTCCTGGCTCTTGGTTTGACGATCGTGCTTCTGGTGGCCTGTGGTGCGAAGGAAACACCCGCGCCAGCGCCTACAGAGGCTCCTGCTGCCACGGAAGCTCCCGCTGCGACTGAGGCTCCGGCAGCGACCGAGCCCCCTGCTGCGACGGAAGAGGCCGCAGCCCCCACCACGGCCCCGGCAGCGACCCAGGCTCCTGAGGAGAAAGTTAGCTACGACACAGTGTTCCCTCTGCCCGACGATGTGCAGAACTTTACCGGCGAAGGTGGCGAGGGTCAGGTCAACTTCCAAACCAGTCTCAGTTTGGATGAGGTCATCGAGTTTTATCGGCAAGCGTTCGCTGACAAAGGCCTGACCGAGCGCACGCTGCTCACGGCGATCACCGATACAACCTTCAGTATGGTCTTCGACGGTTGGCCGAACGGCAAAGTCCTCGTGATACAAGGCGTAGACCTTGGCGCGAGCAGGAACGTCAACATCCGCTTTGAGGATGTCTAGTTCCCGCTGACCAGAGGGCGCATTACCCCTATGTCCCGCTGCGATGGCGACTTGGCTATTTGGCGAACGCTGACCAACGGGGCCCCTCTGCCTGAGGTGAAAGAGAGGGCATTGCAATCCCCCCACCCCCGGCATCGCCCACGAGGAGCCGGGCATCGGCATGGTGGGCGCGGGGTTGCTGAAGCGCCGATGGCCTGTTTTGAGAAGGCATTTCAGGCAATAGAGAAACTATGTCAAATAAGGAGGAAAAAATGAAAATCAGAAGACTTCAATGGCTAGCTGTCCTGGCTCTTGGTTTGACGCTCATGCTTCTGGTGGCCTGTGGTGCAAAGGAAACACCCGCGCCAGCGCCTAGAGAGGCTCCTGCTGTCACTGAGGCTCCGGCAGCGACCGAAGCCCCTGCTGCAACAGAGGAGGCAGCAGCGACCGAAGCCCCCGCTGCAACGGAGGAGACAGAAGCTCCCGCCGCCCCATCCGGCGATGAGAAAAGCATCATCGCCAAATCTGCCGCCGACTTGAAGAACCTGAAGAGCTACCGCGCAAAGGTCATCATGGAACAGCAGGGACAGGCTATGGAAACTCTCTACGAGTACGTCCTGCCGGACAAATACCACATGGTCTCGGACTTTGCGGAGATGATCGTCATTGGCAACGACTTGTACATAAAGACCGGCGATACCTGGACCAAGACGCCCGGCGGCGGCGCGGGGGCGGCGGTTGCGGATGTCGGCGTCACAGAGGATGAAATCCTGGAGGCCCGGCTGGAAGGAACCGAAGATGTGGAGGGCGTGCAGGCCCAGAAGTACGTCTATACTGCAAAGGTGGGAGACAACCCCCCCATCGAGGTTACAGCCTGGATAGGCGTGGATGACGGCTTGCCCCACAAGATCGTCACCAGTATGGAAGGCTCGACTGTGACCCAGATGCTCTATGATTTCAATGCCGACATCACCATCGAACCGCCGGTGACAGAATAGTCGACGGTGCGCATCGTCACCGGCAGCGGTGAGGTACTGTTCAAAGGGACGTAGCCTGGTTTCAGCCTTCATCAAAACCTCTGCCATCACACCAATGGAGCCTCTTCGCCCCAGGTGAAAGAGAGCGAATTGCAACGGGAGCAGGTCTACTTCGAAAGCGATGGCTTGACCCTGGCCGGGCATCTGTATCTGCCAGTGGGTCAGCTTCCCTATCCGGCGGTGATTGTCTGCCACGGGCTCACCAGTTGCAAAGAGAACCACGCCGAATTCGCTCGCTTCTTGCAGGAGCGTGGCCTGGCCGCTTTGGCCTTCGACTTCCGAGGGCATGGGGAGAGCCAGGGCTGTCTGGACGCCCAGGCCCTCCACGACATCGGCGCGGCCATCGCTTACCTGCGTGGGCGCCCGGAGGTTGACGCCGACTGGCTGGCCATCCGCGGCTCCAGCATGGGCGGTCACTACGCCATACATGCTGGAGCCGCCTGGCCGGCCCTCAGGGCAGTGGTGGCCATCTGCCCTAGCTCTGAGGCCGATCTGGAGCGGGGTATCTTCAATGCCGACTTCTGGCACTCGATCTCCGAGGTCGAGGGGGCAAAGCTGCGCCTGGCCCTGCCCGATTACCTGAGCTACCTGCGCCAGCACGACGTCTTTGCTGCTGTGTCTGGGATCAGCCCTCGATCCCTGTTTCTCATCCACTGCCAGGACGACGAGATTATTCCCTATCAGGACAGCCAGCGCCTGTACGAACTGGCTGGCCAGCCCAAGAAGCTTCTGTTGCTGGAAGGAGGTGACCACAGGACAGCCCAACACGACCCCGCCGTGCACGAGGTCACAGTGAACTGGCTGAGAGAGCAACTGAGAAGATTGACTACACCCAAATGTCAAGGAGAACCCCATGAAACTGATTGACCTGACCATCCCCATCGGAATCGCCACGCCACCCTGGCCCACCTATGAGCCGTTACAGGTGAAGTACTTCAAACGGCTGGCTCCCAACGGGGCCAACGGCCAGATTCTCACCCACTCCAACCACGTGGGCACTCACCTGGACGGTGAGATCCACTTCTACACCCCCGGCAAGGACATCGCCAGCCTGGACATGGACTTTCTGTGCGGCCCCGGCGCGGTGGTGGACCTCTCGGACGCCGTAGGCGACTATGACATCTATACCTCGGAGATGGTGGAAGAGCGGGTGGAGATCAAGGAAGGCGACATCCTGATCATCCACACCGGCTATCACCGCTACGGCTGGGATCATCCCACGGCCGACGAAATCCGCTACATGGTTAAGCACCCGGGGCCTGACCGCGAGTTCGCCGTCTGGTGCCGTGAGAAGAAGATCAAGTGGATCGGCGTGGACTGCGGTTCAGCCGATCATCCCATGAATACCATTATCCGCGACTGGATGCCCCGCCAGGCCAAAGAGGCTGACGCTCACTTCCGAAAGAAGTACGGCCAGCCGTTGGCCGAGCGCTTCGATGATAGCAAGTACCAACTGATGCACATCGAGCTTTTTCCCTACGGCATCATCCACGCCGAGTGTGTCGGTGGGGACATTGACCTGCTCCTGAACGAGCGCTGCACCATTGGCTGCTTCCCCTGGCGCTTCGTGGACGGCGAGTCCAGCATCGCCCGCATCGTAGCCTTTGTCGAGGACGAGCGCCATAGAGAGCTGATGGCCCAAAAGGCCAAGTGCCAGCTCACGCGGTTTGGGGATGTCACCGGAGTGTGCAAGCAGTTAGAATAACGAATGACAGGGAAAGCCTCAGATGCTCATTTGAGGCTTCTACTATGAGAATGTGCCGTTTGAAAGACTGTGGGATGTGCGCTGAAAAGAAAGGTGCCAATGAAACGTTTTGCTACAGCCTGTGCACAAATCGCCGTTGCTCCCAACGCTGTAACCGAAAACCTGGAGAAAATCGAGACCTGGCTGGAGCGGGCGGCCAAGGAGAATGAGGCCGACCTCGTCCTCTTCCCCGAGACTATCACCACCGGCTTTTCGCCAGGGATGGGAGCCGAGGAACTGTGGGACCTGGTAGATACTGTCCCCGGCCGGATCACAGAACCCATCGCCCAAGCGGCCCGTAACCTGGGGGTTCACGTGGTGTTGCCTACTTATGAGAGGGCTCCTGAGCGGGGCGTGGTCTACAACTCGGCAGTCCTCATCAACCCCAAGGGCGAGATTGTCGGCGTCTATCGCAAGACTCACCTCTTCCCCACCGAGCGACTGTCCGGCCCTTCGACAGGCCATCGTGGTGAGCTTGTCGAACCGTCAGGACGCGGTGGTTGGTCCACCCCGGGCACGGAGGCGCCGGTTTTCGAGACCGAGTTGGGCACCATCGGCATGATCATCTGCTACGACGGCGATTTCCCGGAGCTGGCACGGGTGCTGACAATCAAAGGGGCCGAGGTCATCGTGCGGCCTGCGGCCCTGCTGCGCAGCTTTGAAATATGGGAGATGACCAACCGCGCCAGGGCCTACGACAACCACGTCTACATGGTGGCCTGCAACGCCATCGGCCCCGATGCCGGAGGCAACTATTACTTCGGCCACTCGCAAATCGTCTCGCCCATCGCCCAGGTGCTGGCCCAGGCCCGGGGCACGGAAGAGATCATCGCTGCTGAGTTGGACCCCGACCCCATCAAATATGTCACCTATGGGGCGAAATCCCCGATGATCTTCGACCACCTGCAAGACCGCAACCTGGCTGCCTACGAGGGTATTCTTCAGCCAGCCCGGAGCCGCTTTGAACCGGCTCGACGGGTGAAGTATTTGGAGGAGTAGGGGAGCAGGGGGACACCCCCTCACACCCCCGGCCCTGACGGGCTGCCGGAGCCGCTTTGAACCGGCTCGACGGGTGAAGTATTTGGAAGAGTAGGGGAGCAGGGGGACACCCACTCACACCCCCGGCCCTGACGGGCTGCCGGAGCCGCTTTGAACCGGCTCGACGGGTTATCTGGAGGAGTAAGAACGAGAGAGACACCTTTGCTGCACAAATCAGTGGTTTGCCAAAGCTGTCAAACCGTGCTATGATACACCTGGTCTTTGGCTATAAGGACACTCGGTGATGAGGAGAATCTGTGTGGGTACGCGAGGAGGGTTGCGATGAAAAAGCTAATTGTCTTGGTTTTGGCCTTAGCTTTGGCCTTGACGATGACCAGCCTGGCCTTCGCCACGCCGGCGGGTGGTGGGGAAACCACTTTACGTATCACCATCAGCCCGCGGGCCGGGCCGACAGGCACAGCCATCACGGTAACCGGCACGGGAGCCCATCCTGACAAGCCGGTGAAGGTCTCCTTCGTCGTCTCGGGCGAGGACTGGGGCCCACCCTTGGCCACGACCGATGTCACGCCTGCTGCGGACGGCACCTTTGAGGTCACCATCACCGTCCCTGAGGGCACGGCGGATGGCACGTACGCCGTTCGCGCCAGCCAGATCAACCCCCTGACGGGTAACGTCTTCCACTACTGGTGGAACTCCTTTGTCGTGGGCGCAGCCCCCCCAATGCCGCCGACCGGAGGAGAAATGCCCCAATCGGCTTGGGGCACGGCGATCATAGCTCTGGTTCTGCTCGCCTGGCTGCTTGGCGCTGGTCTAGGTCAGTTGGTCAGAGAGTAAGCGATTCGCATTGTAGGACGCTTATCGCCAGAGGGGTGTAGAAGATGACTGCGCTGGTGTTCTCCTCTGGAGGCACTCTTTTTTTCTAGCGAGAACACATCGTGAGAAGCCTGCGATTACCGGGCCTCATTGACGCACATGTCCATCTGCGGGACCCAGGGGCTACCCACAAAGAGGATTTCAGCACAGGTACGGCGGCGGCCCTGGCTGGTGGCGTGGTCGCCGTGCTGGACATGCCTAACAACACCCCGCCAACAGTGAACGGGCAAAGGCTGAGCGAGAAGGCGCAAATCGCTTCCGAGAAAGCTCACTGCGATTTCGGTTTCTACCTGGGAGCTACAGAGGACAACGTGGGCGACGGAGCCATGCTCAGCCATCGTGTAGCCGGGCTCAAAATCTACATGGGCCAGACTTGCGGCCCGCTGAAGATGGCTGATCTGGTGGCCCTGATGGCGCACTTCCGCAGTTGGCCAGCCGACAAGCCCATCGCTGTGCACGCCGAGGGTCTGGCTATAGCTGGGGCCATCACCTTGGCGCGACTGTATGACAAACGGCTGCACATATGTCACGTCAGCCGCAAGGCCGAGATCGAACTCATTAGAAAGGCCAAAGAAAGCTGGGGGGCAAAGGCAGACCTCAAGCTCACCTGTGAAGTCACGCCCCATCACCTGTTCCTGAGCCAGGCCGACGGTGCAAGGCTGGGGAATCTGGCCCACGTGAAGCCCCCCTTGGGCACTGAGGAGGACCGAGCAGCCCTCTGGGACAATTTGGACATCGTTGACGTCATCGCCTCGGACCACGCCCCCCACACCATAGCCGAGAAGGGAGGTCCTGAGCCCCCTCCCGGCATCCCCGGCCTGGAGACCGCGTTGCCTCTGCTCCTCACCGCCGTGGCCGACGGGCGGCTCTCCTGGGAACGTCTGATCGAGCTCACCTCGGAGAATCCGGCTCGCATGTTTGGCCTGAAACGAGATGAGAGGACCTACATTGAGGTAGACCCCGACGACAGATATATCCTCAAGGGCTCGTCTCTCAGGACAAGGTGCGGCTGGACTCCTTTTGAGGGAATGACAATACGAGGCCGCGTGGTGAGGGTCTACTTGCGTGGCGCTCTGGCTTACGCCGATGGTCAGGTGCTCGTCCAGCCGGGCTTTGGGCGAGCGTTGTTCTGAAATCACTATTCTGGTACTGTGGGAGGGAAATCATGTTAACTGAAAATTCCCCATATCCCCCCAAGAAAGTAGGTCTGGCACCCAATTTGGACAGTGGCTTCTACGGCCAGGACATCATTTCGGTGTCTCAATTCACGAAGGAGAGCCTGGATTATATCTGTCGTGTAGCCGAGGAAATGCGAGCCATAGTCAAGCGGGCTGGCGCTACTGACCTCCTGAAAGGCACCGTTTTGGCCTGTCTCTTCTACGAGCCCAGTACCCGCACCAGTGCATCCTTCATCGCCGCCATGTCGCGCCTGGGAGGTACTGTCATTCCCATCACCCAGGGTGTCCAGTTCTCGTCGGTAGCCAAAGGTGAGTCACTGCCTGATACCGTCCGTACCCTGGAATCCTATGCCGACGTGATTGTCCTGCGTCACCCGGACGTAGGGGCCTCGGAGATCGCGGCCAGATACGCCCGCAAACCCATCATCAACGCTGGCGATGGTATCGGCGAACATCCCACCCAGGCCCTCCTGGACCTTTTTACCATCAAAGAGGAATTGGGCCAGATTGATGGCCTCTCAGTAGCCATGGTGGGTGACCTGAAATACGGGCGCACCGTTCACTCACTGACGCGCCTGCTCTGCTCGTACGATGTCGAGTTAAGCTTCGTCTCACCGGAGATCCTGCGCCTTCCGCTGGATATCATGAACGAAGTTAGAGCACGCAACCTGCCGGTGCGGGAGACCTATGACGTGGCCGACGTGATCGAGACAGCCGATGTACTCTACGTGACCCGGGTGCAAAAAGAGCGTTTCTCCGATCTGTCCGAGTACGAAGGGGTGAAAGGCTACTACGAGATCACGCCGGAACTGATGGAGCGGGCCAAGGAGAAAATGATCGTCATGCACCCCCTGCCCCGGGTGGGGGAGATCCACTACGCCGTAGACGACGACCCTCGAGCCGCCTACTTTCGCCAGATGGAGAACGGCATGTACATCCGCATGGCCTTACTGGCGACGGTGTTGGGGAAAGCTTAACACGAAAATACAAAAGACACGAAAGAAAGCGAAGGAAAGTTGACCTTTGCTGAGAAATTGACTCACGCCATTGAGCGGAATGACAGCCTCCTGTGCGTGGGACTGGACCCGCGTCCCGACCGCTTCCCTACCCAGGTGATGGCTCAGCCAGACCCCATCTTTGCCTTCAATAAAACCATCGTTGACGCCACCCTTGAGCTGGTCTGCGCCTACAAGCCCAACTTTGCCTTCTACGAAGCCCAAGGACTGGAAGGGCTGGCAGCGTTGCGCCGTACCATTGCGTACATCCACGAGGTGACAGACGTGCCGGCCATCCTGGACGCCAAACGGGGCGACATCGGCTCTACTGCCGAAGCCTATGCCAAGGCTGCCTTTGAGGTGTGGGGAGCGGACGCGGTCACTGTCAACCCCTACCTGGGCCACGACGCCGTGCAACCCTTCACCGCCTACGCCAACCGGGGCGTCTTTCTGCTGTGCCACACTTCCAATCCCGGCGCTACAGACCTGCAAACGTTGGACTGCGGAGGACGGCCCCTCTACCAGGTGGTGGCCGAGCAGGCGATCCGGTGGGGTGAGAACATCGGCCTGGTGATCGGAGCCACCTACCCCCAGGCGTTGCGGATTGTGCGGGAGATAGCACCGCAGATGTGGATCCTGCTGCCCGGGGTCGGTGCCCAGGAGGGCGACCTGGAGGCCGCTCTGGCCGTTGGGTTGGACGAACAAGGATCAGGCATTATCGTCAGCGCTTCACGTAGCATCATCTACGCGGAAGATCCCCGCGTCGTGGCTCAGGAGTTGCGTGACCGGATCAACGCTGCCAGGTCAATTTCCCATTCCCCGTTCCCCATTCCCCAATCTACCAACCTACCAGCTGCTCACCATCTAGCCCTGACCCTGGCGGACATTGGCTGCGTGCGCTTTGGCGACTTTATCCTACGTTCAGGCCAGCGTTCGCCCGTCTACATTGACTTGCGGCTGCTGGTTTCCCACCCCAACGTCCTGCGCGATGTGGCCCGAGCCTACGCCCAATTGCTCCGTCCCCTGGTCTTCGACCGGCTGGCCGCTATCCCATATGCCGCCCTGCCCATCGGAACAGCGGTGAGCCTGGAACTGGGCTGCCCTCTCATCTACCCCCGCAAAGAGGTCAAAGACCATGGCACTGGACGGGCTGTAGAGGGTGAGTTCCAGAAGGGCGAGCGCGTCGTCGTCCTCGATGATTTGATCACCACCGGCGCCAGCAAGCTGGAAGCCATCGCTCCTCTGGAAGAACTCGGCCTTCAGGTGAAAGACGTCGTCGTCCTCATTGACCGGGAGCAAGGAGGGCGAGAGGATCTGGAGGAAAGAGGTTATCGCTTATACGCTGTCTTCGGCCTGGGAGAGATGCTCGACGTTCTGGCTCAACACGGCCGTATCTCGACAGCGCAGCGGGATGAAGTGAAGTCTTTCCTGGCAGGGAGTCCAAGCCCGTGACCCAGCCCGAGCTTGCCGTTAGCCTCTGCGGCGTCCGCCTGTACAACCCTCTGATCCTGGCCGCCGGTATCCTGGGGACGGGGGCTGAACTCCTGGAGAGGGTGGCCAGGGCCGGGGCCGGAGCGGTGACGGCCAAGTCGTGTGGCCTGGAACCTCGGGCGGGCCATCCCAACCCCACCGTGTTGGATTGGGGCCACGGCCTGATCAATGCCATTGGGCTGGCCAACCCTGGCGTCGAGGAGATGGCGGCCATCCTGAAAGACGCCAAAGGTAGATTGGAGCCCCTGGGCGTATCTCTCATCGCCAGCATCTTTGCCGAAACGGTGGGGGACTTCGCTGAGGTAGCCCTTCGGATGAGCAAGGCCGAGCCAGATTTCATTGAGGTGAACATCTCCTGCCCCAACGTGGCCGCCGAATTCGGACGTCCCTTTGCCGCCGACCCCGATGGCGCCGCTGCCGTGACCAGCGCAGTGAAAGGAGCGACGCATCTTCCGGTCATTGTCAAGCTCTCGCCCAACGTGACCGACATCGCAGCCGTAGCCCGAGCGGTAGAGTCCGCGGGAGCCGATGCCATCGCAGCCATCAATACTGTGGCCGGAATGGTCATTGATGTGGACTGTGGCCAGCCTATCCTGGCCAATCGAGTGGGGGGGCTTTCGGGACCGGCCATCAGGCCCATCGCTGTGCGTTGCGTCTATGAAATCTACCAGGCCGTGGACATACCTATCATCGGCCTGGGCGGCGTGGTGAACGGCCAGGATGCTGTGGAGATGATCATGGCCGGGGCCACGGCCGTGGGAGTGGGGTCCGCCGTGTACTACCGGGGCGTGGACGCTTTCGGGGAGATGGCGCAGGAGATAGCCTCTTTCATGGTCGAGCACGGCTACAAGACCCTGGCCGACCTCAGAGGGATAGCCCATGAAAAGTGGTCTGCCTCGGCCAACTAAGATAGCAAAGGTTATCGAAGAAAGCGCCAAAGTCAAAACTTTTGTCCTGGGGGCAACGGTTGAGGCAGACCCAGGTCAGTTCATCATGGTATGGTTGCCTCGGGTGGACGAGAAGCCCTTCAGCCTGGTGGATGCGGACCCTGTGACTATCACTGTGGCCCAGGTCGGTCCTTTTACAGAGAAGTTGCACCAGTTGAGGATTGATGATAGAATATGGTTCCGGGGGCCTTTGGGGCAGGGTTTCGAGTTGAGGGGAAAGTGCATTCTACTGATAGGCGGCGGTTACGGCGCTGCCCCCCTGGCCTTTCTGGCCCAACGAGCGGTAGGGGCCGGACGGCGGGTTACAGCAGTCATCGGGGCACGGTCCAGAGCCGATCTCGTCTTGCCACAGCGCTTCGCCGGGTTGGGCTGTTCGGTGGTTCTGACCACCGACGATGCCTCAGCCGGAGTTCGGGGCCTGACCACTGACGTGGCCGAATCGCTTCTCGAGAGAGATGAGTTAGATGCTGTCTACGCCTGCGGGCCCGAGGCCATGCTGGACAGGGTATTGGAACTCTGCCAGAGCCACGGCCTTCCCTGTCAACTCAGTTTGGAGGAGTATATGCGATGTGGGCTAGGAGTCTGTGGATCGTGCCAGAGAGAAGGGATGTTGGTCTGCCGTGACGGTCCGGTATTTGCCTTCTAGTCACTTCCTCCCAGGAGGTGATCCTGCATGACGACATTTGATTATGTTAAGCCGAAAACGTTAGCCGAGGCCAGTGCCTTTATGGTAGAGCACGATGGTGAGGCCAGGCTATATGCGGGTGGCACCGACGTGCTCATCCTTATGAGGACTGGTTTCATCGCGCCCCAGTATGTTGTGGATATCAAAGAGATACCCGGCCTGCGGGACATCTCCTTTGACGAGACGGCGGGCCTGGCCATCGGTGCAGCAGCCACCCTGAACGCTGTCGCCAGCTCGCCGATCATCAGCAAACGGTTCGGTCTGTTGGCCGAGGCGGCCGAGACCGTCGGCTCCTATCAGGTGCGCAATCGCGCTACCATAGGTGGCAACATCTGTAATGCCTCCCCTTCGGCCGACACCGTTCCCGCCCTTCTGTCGCTGGGGGCTATGGCCTGGGTCTTCGGAGGCGGAGAGGAGAAGGCTGTCCCCCTGCATGCATTCTTTACCGGCCCTGGTGAGACTGTGTTGGGACCTGGAGATATTTTGACCTCGATCCAGGTTCCCCTTCCTCCTGCGGGCAGCGCCTATCGCTATCTCAAGTTGGGCCGGGTGCGAGCTGCCGACCTGGCCCTGGTCGGGGTGGCCGTCCTTGGCTTCCCCCAGGCTGACAATCCATCAGGCTACGGGTTCCGCATCGGTCTGGGAGCTGTGGCTCCCACTCCCATCCGGGCACCGGGGGCCGAAGCAGTCCTTGCTGAATCCGTTGACGACGAGGCCATTGAGAAGGCAGCGCTCGCCGCTACGAGAACCGCCAGCCCCATCAGCGACGTGCGGGCCAGCGCCGAGTACCGGTCGGCCATGGTGCGGGTACTGACAGGGCGGGGAGTCAAAGAGGTGCTGGAAGACCTGCATCAAATGCCCAATCACCAATGAGCCAACCTCCAATTGGGTTTGGGATTGGGTCAATAGGACTTATTAGGAGGGCTTTGTGAGGCATCAAATCACATTGACAGTGAACGGCGAGACCGAGTTGCTGGAAGTCGAATCCCATCGGACACTGCTGCAAGTTCTGCGGGAAGACCTGGACCTGACTGGCGCCAAGGACGGCTGCAACAGCGGCGAGTGTGGGGCCTGCACCGTGCTTTTTGACGGAGAGCCAGTCAACGCCTGTCTGGTTCTGGCCGTGGAAGCCGACGGCCACAGGGTGGTCACCATTGAGGGGCTGGCCCAGGATGGGGCGCTGGACCCCCTGCAACGGGCCTTCATCAACCGCAACGCCGTGCAGTGCGGTTTCTGTACGCCGGGCATGCTCATCTCGGCCAGGGCCCTGCTGGACCGCAAGCCCCAGCCCAGCGAGATGGAAATCCGCCAGGCCATTGCTGGGAACTTGTGTCGGTGCACCGGGTACACGCGGATCGTGGAGGCGGTACAGGAAGTAGCAGAGAGATGAAACGCAACTGTGAGGATGCAGCCGTCCGCCTTGTACGCCGTCGTTTAGGGCGACAATCTCACAATGGGATGAAGTAAAATTATGACAAGTGGCAATATGTATGAGATCGTGAAGCACATGGCATGCAGATGCGTCATTTACGTGAGTTTGGCGTCACTGGTGCTTGCAGGTTGTGGAGGAGTTGCCGTTACGCCTGCGGATACCCCTATTCCGACCAGGCTTCCCACCGAGATCGCGCCCACCTCAGTTCCGACGAGCACGCCTGTGCCTGTCCCCTCGTCACTGGAGCAGCGCGGCTCCTCCGCTGCTGACAGGATGGACTCGCCGACCTATCAGGCCCCAGTCACTGTTGATCACTCCAATTTGCCCATCACTCCGGTCGAGGAGCTACACACTACGGGTAAGCCTGTTGAATTGGACATCAGTACCTATGGCCTCACTGTGGAAGGACTGGTTGAGAACCCCCTCAGCCTAAGCTATGAAGAGACTATGGCTTATCCCAGTGTGACCGAGGTAGTGCTCCTCGTCTGCCCCGGTGCTTTCTACGACAACGCTGAATGGACAGGTGTGCCGGTGGCTGATGTTCTGCGACAGGCGAAGGTGAAACCGGAGGCAGAGAAGGTTTACTTTGAAGCGGCTGGTGGCTATCGTCAGGCGCTGACCCTTGAAGAGTCCATGGGCGATGGCGTCTTCCTGGCTTACGAGGTGAACGGTCAACCCCTGCCCCTGGAGCATGGGTACCCATTACGACTCGTGGTCAGGGGGAAATATGGCAGCCATTGGGTCAAATGGCTAACCCGCATAGAGGTCGTCAGCGGCGACTCTCTCTGATCTTCTCTCAAGTTTCGAATCTCCATGGGAGGAATGTATGACTACTCGCGCCAAAGTCGCCGTGCTGCGCACGCAGCCGGAGACGGTGTTACAAGACTATGAACGGTTGCTGGAGCTAGCCGAGGTGCGCCAGGCTCTTGACCCGAAAGCGTCTACCATCCTCAAAGACAACATCTCCTGGCACTACCCTATGCCTAGCGCCAATACCACCCCCTGGCAACTGGAGGGCACGGTCCTGGCTCTGCGCAAGGCTGGTTTCACCGACTTGAGTTGTGTGCAGAACAAGACGGTGGTGATCAACACCTTCAAGGGCGAGGACCTGAACCACTACGTGCCCATCTTCCGCCAATATGGTATCCCTGTTCTCTACAACTTCAAGGACCGGGACATGACCTGGGTGCCCTACGAGCCCAAAGCCGAGATGCTGGTGCTGGATCGCATCTATCCCAGGGGCATCCGCATCCCCGACTATTTCC
>JBGVTF010000084.1:0-9264 GCA_041862415.1 Anaerolineae bacterium | reverse complement strand
TACGACGACAGCGGCCAGCCGAAATGAGAGACTGCGCCTTCAGATAGAGGGGAGGGGTGATAGCTTAAAATCGTCGTAGCGGAGGAAACCCTAGCCGCCCTGTGAATCAGGGCGGCTTTTTGCTTTTGGCCCACCGCACCAACTCGATCGCGTTCTTAACTGCGTGAGAGTTCCTCAAGCAACGCCCTGGCCTCTTGCAAATCAGGCGTGTCAAACCCTTCAGTGAACCAACCGTAAATCTCTGCAAGCATCTGCCGCGCCTCGTCCATCCTGCCTTGCTGCTGCCATAGGCGACACAGGCTCACCGTCGCCCGCAACTCCCAGGACTTGGCATTCTGGCAGCGTTTCAAGAAGCCGTCGATGATAAGGTGCGCTGCCTGACCTGTGAGCGGCGTTGCCTGCTGGCCGATGGACAAGCAGGATGGTGTCGCACACGCGAGAACCGCGCCGGTACACTTCTTACATTGATCTATGGCGCAGTCTCTTCCCTTTCGTGCAATCCCATCGAAAAGAAACCGCTCCACCACTTTTACCCCGGTTCCGTCGCCCTCACTGCTGGCGCGTGGTCGTGCAACTTTGACTGGCTATGATGGCAATATTGCGATATTCCGCAACAGTGCTATCACGTTCTGATCCTGTTTGTCAAGCAGCTTCTTGGGTAGTGGTGAAAAGTAAGAGAACTGGTTCCTGGCGGCAGGCCTGTCGCCAGACGGGGGAGAGGGTCTTTTCGGCACTGTGGAAAGTGATTCCTCTCTCTATGCGCTGGGAGACTCCTACTTGGCATCCTCATCCAACGCATAGGCAACGGCCTCCTCCAGCGACATCGCCCGACCCTCAGCCCGCGCGGCCTCAAACGTCTCCTCGTCGAGTTGCTCGCGCACGGCGGCGACGTAGCGATCCACTGCGGATTGGTCAGCGGGCTGCGGCTCAACCCCCATCGCTTCGAAAAGCGCCTCCCCTGCCCCGAGGATCCGTGCTGCCCGCTCTGCCTGCCCCTTCGCCCCGACTGGCCCGACCAATACCAGCAAGTGTGGTGCGATCCCGTATCTGAGATGAAGCTCCCGCAACTGGGCCAGTGCCTCTATGGTGAGCGCTTCCGCTCGCTCATAGTCGCCCTGATGCTGTGCGACACATCCCAGACAGCCGTGCATGTAGGCTTCGCGATGCCTATCACCTGTCTCGCGAGCGATAGCGAGACACTCCTCGTACACCTCTTTCGCACGTTCATAATCACCATCCAGGCGTGCCAGTTCCCCCAGAAAGTTGAGCGTCCGGGCTATGCCGGGCTTGTCATCCAATTCCCGGAACAACGCCAACCCTTCTTCGCACAGCGCAATGCCTTCATCATACTTGTCAGGGTAGCCCATTAGATCCGAGCCCAGGAAAGCCAATGCCCAGGCATGGTTGATCCTGTCTCCTACTTCACGGGAGAGGGCCAGTGCCTCACGATGCAGAAGAATACCGCGTTCAAGGTCACCCCGGGCACTAGCCATCTGACCCGCCGCGTTGAGAGCCTTGGCGCGCAAGGCTGGTGGCGCGTCCTCGGCGCTTTCGCACGCGCGCTCGGCCCACCTCCAGCCCTCGGCAAAGTGACCGCTGTAGTACCAAAAGTCGCGTAACGCACCCACCAGCCGCAACCCCAACTCGGCATCCGCGCCCCCTAGCGACCACGCCAGCGCAGTCCGCAAATTATCGTGTTCGATCCTTAGCCGCGCAGACCCACAGCCCGGCCCAGCTCCAAACAGGTTCGTCTCCGCTCGCTCTGCCAGGGCGACGAAATAGTCGGCATGCCGCTTCTGTACAGTTTCCGCCTCGCCGCTCTCCTCCAGCCGCTCTCGCGCGTACTCGTGGATCGTTTCGAGGAACAAGAAGCGTGGCTCGCCGTCCAGGCCCTCCCCTAGCTGCAGCAGGCTTTTGTGCAACAGCGATTCCAGCCCGTCGGTTACGTCGATGGCGAGACTGTGGCCACAGACGGCCTCTACCGCCTCCACGGTTCGCCCCCCCTGGAAAACCGCCAACCGGGCAAACAGGGTCTTCTCATCCGCATCGAGTAGGTCGTAACTCCAGTCGATCGCCCCGCGCAGCGTGCGCAGACGGGCAGGGAGGTCGCGCGCACCGCCGGTTAACATCCCGAGGCGGCTTTCCAGGCGCCTGCGCATCGTCTCCGGCGAGAGCAGCTTGCTCCGCGCTGCCGCCAGTTCGATCGCCAGCGGCAGCCCATCCAGCCGCACGCAGATCTCCGCAACGGCAGGGGCGTCCTCATCGGTGATCGTGAAACCGGGCCTCACGGCCTGCGCGCGTTGGCTGAACAGTTCCACCGCCTCGTATTGCGACAATACGTGCAGAGGTTCGACGCGGTCCAGGTCAGGCAGCCCCAGCGGCGGCACGGGGTATTCCTGTTCTCCGTAGACGTGCAATGCTTCACGACTGGTGACCAGGGCTTTCAGGCCGGGAGAGGCAGACAGCAGCTCACCGACCAGCGGCGCAGCCTCGATGATCTGTTCAAAGTTGTCCAGCAACAGAAGCAGATGTTTCCTACAAAGATAATTCTTGAGGCTTTCTACCAGGGATTGAGCGGCTGTTTCTCTGACACCAAGCACCTGAGCAACCGTACTGGGGACGTGTTGCGGATCGCTGATAGGTGCCAGGTCAACGAAGAAGACACCATCCGCAAATCGGTCGAGGACTTGCGCGGCTACCTGCAAACCCAACCGCGTCTTTCCCGTGCCGGGGGGACCGGTGAGCGTCAGCAGGCGGGTCGCTGCCAGCAGTTGCATGACCTCGCCGATCTCACGCTCGCGCCCGATGAACGAGGTGACCTGCGCGGGGAGGTTGTGCTTGCGGGCCGCCACTTGAGGCAAAACAGGCATCTCCAGCTCGCCATCGCGGATCTGCTCGTACAGCCTCGTCGTTTCTTGGGCTGGCTCGACGCCCAGTTCGTCGGCCAGGAGGCGACGGCAGGTCTCGTACTGGGCCAGGGCCGCGCTGCGCTGATCGCTAAGCGCCAGCAGACGCATCAGTTGTTGGTGGGCCTCCTCCTGCCAGGGCTCCAGTTCCACATGGCGCCAGGCAACCTCACAGGCTCGCTCATATTCGCCGCGCTGCTCATAATACCCGGCCAACTGACGAAGAGCTGTTAAGGCCTGGCGCTGGAGCCGCTCCCGCGTGAGGAGAGACCAATCCTCAAAGGTGGGGCTGTCTTTCAGAGAAAAGCCTTCCAGGAAACTGCCTCGATACAAGGCAACCGCTTCTTCTAACTGGCGGACGGCAGGCTGGCCCGCCTGGTCCGCCTCCACCAGCTCGCTGAACGCCGTCACATCGAGCCAGTGGTCGCTAGCCGTATTGAACTGGATCGTCTCACGGGTGATCAGCAGAAACGGTGGTGTAGCTTGACGGTCACCGATGGCTTTGCGCAGGTTGGCGAGGGCGTTACGCAGGTTGGTGCGGGCTGCTCGATCCGGCCAATCGGGCCAGAGTAGCCCGGCCAATACCTCGCGGTGGTGCGGCCGATCCGCTTCCACCGCCAGATAGGCTAACAGCGCTCGGACCTTGTCAGATTCAAAACTCGTGACCGGCTCTCCGGCCAGCGTCACCTGGAAGGGTCCCAGCAGGGATAGCAGCAGATGGGCCATCATCGTGCCTCCTTCCACAAAAGATACGGAACATTCCAAGAGCAGAGGGTGAACCTGTTTCTCAAGCCTATTATATCACTCTTAACCGAAATTGTGCAATCCCTTGCGTTTTCCTTGCGTTTTCTCTGCGTTTTCCTTGCGTTTAGTTGGTATAATGGACGTGCCAACTGAACGAAGGACTAGTCACATGAGCAGGGAACAGCGAAGCTATATATCGTATTTGCTGCGTCTGTGGCAGATGAGAAATGGGGGTGAACTGGTCTGGCGGGCATCCCTCGAAAGCCCACACACTGGCGAGCGCCGGGGCTTTGCCAACTTGACGGATCTGTTCACCTTTCTGGAGAAAGAGGTCAGTCATGTCGCTCAGTGCCAGACAGCGCCGAACGCGGATGAGAAAGGAGGTGACGCTCATAAGTGACAACTCTATTGGAAGGCAAGAATCCAAAACCTAAAGTACAAATGTAAGAAACAGGAGGTCAAAAATGAAAACACGTCTGATCGCAATAACCACGCTTGTTGTAATGCTGGCGCTACCCGTGGCGGTCTATGCCCAGGAAACAGACCCGGCAGCGGTGGTCACTGCTGCTTATGAGGCGTGGAACGCCGGTGATGTTGACGCCTATGTGGCCCTCGTGGCCGATGACGCGGTCGTTGACATGCCGTCCTTTGGAACCCATACCGGCCTGGAGGAGATACGCGCCTGGATGGAGGGTCTTTTACCGCTGAACCCTCAAATGGAGTTTGAAATACTCCAAGTGGAGGGAGACACAGTCACCTTGAAGTCCTGGTATACGGATGACGACTTCCGGGCCCTCGGTATCGTGCTTGAGGCCGCAGAGGTGATTGTCGTCCAAGATGGTAAGATCACGTCTGACACGTGGATCGTGACCGACGAGTCGATGGCCGAGCTACAGGCCGCCATGGCCGCGTTGCCAGAAACTGGCGGGGATCCCTTCCTCAGCTACCCTTTGCTCATGGCGCTTGGTGGTCTGGCAATCTTGGGCGGCCTTGGCTTGGAGCGGCTACGCCGCCGTTCGCACCAACAGCGATAGTCCAAGCAGGGAAAGGGGCGTGAGGCCGCTATATGCAGGCTTGTCCCAAAGACAGGCCAAACCGCGACAGTCGGCTAACTTCGGGTGTATCCAAATGTAACAAAGATTCATGAACCCGCTTTTGGAGTTCAAGAACAGTGAGAAAAGGAGAATAGAATCGTGAATCCGGTGACGGTAGAGCTGTTGAACAGCGTAGAAAAGTACCGCCGGTCGAAGCAGGTCGAAGTCTGTCAGTTGCTGAACCAAGCCCAGGCGGGGCGTTCCAGCCGACCAAGCCTGCTCGAACGGGTGATGTACGCCCTGGGCACCCTGCTAATAGACGCAGGTCAGCGGCTGAAAGAGCGGTGCGCCTCATCAGACAGGCAGGTGCTTGGACAGGCTACGGAATAGAATTCGGGCCGTTAGCATCTTTAATGAGCAGGACGATATGGTCTGCCCACACGTACCTGCCAACTGCGTAAGCATTGCCGAGACAAGCCAACCGCTCCAAGAGAGAGGCCAAGAGCACGGCACGCTCCCCATCGGGCTCTTGGCGTACCGGTGATATGATGCCCACCACTGATCGCCAGAAGGGGCGCTTCATGTAGGGGATCTCTCGAGGGCTATCCTTCGGCTGCGCTCAGGACAGATCTGCGCACGAACGACAAACACACAGCTAGCGCACAGGCTTCGCTCTTGAAGGCTTTACCAAGAAGGCCATAGCCCCATAAGCTCTGGCACATCAACGCCGCCCGTCGCCAGCCTTAGCCGTTAGGCGAAACGGCGGCAACCAGCGATATCAGAAAAGGAAGTGATCAGCGTGAAGTAGCTGGTTCTGCTGAAGCTGCACGCACCGCTTCCACGAATCCAGATTGAAAGGAGGACATACCATGTCAGTAGAAGAAGATAAGGCCATCTTCCGCCGTATCGTTGAGGAGGGCTTCAATAAGGGGAACCTGGCCATAGTAGACGAGCTTGTCGCCACCAACCACGTCAACCACACCGACAATGTACATGGCCCCGAAGAGTACAAACAATTCATCACCATGTACCGCACCGCCTTCCCCGACCTCCATATGACCATTGAGGATCAGATCGCTGAAGGGGACAAAGTAGTGAACCGCTGGACATCTCGCGGCACACACAAAGGTGACCTGATGGGCATTCCCCCTACCGGCAAGCAGACGACAGTGACGGGGATGTACGTCGCCCGTATTATTGGCGGCAAGATCGTGGAAGAATGGGGCAACTTTGACGCCCTGGGCATGATGCAACAGATCGGCGTTGTGCCACCGCCCGGACAGGCGGGAGGGTAGTCCGTGTAGCCCTTTCTTCCGTGAGGGGAGCTAGGAAATAGATCAAAGCTGGTGTCGCCTCAGCCTAACAAGGCAAAGGAGGCCCTAGCTACCCTGTGATGAGGGCGGCTTTTTGCTTTTGGCCCACTGCAGCCGCTCGATAGCGTTCTCAACTGCGTGAGAGTTCTTCGAGCAGCGCCCTGGCCTCCTGCAAATCAGGTGTGTCAAACCCTTCGGTGAACCAGCCGTAGATCTCTGCCAGCGCCTGACGCGCCTCGTCAACCCTACCCTGCTTCTGCCACAGGCGACACAGGCTCACCGTTGCCCGCAGCTCCCACGACTTTGCCTGCTGGCGGCGGGCCACCTCGACGGCCTTCTGAAGGCTGGCTTCCGCTCCAGCATCATCGCCCTGCATGAGCAGCAACTCTCCCTTCAGCCGGTAAAGCTCTGCTTCCCAGTGGCGCTCGTCCGTCTCTTCCACCAGGGCGAGGGCCTCGGCCAGTGTGGTCAGGCCTTCCTCCGGCTGTCCTGCCTTGGCCTGCGCCTCGGCCAGAGAGCCAAGTTTTCCTGACAGGTCCAACCGTACGCCTACAGACTGGTGAGCCGCCATGCCCTCGCGCATTTGCGCCATCCCCTCTTGGACCTGCCCCAGCATGGCTAGCGCCTCTCCTAGGAAGCGGGTTCCCATCCCCAACCAGCCTGCAAAGCTCTTTTCATTCGATAATCGCATCAGCTCCTCTGCATCGTCCTTGAGTGCCTGCACATCCCGGCGCATGGCATTGAACAGGCAACCCGCAAAGCAGAGGACATCGGCCAGGGAGAAGGAGTGATCCAGTTCCCGAGCCAGGGCCAGGGCCTGCTGGCTGCGGCTCAGGGCCTGTTCGGGATAACCAAGGCACCACAGGCAGCAAGCCGCATAGGCCAGGGCGCTCGGCCCTGCGTCCGCCACACTCAGCACTACGAGGGACCGATGGTGCTGCTCAGGGTTGTAGAAGGCAATCACCCGCTCAAGGTGACCCAGGGCCGTCGTGTATTCTCCGAGACAGAACAAGATAAATCCCAGATACCAGTGGCCCAGCGCCAGAAGCAGCGGATCCTTGACGCGCTGAGCCAGGCTGAGAGCCTGTTCTCCCAGCTCGCGCGCCCTCTGATGCTCGGCCCGCACATAGTAGTACAGCGACAGCTCACCCAGAGCCCGGCAGAGTTGACTCGTCTCTCCCATCTGCCGGCACAGTTCGCGGGCCCTGGTGTAGGCTTTTTCCACTTCTGGGGCTGGGGCCGCAGTGCTCATCCAAGCCATGCCGAGGGCCAGTTGCAGGGCGAGTTCTTGCTGAGCGCGCTCGGGGGAGTCCGGCAGGGCCATGAGCAATTCCAGCCCTCTGGTCAGGTGAGCGATCCCCTCCTGATAGGCGGACAGTTGCACGGCCCTTTGCCCGGCCTGGCGTAGATAGCTTATGGCCTTCTCCGCAATCCCCGCTTCCTGGAAGTGCCACGCCAACTGCCCAGCAATGGCCGCCATAGCCTCTGTCTGGTCTTCATACAGCGCCTCCAGCGTGTTTCCGACAGCCTCATGCAAGTGCGCCCTTTCCACCTCGTCCAGACTGTTGTACAGGTACCTCTGGAACAAGATGTGCCGAAAGCGATAGCGGGACAGGCGTTGTCCTGAGCCTGCCGAAGGGCGCTGGCCGTCCATCCGTTGGATGCCCTGCGCGCGCACCAGGCGATGCCTGCGGTCCAATTCACCGCTCAGGCGCCCCACCACCTCCCGTTCGTCGGCCGCCCGCACTTGGGCTACCACTTCGGCAGTGAACACCTCGCCCTCCACGCTGGCCACTCGCAATGCAGCCTGCAACGGCTCGGCCAGACGGCCGATGCGCTCCGCGATGACCGCCTCCACCCGCGCCGGCAGCGTCTCCCAGTCCAACGCCGGCCCCTCAACCCAGCGGCCCTCTGGGTCCTGGACCAAATCCCGCTGCTCCTGCAGGCCTCGCAGCAATTCAATCGTGAACAGGGGATGGCCACGGGTCTGCCGGTAGAGCATCTCCCGGAAGGCGGCCCCCAGCCGGTTGGGCTCGCTGTCCAGAAACGCCTCCACAAAATCGCGGCTCTCGGCCTGACCCAGGTTCACTGTGATGTCGCCAAAGTCGCGCTGGAACTCGTTGACCACGGGCTCCAGGGGATGCCGTGCCCCATCCCGGCCCGATGCGACTTCTTCCGGACGATAGGCGCCGACGATCAGGATGCGGCTGCCCGCCAACTGCCGGCCCAGGTGGAAGAGCAGGCTGATCGAGCCCAGGTCCGCCCACTGCAAGTCGTCCACCACCAACACCAGCAGTGCCTGGCGCGCCAGGGCTTTCAACACCCTGGTGTACTGCTCGAAAAGGTCGCTCTGCTGCGGGCCTGGCATGCCGGGGCCGGTCGCCACGTCCTGAGCCAGTCGAAGGGGCTTGCGTTCCACAAGCTCGTCCAGGCGGGTCAGCCAGTCTGCCCTGCCGGGCGCATAGGTCATAGCCCGCTCGAGCAAAGCGGCACGAGGGACGAAGGTATCAATCAGATCCGGCCCGGCCTCCACCAGCGCTTGCGCCGCAAGGGGCAGCGTATTCCACAGGCGGCGAGCATGTTCTCCGGTCATGGCCTCTGCCGCCCACCTGGCTTCGACGTCACCGGTCAGCAGCCCCAGGATCTCGCGGAAGGGCAGGTAGGGGTCACCGATGCCGGTATAGGCATTGCAGTTGCCGCTGGCCACGATCAACTCGGCATGGGCCTCCTGGGCGCGCCGGGTGAATTCCTGGACCAGGGCCGTCTTGCCGCTGCCGGCTTCGCCGGTCACGAACACCACCCGGCCCTGGCCGGCCAGCGCCAGGTCCAGAAACCCGTCCAGTTGCGCCAACTCGCGCTGGCGGGCGACAAAGACGGGTCTCTCAACTTCAACCAGTTCTTCATCAAGGAAGGGGGGAGGTTCGGCTACGAGATCAGGAGGACGAGCGGGGAATGGCACAGGGGCTTTCAACTCTCCGTCCCGGATCTGCTCGTACAGCCTCGTCGTTTCTTTGCCTGGCTCGACGCCCAGTTCTTCGGCCAGGAGGCGGCGACAGGTCTCGTACTGGGCCAGGGCGGCACTGCGCTGGCCACTGAGGGCCAGCGTTCGCATCAGTTGTTGGTGGGCCGCCTCATCCCAGGGCTCCAGTTCGACTTGCCGCCAGGCACAGGACTGGGCTTGCTCGTACTGGCCGCGTTGCCCGTAGGTTGCCGCCAGGTGATGGAGCGCGGACGACACCTGGCGGGCGATCTGCTCCCGTGTAAACA
>JBGVTF010000083.1:0-10418 GCA_041862415.1 Anaerolineae bacterium | reverse complement strand
TGTCCCGAGGGCTACGTCCTGGCCCGGGGGGAGTGCGTGCCCATCATCATGACGCCGACTTCCACCCCCACGCCGACCGATACGGCCACGCCCACGCCGACCGGTACGTCGGAGCCGACCAGCACGTCCACCCCCACGTCGACAAACACGCCCACCTCAACGCCGACCAACACGCCGACGGCCGATGTCCGGCTTTCGGTTGATAACGATCAGATCAAGGCTGGTCAGTGCACGACGGTTCGCTGGCACGTGGAAAACGTCCAGGCCTACTGGGTCAACGGGCAGCCCGGGGCAGGCGCCGACGGCAGCTTCCAGACCTGCCCCTGCCAGAATGAGACGCATCGCCTGCGTGCGATCAAGATGGATGGCTCGGAAGTGAACCTTGAGGTGACCATCCACGTCTCCGGGCAGTGTGCGCCACCTCCAGATACCACGGGTCCGCCAGCGCCATCGCCGATCGCCCCGAACGACCCTGATAAATATTTCAATTGCGTCTGGATTGAAATCACCCTGCAATGGAGCGCGGTGAAGGACCCCAGCGGCATTGAACGCTACGCCGTCAAGCTGGAGAGGCAAGTCGGCAATACCTGGCAGCCTATTGGCGGGTGGGAGTCCACCTCGACCAGCGTCAAGGTGAAAATAGCGACGGACTGGTGCGGCTACAAGCTTCGCTGGCGGGTGCGGGCGAAGGATGGCGCCGGCAACTGGGGCGCCTGGTCAGTTGACGCCTACTTCAACGTATATAAGCCCATAGGGTAACGTGACAGTATGCCGGGCAGTCGCCTGTATTGCAATAGTGGTGCAACAGCGGTAAGAGACTGCCCGGCCACCGGTTTCTCGTAGGGCAGGTTTCCACACCTGC
Source organism: Anaerolineae bacterium (assembly GCA_041862415.1). Classification (GTDB taxonomy): domain Bacteria; phylum Chloroflexota; class Anaerolineae; order E26-bin7; family E26-bin7; genus E26-bin7. The sequence continues at coordinate 9,556 of JBGVTF010000083.1, read as the reverse complement.
CGATGGAGTTACGGCGCGAGGTGCGACGCCCTTCTCCCGATAGCACCTGTCCCCGAAGGGGGAAAGTGCGTCGCACCTCTCACAAAAGGCGAGTGGAGCTATGGCGCGTATGGAAACGCGCCCACAGGAGGTGAGAAATGAGGATGACAACAGCACAGCGCAATATCTTGATTACCATGGGAGTTGTGTCCGCCTGCTGCCTGCTGCCGCTGCTCGGCGGCCTGGTCTACTATCTGCTCGGTCCGCAGATCACCCCGGGCCGCCCCCTGGTCATGATACACCAGCCGACGAGCGGCCAGCGGGTGCCGATGGGCCGGGCGGTGGCGGTTCACTCCACGGCCCGTGACGAAAAGAAGGTTACCCACATCGAGCTGTGGGCCGACGGGCAGTTGCAGCACCGACAGGCCAGTCCCAGGACCGGGGGCATCTCGCCCATGACCCTGATGCAGGGCTGGCAGCCGACGACAGCCGGCTTTCACACCCTCGTCGTGCGGGCCTTTAACCGCTCCGGCGGCGACGGCCAGGCTTCGACGGTGGTGGAAGTGGTCACAGAGCCGACCGAGGAGCCCACCACCGAGCCCGGTGAGACGGCGACCCCCGAGCCGACCCTGCCGCCAGGGTGTGAGGAGCCGGTGGGGGCCTACCTGGCGCAAGAAGGAGATACCCTGGAAAGCATCGCCACGACGCTGGGGGTGACGGTGGAGCAGATCCAGATCTGCAATCCGGACCTCGGGGCGGACCCACTGGCAGCCGGGACTGTGGTGCTGGTTCCTATCAGCGAAGAACCGGAACCCACCGGGGAGCCCACTGGAGAGCCCACCGAGGAGCCGACCGCAGAGCCCACCGAGGAGCCACCCGAGGCCCCGCCCGGCGGTGAAACCCCACCCGACCCCGAAGGCGATCCACCCCCGGACATCATCCCCGATCTTCCAGAGCCAGAACCGCCGACGACGGATCTGGAGTTCGAGGCGCTGGTCCTGGAGGTTGAGGGGGTGTACGACGGCGTCTACTGCTTCGGCGCGTTGGGCCCCGCTGACTTTGAGCGCATCCCTCCCGGTCACGACTCCTTTGCCTCATCCGGCGAGCGACGCTGGAACATCGCCGATTACGCGGCCGGAGCTCAGCGCCGGACTTTTCCCTGGCTGCCGGAGGAGCCGCTGCGGGTGGCAGCCGAGTGCATGGGCATCGAAAGCGGCAACCCGCTTGCCCTGGGCAATTTTGAGAACTTTCACGGCTCCGAGGAGTGGGACGGCCGGCGGCTGGTAGGGACGGGCACCGGTACCGAAGGATGGTTCCAGATGGAATATCACATCAACTATGCCGGGGCTGACGGGGGCCTCCCGCCCCCCACCAACTTGCACACGGAAACCCTTGGGCTGCTGCACCAGCTTCGCTGGGATTGGCCCGGTGACGAGGGCACCATTGACGGCTTCCGCCTCTACCTCAACGATAGCCTCCAGTGGGCCGTGACCAACCCTGGCGCTCGCAGCACCGGTCTGCCTGCGGCCTGGCTAGACCCGCCTTGCGATGACACCTATCGGTTCCACGTGACCGCCTTCCAGGGGCCTCTGGGCGTAGGGATAGAGTCCATCTCCAGCGACCCTGTCGTCATCGAAGGACTGCCCTGCGATGAGGTCTGGCGTGTCACCTTTGACCAGATGCACTTCACTTGCCTGAGGGCTGATATTGCTGGCTTCTGTCCACCCCCCGGCGGTTGGCTGGCTGGCCCCATTTACGGCAACTTCTGGGCCAACACCAAGTCTGTGATGTTTGACAGCGGCGCCCCCGGGGTATCCCTTTGGCCCATGACCCTCCTCCCCTACAGTGTCCTCGACGTGTTTTTCGCCCCCGTGTGCGATGATTGTCCTGCCCACAGCAGCGTGGTGGTGCCGCAGGAAGTCGGGGGGCTGGCCATCGGCGCACAAGTCTGGGAGGTTGATCCTCCTGGAGCGGCCCCGGCTGCGCCAGTCTGTGCCGATATGGTGCTGATAGACCCCGTCGTCGAGGGGGATGGCGTGGTTGTCTGCGACACGCCTTGGGGAATGGGTACGGTGCATTACATCATCGGTAGTGACGTGCCCGGGGCAGGTGGCGTGAGCGTGGGCCCCGGCCTGCCCGATCTGGCGGTCCTCAACACGTGGAACAACATGGCTGGGCAGATGCATGTCAGGGTGCAAAACGCGGGCACAGTGCCGCTGGCCGGCTGGGACCTGGACGTCCGCCTGGAGCGGGCCAGCACCAGCGAGAACCTGGGGACCTTCACCTTCTCAGGCTTCACGCTGGAGCCGAGCGAAGCAACGACTCTGACCCGGCCGGAGTGGGTCCTGGGCGACCCGACGGACATCATCGTCACTCTGGACCCCAACAACGTCCTGCCTGAGGCGAATGAAGACAACAACACTTACGGTGGGGCTGATCGTCTCATCCTCGGGATGATTTTACCCTTGTCCCCCGCACACGCGCGGACCTTCCAAATTCACTACCAGTATCACTCGGATCACGGTGATGACGTCCAAGTACGGGTGACGCCCCTGTACCTGAGCGCTCCGGTGGCCGATCTGCCTGCGGTTTCCGTAACGATCCCCCATGGCGACAGTGTAGCGCCGGTGCACATCATTTACGGCGGTGCGGAGAGGGCCTATACCGACCAGTTGCGTTTGGAGATAGTGGACATGGTAGGCATCGCCTTCCACAGCGTGACCATTGACGACATACGTCTCATCTGGGATCCGTGACCGGGGATGAGAAGGAGGTGCCGGGCACTTGCCAAGTGCCCGGCACCTGGAGCCTATTCGAAAACTAGCTGGCCGGGCTCCCACGCCGTTCGGCTGAGCTCACGACGAAGCCCGGCCAGCCGGCGGCCCTTCGGCTGCGCCCTTCGACGGGGCTCAGGACGAACTCAGGACAGGCGTGGGAGCCGCCTCCGCTGGGTTTTCGGATAGGCACCTGGAAAAGATACTGGCACACTCTATCAGGAGGTGATAGAAATGCGCGAGCAGACGACAACTCAGAAACCCGTTTTCTCCAAGAAAACGGGTTTCTACAGAGCGACTTTTGCCTTACTGAGTTTTATCCTGATTCTGTCTGTGATGACGCTAATCCTGGCTCCCGCCTGGCTGGTTGCTGCCCAGGGGCCTACTCCCACCCTGCCTCCGGCCACCTGGGCGACGCCGGTGGGCGGGACGCAGGCTCTGCCAGGTGAGACCGACTGGGTGTTCGTCGGCCTCATCGTTGCAGTCGTCGTGATCGCCCTGGCGCTCCTGTTGTTGCTTTTCTTCCTCTTCCTGCGGGCCGGGCGGAGGGAACCGGCGCCGGCAGTGGTATCGCGTGCTTATCCGCCACCCGCCCAAGCCCGTGAGGAGACGCTGGCTGGAGCGGGGGCAGTGGCCAGCCTGACGATCCAGAAAGGGCCGGGGGCCGGGCAGCGTTTCACCTTGAGCAAGCCTGAGACCGTCATCGGGCGCTATGCCGGGAACGATATGGCTGTCCAGCACAAGGAGGTGTCACGACGGCACGCCAGCATCACCCGCGAGGGTGGAGGGTTCGTCCTGCGCGACCTGGGGAGCCGCAACGGCACTTTCGTCAACCGGCGGCGGCTCAGCGGTCCCCAGGCCCTGCGCGACGGCGACGTAATCATGCTGGGAGAGGGGGTGCACCTGGTTTTCCGGGCAAGTGTGAGGCGATAGATCGGGTCTTGTGAGGAGACCGAAAAGTGAATAGAAAAAACGTCATCCTGATATCGGTGGCTGCTTTCCTGGGGCTGTGCTTCCTCCTTGCCGCGATTGGGGGATTGGCCTACTTTTTCTGGCCACAGGAAAAGCCCACACCGATCGTCGTCGTCGCCACGCTCACGCCGACCCCACTGCCGGGGGGACCCGTTCAGGTGTCCACGCCCGCCGCCACACCCCCAGCACGGGCGACCGTGCCTCCCTCAACCCCTGGGGCGGTGTCTGCCCCTGGACAACCTCCGCCCTCAGGCACCATTCTCTGGCCTATTGACGCGACCATGAAAGCGCACCTGCGCCAGATCATGCAGGCTGGCCAGGCCGAGGGGAGACGCACCAACGTCTTCGCCAAGATTGGCGACTCTATCACCGAGTCCATGGCCTTCCTGAATGACTACTGCTGCGGATGGTACGACCTCGGCCCCCATACGGAGCTGGAGGAGGTCATCCAATACTTCGCCGCGGCTCACGTGGATGAGCTTGAGGCGCAGATGAACCCTTACCATACCTCTTTTGATCGAATGAGCCTGGCGGCAGAGTCCGGTGCCCACGCGGCCTATATGGTGGAGGGAGGAGCCGACTCCAATCTCATGCAGGAGATCGAGGCCATCCAACCGGGTCTGGCCATCATCATGTTCGGCACCAACGAGGCCATAGCTGGCGAGGAGGTCGCCACCTACAAGGCTAACCTGAAACAGATAGTGACCATCCTGAAGGAGGAAGGGGTCATCCCCATCCTGAGCACCATTCCCGACCTGGTTCCTCCGGCTGAGGGGGGCGAGCGGATACCGGCTTTCAACCAGGCCATCAAGGAGGTGGCGCTGGAAGAGCAGGTGCCGCTCATGGACTACTGGCAGGCTCTGCAGCCCCTGCCGAACAAGGGCATCGATGAGGATGGCATCCATCCCAATGTCTTCATGGTGGGGGATGAATACCACGGCGCCGACCTGACACCGGAGGGGCTGCAATACGGCTACAACGTGCGCAACAAGCTCGCCCTGGAGATGCTGGCCAAGGTCAAGGCCATCGTCATTGACGACGGGCCGCCGGATGTCGGTGGGCCCACCGGGGCTGTTCCGCCCACCGAACCACCTGTGGTGAGCCCTGCCGAACCGCCTGTGGTGAGCCCTGCCGAACCACCTGCCACCAGCATACCGGCAGCGGCGGGCGCCGTCCGCCCCTTCCCCGATGCCAGCGACGGCATCCACGTCTTCAACGACCAGTTAGCTGGCGGGTCAATGACCGAGGAGCAGTTCCGTTTTGCCGCCACCCACTACGTTGGCTGCCAGAAGATGACCCGGGCCGACACTCGACACCTGCGCCAGTACAACCCCGGCTTCATCGTGCTGCACTACCGCCTGGGGTTGGGGCTGGGCTATCAGGAGCCGGATGATGCCTGCCGGCCTAACGGCAACTGGTTGCATTTCCTGGAGGGCGACGAGTGGGTCCGGGAGTGGCCCGGCGATGAGGTCGTGGAGGAGGGCTGGCTCTTCCCCTGGGCCGGGCAACCCAGGGTGTACAACTGTGACTGGGGCTGGTACGTCATGGAGTTGAACGACCCCGGTTGGCGTGCCTGGTGGAGCGATGAGGTCACAGCCCAGATGGCGGCCAACGAAGCTGACGGCGTCTTCGCTGACAGCTTTAGCGTGCCTAACTACCTGGGCGCTGACCACTACAACCCGCCCCTGCCTGATATGGACGCCGCCTTCGAGGAGGCCTGGGCCGGCCGCATCGAGGATTTCATGGCCTACCTCCAGGAGCGGTTCGGTCAATACTACCTCATCCCTAACGTCGGGCAATGGACCACAAGCCGAAACCCTACCGACTATTCGGGTGTGGACGGGGTGATGATCGAGGGCTTCAGCGAATGGGAGCCACATAGCCCCTTTGATCTGGCGGATTGGCAGTTGCAGATGAACCGCATCCTGGATTTGACCCGCCAGGATAAAGTCATCATCGCTCAATCCTACCTTTGGGACCCGGATGATGTCGAGACACGCCTGTTCTATCTGGGCAACTACCTGCTGGTTAAGGGCCGTCATGGCTACATCAACACTGATTACAGCATGGAGCCAGAATACTTCCCGGAATATGACATCGAGCTAGGGCCACCCCTCGAGGAGCTGCCGACGGAGGTGGATGGCTATTTCAACGCTGCCTGGGGTGTCTACAGCCGACGCTACACAAACGGCCTGGTCCTTGTGAACCCCGGCCTGGACACGCGAAGCGTTGACCTGGGAGGCACCTACTACCTGGCGCAGCCCAGCGGTGGCGGGCTCGTTCCAGCCAATGGCGACATCTCCGCCTGGTCGGTGCAGTACAGCCCGGTGAATCGGATCGAACTGGCACCCAATCAAGCCGCCATTCTTCTGAATGCTACCCCTCAGGGGTGATTGGCTTAAGCGACTCTTCAGTGCAGGAGAGCCTTGCGAAGGCTACGGCCCCTCGCAAGGCTTTCGTCGTCCCAGGCCTGGACGATAGGCGATGGTCTGAGGGGCAGGCTGCGCTGAAGGGGCATCAGGCGCTGTCCAGGGAAGACAACGTGGAGCAGGCGATGGGGCTGGCGCAGTGGTCGTCGGTGCTATCTGCTGGCGTGTATAGCTTGAGAGTTGGGGGCAAGGAGAGCGCTCTGACCTGTTAGTGCATTGTTTTGGGATCTTCTCAGAAAGGGGTGAGGAGAATGTCTACGGCTGTTCATCTGGCATTCAAAGAGATATGGCGCAATCGAGGGCGCTTTCTCTTGTTCAGCCTGGTCGTTGCCCTGATCACCGTGCTTGTCCTCTTCATTGCGGCGCTAGGAGAGGGCTTGGGTTCCGGGAACCGCGAGTACCTTGAAAAGCTGAACGCCGAGTTGATCGCCTACCAGGACACAGCGCGGCTTTCGATCGCCGGCAGCCGCATCGGCTGCGAGAAGCGCCGGGAGATCCGCCGGGTCGAAGGCGTGCGAGAGGTGGGGCCTATCGGCTTTGCCAGTGTTTCCATTCCAAGGGGCGGTGAGGCCGAGCCCCTGGACATTTCGCTCATTGGCGTCGAACCAGGCCAGCCCGGCGCACCGCCTGTGGTGACGGGCCACGGCCTGGTGCGAAGGAGCGCTGATGAAGCGATCATTGACCAGACGGTGGCTCTGGTGACGAGACTGCAGGTGGGGGATTGGCTTACCATCCGCTCGACCCAGGGGAATGAGGACCAATTCTACGACCTGCAGGTGGTCGGGATCAGCGACAGCCGTAAATACGGGCTGCGGCCCTCGGTTTTCGTGCCCATTGTGACCTGGGACGAGATCAGGCCGAAAGCGGTAGTGGGTCCTGGCGTGGAAGACCCGGCCTGCAATGTGGTGGCTGTGCAACTAGAGGATCCGACGCAACTCGAACCCATGCGTCAGCTCCTTCAGGCGCGGGTGAGCCGCATCGAGGCTGTGGACCGCACGACGGCTTACGAGAATACGCCAGGGTACACGGCTCAGCAGAGCACCCTGACCACGCAGAACACCTTTGCCCTGCTGATCGGCATACTGGTGATCGGGGGCTTTTTCCAGATCCAGACGCTGCAGAAGGTGGCCCAGATCGGGATGCTCAAGGCCATCGGCACACCCAACACCATCGTCGCTGTGGCCGCCATTATCCAGATTGTGGCCATCACTCTGTTGGGTGTCGCCATTGGCAGTCTGGCGACCTTTGGCCTGGCCTTGGTTTTCCCGCCCAATATTCCCATCGTCTTTGAGCCCCGCTCGGGAGCGATGGCCGTGACCTCGATTTTGCTCATGGGCCCTGTGGGCGGATTGGTGTCCATCCGCTACTCGTTGCGCGTGGAGCCCCTGATTGCCCTGGGGTTGGGTTCTTGAGGAGGCAACATGGCGTTAGCGCTTGAAGCTCGGTCGGTCATCAAGGCGTACCCGGTGGGCGGGGGGGTGGTGAAAGCTGTGGATGGGGTTTCCTTCGGCTTGCAGCGGGGTGAGTTTGTGGCCCTGGTGGGGCCCAGCGGCTCGGGCAAGACCACCCTGTTGGCCATGTTGGCCGGACTGTTAAGCCCGACCTCAGGTAGCATCATAATAGATGGCCAAGCGCTGTCCACGATGAGGGAAACGGAGAGGGCCCGCTTTCGTCGCCGCAACATCGGTTTCACTTTTCAGGCCAACAACCTCGTCCCTTACCTGACGGCCCTGGAGAACGTCGCGTTGATGCTGCGGCTGAACAAAGAGTTCAATGCGGCCGGCAAAAGGCGGGCCAGGGAACTCCTGGTGCGGCTGGGTATGGAGGACCGCCTGCACGGGCTGCCAAGACAGCTTTCCGGAGGGCAACGGCAGCGGGTGGCCATCGCCCGTGCCTTGATCAATCAACCCGCCCTGGTGTTGGCTGATGAGCCGACGGCCAGCCTCGACACCGAACGTGCCTTTCAAGTGGTGGAGACGCTGGCGAACCTTGTCCACGAGCAGGGCAACGCCGGGATCATGGTGACCCACGATCTGCGCTTGGTAGAGTACACCGACCGGGTGATTCAACTGTTGGATGGTTACGTGGCGCGTATCATCAGCCCCAAAGAGGATCTCGCCTGCCTGGCCGACCCGGCCGTCTGTGAGATGATACCGACGGACGTGTTGGGCTTTGAAGAAGCCGGGAGTGCAGAGCCCGAGACACAGAGAATCAACCGGTGAAGGCGAGGCATTGCTCCCACCACTGCCTCTGTAGTCAGTAGAGCTCTCACGATTCCAAGGCGTTGATTGCGCGAGTGGGCTCCATCCTCATGCACTGCGGTGGGCAGATCTCCACGCATTTGTCACAACGGGTGCACAGGGTCTCATCTATGATGACCGCCCCGCCGTCTAGCCATTCCCTGGCCATCTCCATCCCTGGCAACTCGTTGCCGTTCTCCACGCGGTCGAAGGCCATGATTTCCAGGCACTTCTGCGGACACACCTCCACACATTTGTTGCACAGAGTGCAGCGCTCGGCCTCGATGAAGACGTTGAACCCACACTGATAGCAACGCTGGGCCTCTAGCCGGGCCTGCTCCTCGGTGTAGCCCAACTCCACCTCGCGGTGCAGGTCCAGCCGTCCCTCAAGGGGCAGGGTGGGCATCGTATGACGGGGGGTCTCCTGGCCATTATCGCCCGTCAACCTCCGATCCAGGGTGTCGAGGGACAAATCGGTGGGGGGTAGGGGCGAGAGCGATGACGCGTTCCTGCCGCCTGTGGTCAGCCCTTCGGCTGCGCTCCCCTCGGCCACGCTCGGGACAAGCACGACAGGCCCTGTCGAACCGGTGTCACCGCGCAGATAGCGATGCATGGCGACAGCCGCCCGGCGGCCCGACGCCACCGCATCTATCACATTCAGGGGACCGGTGACGCAATCTCCCGCCGCAAAGAGGCCAGGCCGCCCCGTGGCCAGGGTTTCGGGGTCCACGGCTACGGTGCCCCGGCCGGTCTTCTCCAGCCCCTCGTCATCGAACAGTGGACCCAAAGCCGGGCGCTGTCCGATGGCCACGATGAGCACATCGGCCTCCAAAACGTGCTCAGATCCAGGCTCGGTTTCCAGGTTCAGCTTTCCATCGGGGGTGAACTCCAGAGAGCTGACGTTCAGGCACTCCACCCCGGTCACCCGTCCGTCCTTCGTCAAAACCTGGCCCACGGCGTGGGCAGGATGGATCACGATGCCTTCCCTCTCCGCCTCCGCTACCTCATGGGGGTCGGCAGGCATAGTCTCTTTGGCCTCCAGACAGACCATCTCGACCGCTTTGGCCCCTAGCCGCACCGACGAACGGGCACAGTCTATGGCGGTGTGCCCACCGCCAACGACCAACACGCGCTTGCCTTCGATTTGCGGGAGGGTACAGCG
>JBGVTF010000082.1:0-4447 GCA_041862415.1 Anaerolineae bacterium | reverse complement strand
CCGTCCCCTGACGAGCGATCCACCACAGCGCCCCAATAGCTAACAATCCAAACCCCATAATCGCGTAGAACTTGTACAACCGTGAGGATATGAGAAGAGCCAACCCACCGAAGAAGGCACAACCCGTCAGGGCGGGGGCTCGGGGGTGTCCCCCGTCTTGCCCGTCCCCTGACGAGCGATCCACCACAGCGCCCCAATAGCCAACAATCCAAACCCCATAATCGCGTAGAACTTGTACAACCGTGAGGAGATGACAAGAGCCAGACCACCGAAAAAGGCACAGAAGAGATAATAGAGCAGCACGATCCGGCGCTGCGACAGACCAATGTCCAGCAGCCGGTAGTGCAGATGCCCCAAATCCGCCTGGCCGATGGAGCGGCCACGCCGCAGACGGTTCACAATCTGCCAGGCCACATCCAGGATGGGCAGACCCAATACCAGAAGCATAGTCGCCACCCGGCCTCCGGCTACAATGGAGACAGTGCCCACGGCATACCCCAGGAACAGCGCCCCACAACTGCCCATAAAGACCCTGGCCGGATGAAAATTGTAAGGCAGAAATCCCAGGGTAGCCCCCAATAGGGCCAGCGGCACGAGGGAGATGCTGTATTGACCCTCACGGTACATGTGAAAGGCCAGCACGGCCGAGGCGATGGCTGCCACCCCGGCTGCCAGCCCGTCCAGCCCATCCAGCCAGTTGACGGTGTTGATTATGCCCATGATCCAGAACACCGTAAAGGTCACAGTGAAGTACAGGGGAAAGACCACCTGTTGGTCGGTGAAAGGGTTGTTGACCCGCTCGATGAAGACCAGAAAGCCGTTGGCTATCAGCGCTGCTGCCAACTGGGCCAGGAACTGAGAAGCCGGGGAGAGTTCCCGCCGGTCGTCGTAGAATCCCACCACGAACATAAAAGTCGAGCCCAGCAACACCCCCAGCAGTCGGGTCAACTCCTTGGGGTCCTGGCGGGGTACAGGCAGGAATTGGGCCACGACCACCGCTGCTGAGAAGGCCACGTACAGAGCTATTCCTCCCAGTCGCGGTACTTTCCCCCGATGCACCCGCCTGGGCCCTGGCACGTCCACCAACCCATAACGCCACGCCACCCGTCCAGCCAGCGGCGTCAACGCCAATGCCAGCCCAAAAGCTACGGCGAAAACCGTAAAGAAAGGCACGTCCCTTGACCACTCCTATCCGCTAAAAGGGACTCGGCAGCAAAGGCGTGACCCGAGTCCCAGTAGATCACAATTGTCACCCTGAGCGGAGCGAAGAGCCTGCCCTGAGCTTGTCGAAGGGGTCTCGTTCCTACCAAGAGAAAACGAGATTCTTCCCTTTCTCCAAAAATCGTGGTCGAGTCTCTTTTGAATGCTCTTCATCCGCACAGAATGTCTACTTGAGTTCTTGCAGTTCCCTTCTGGCATCTGCCACTAACCAGGGCCTTGCGTCGGAGCGCACCACAAATTCGAATTCCTGGCGCGCTTTTTCTATGTCACCCACAGCTTTCCAATACAGGCCCATGCCAAAGTGCGCTTCGGGCAGGCCCGGGTCCAGTCGTCGGGCTGTCTCCAATGCCTCACGGCCTTCTTCCAACTGGCCTGTACTGACCAGGAAATTCCCTAGCGCCGCGTGAGGCAGGGGCAAGTCGGGATCAAGCACCGTGACCCGCTCAAAGTACTCGATAGCCGGCTTTGTCTGGCCGTCCCACCAGAGGGCCTGACCGGCTTTCAGGTTGGCCGCGACGTTATTGGGCTCGAGCTCGACAGCACGCCGATACATCTTAGCAGCCCTGGCGAAATCCCCCTGAGCGGCCAGCATATCGCCAGCTTTTATGTAGGCTTCGGTGTATTCGGATCCAAGCTCGATGGCTCTCTCGTATTCCTCCAGTGCCTTGACTTTGTCCCCCTGCAGGGCATAGGCATTGCCTAACATGAGATGAGCCTGGGGGTCGTCGGGATTGGCCTGCACATGCCTCAGAGCCTGGCTGACAGGGTCTTCGTCAGATAAAGGAGCGGCCTCCATTTCTGGTCGAGCGATCGACTCAGGGGTACTCTTGGCCTTTTGGCTCTGGGACGCAAGGAAGAGCCCAGCGCAGCAGACGCAGAGGAGAGCAGCCACCACCCCGCCGATGATCAGCCACCGCCTTCGTGAGGGCTTGGCTTCTTGGGCCTCTGGTTGGGCCTCGACGACAGCGGAAGGGACAGTCGCTGGCTCCATTGCCTTTTCTTCTTCCGACGCGGCCTCGACGACGGCGTCTTCGAAAGCCATCGCCAGTTCGCTCACCTTCTGATAGCGGTCTTCTTTTTCCTTGGCCAGGGCTTTGAGCACCACCCGCTCCAGCGCCGGAGGGATATCAGGCTTGATGGTGGTCGGCAAGGGCAATGCGGTATAAATGTGGTCGTGGACGACGGAATAAGGGGTGTCGGCGCTGAAGGGCACACGGCCAGTCAGCATCTCGAAGAGGACCACCCCCAGGGAGTAGACGTCGGTGCGCTCATCAACCTCCTCACCTTTGGCCTGTTCGGGGGATATGTATTGTGGGGTGCCGATCATCATATCCTGGGAGAGGGTGGACTCTCCGCTTTGGGCCATGCGGGCCAGCCCGAAATCGGTCAGGAAGATGCCGCCTTCGGCAGTCAGCATGATGTTGGAAGGCTTTATGTCCCGGTGTAGCACTCCTTGCTCGTGGGCGTAGGCCAGTGCCTCCGCTACAGGCTTCAGAATTTCCAAGATGCGTCCCGAGGGAAGAGGGCCCTCTTTCAGGTGGACTTTGAGGGTCTCCCCCTCAACGTAGCGCAGTACCAGATAGGCCATACCCTTGTGCTCGCTGAAATCATAGATGGGTACAATGTGGGGATGCTCCAGTTTGGCCACGATGCGGGCCTCGCGCTGGAAACGGGCCAAAAAATTGGGATCCTCTTTGAAGGCCGGGTGTAGCACCTTCATGGCCACGTAGCGATCCAGGGCTGGATGGTAGGCTTTAAAGACCGTGGCCATGCCCCCCTGCCCCAATTGCTCGACAATGCGATACGGTCCGACGTTTTCTCCTGGTGAGAATGGCATGATTGTCCCCCTGGATGCGTAAGGATATCTCATTGCTGTCCGACACGACCGGTGTGTCTCTCGTGATACTCTTGGTCTATTATACCTTCAAAGTGCAAACAAAGCAACATCGAATTGTAAACAAAATGTTAACTGGTGAAAGGGTACGGTAAGAACTTTTCTCTGCTGGCAACGTAGCATAGGGGTAGAGGTCATTAAAAGGCAGGGTTACTTGACAACTTTCACGACATGCTATATACTATTCTTAGACGTGGGGCTGTAGCTCAGATGGGAGAGCGTATCAATCGCACTGATGAGGTCAGGGGTTCGAGTCCCCTCAGCTCCACCCTGTGGCGCAACAGTGCCGCAACTGGCGCTTGACCTTGTCCAAAGAGGCTAGTAGCCAGTTGCAAAGTGAGTGCTATACAGGCTGTGAAGAGGAGTAGTAAGCCATCCCCCCAGCGAGCTGGGAAAGACTAGGTGGAAGCCCGGCGATTGGTGCCCAGGGGGAGCGCCGCCCACAAAGGCTGAACTCGCCTGGGAGCCGCAGCGGTGAACACAACGGACACTTCGCTGTATTCGGTTCGCTGCCTAGCCGTTGCCGTGTGGCGCACGTTAACGCGCCCTAGAGTGGATGGAAAGCGTGGGGCTGTAGCGCAGTTGGGAGCGCGTCTGACTGGCAGTCAGGAGGTCAGGGGTTCAAGTCCCCTCAGCTCCACCAATCTGGCTGATGGCCGATGGCAGAAGTGAGCCATCGGCCTGTGGCGCCCGTACCGCAACAGTGGTGCAACAGTGCCGCGACAGCCGATTCATCAAACAGGGTGGTACCGCGGAGAACCCCTTCGTCCCTGATGGCGAAGGGGTTTCGTCTAATTAGGAGAAGAAAATGGCATCCCAGCCGAGATGTACGACCAGAGATCAGCGCAGATGCACCTGAATTATGCCCAGGCGGTGATGGAATGGACGAGGAAACGCTTGCCGAAGTGAAGCGGTTTCTGGAAGCGTTGGGGCAAGACTGGCCTTTGGAACGGGCAATTCTCTTCGGCTCTCGGGCCAGGGGAGATCACCTTCGCTACAGCGATGTGGATTTGCTGCTGGTTTCGGAGGCTTTTGAAGGCATCGCTTTCCCTGATCGGCCCAGCAAATTGTACCAGCACTGGAAAGGCGGATTGCCTTTGGAAATCCTGTGTTATACGCCAACAGAATTTGATAAGAAGCGACAGATGATCGGTCTGGTACGGGATGCGGTGGAGGAGGGAATTTCTTTACTTTTGCCCCCGGAGGAAAAGAAGAGAGACTAGGAGACGTCATCATGGCAGACAAATACATTCCACAAAAGATAGAACCCAATTGGCAGAGGAAATGGGAAGAGACGGGGCTGTACGCCACGCGAGAGGACCCGGATAGAGA
>JBGVTF010000081.1:0-11062 GCA_041862415.1 Anaerolineae bacterium | reverse complement strand
CCCCAGACAGGTTATTGGCTGGCAGGGCGATGGTCGGCGTGCGGATGTCAAAAGTCCTCACCAGCTCATCGGCCTGCCTGAAGACGGCCTCTTGGTTGATCACAACACCTCTGGCGAAAGGAGGCTGATAATAGGTGGACAGGACCAGGTTATCATACACCGGATAACTGAGGACCAGGCCATCCTTTTGCCGGTCCTCGGGCACGTGGGCCACGCCCAACTCGATGATTTGCCGGGGAGAGGCGTGGGTGGTCTCCGTACCCATGATCCAGACATGGCCCTCCGTGCTTGGCCGCAGGCCAGTCAGCACCTCCACCAGTTCCGTCTGGCCGTTGCCCTGAACCCCAGCCACCCCCAGGATCTCACCGGCGCGAACCTCCAGGTTGACACCGTTGACCACCGGCTGACGACGGTCATCCTCGGCGTGCAGGTTCTCCACTTTGAGCACCACATTCTGCGGTCGGGACGACTCCTTGTCCACCGTCAGGATGACCTCGCGTCCGACCATCATGGCTGCCAGGCTGGCCTCGGTAGCCTCTGCCGGCCTGGTCTCGCCCACCACGTGACCGTCACGCAGGACGATGATTCGGTCGGCCACGGCTAGCACCTCTTTCAGCTTGTGGGTGATGAAAATGATGGACTTGCCCTGGCCGGTCAGGGAACGCATGATCTCAAACAACTCACCGGTCTCCTGAGGGGTCAGCACGGACGTGGGCTCATCCAGAATGAGGATATCGGCCTGGCGGTAGAGGGCTTTGACGATCTCCACCCGCTGCTGGGTGCCCACCGGCAGATCTTCTACGTAGGCCCACGGGTCCACGTCCAGGCCGAACTGGTGAGAGATGTCCCGCACCCGCCGGGCATCGGCAGCCAGCCCTAGAGGGACCAACTCGGTAAACCACTCCAGTACCTCTAGCAGCATCAGGTACAGGCCGAGCAGGACCCACAGGCCAATGTAGGCCAGAGCGATGACGAGCAGAAAGCGGAGAAGCCCCTCGGTGAATATAACCAGAGCAGGCAACAGGCCGGTCAGGGAGGCCAGGCCAGAGATGGTCAGGGCCACGACCAGGGACAGCCCAACCACCAATATGCGCCCGCGTCGGGGATTGGGCCAGGGGATAGTGTGACGT
The DNA here is from genome assembly GCA_041862415.1 of Anaerolineae bacterium. GTDB lineage: Bacteria > Chloroflexota > Anaerolineae > E26-bin7 > E26-bin7 > E26-bin7. The sequence continues at coordinate 9,932 of JBGVTF010000081.1, read as the reverse complement.
CGGGCCGCGAGGAAATAGTAGGCCGCTGCGCCAATCGCGTTGCCCACCAGGATAATCGCCGCCCAGGCTGGTTTGGATTTCAGACTGGCCTCAGCGAAGGACTCTGTTGGCCGCCGCCAGCAATCAACCAGCATCCCCAGCCAAAGCAGACCGATGACGAAACTGGCTATCAGAACGCCCCAGAAAGACCGGTTGAGGAGGAAAAGTAAGAACTCGACGCCGAATATGGGGAGATATAGAGTGGCCCAGGTCAGCGCCACCCGGCTGAGGCGGTAGGGCTCAGCCAAGTGGCGGTGTAAATAGGGCGTCGGATTGAGCTGGCGAAATAGAGTCTGCAAGCGGCGGGCCAGGGCTGTCAGGTTCAGACCAAACAGACTCTGGGTCTCGGTGCCCAAGACCACGTTCTCGGCCACGGTCATCACGGGCACGAGCATAAAGTGCTGGTGGACCATGCCGATACCGCGGGCGATAGCATCGCTGGGGTTTTCGATCTCTACCTCCTGGCCGTCGAGGAAGATTTGTCCCTCATCCTGGGTATAGAGACCGTACAAGATGTTCATCAGCGTGGTCTTGCCGGCGCCGTTCTCACCCAAAAAGGCCAGCACCTCTCCCTCCTCCAGGGAGAAATCTATGCGGTCGTTGGCCAGAACGCCGGGGAATCTCTTGGTGATGTTGCGAGTCTCAAGTACTGGGGCCATATTCTCTCCTCAGATTCTATCTATATTGGAAAAAGACCTCTCAGATGGGATCTTCATCCCGTCGCACAGCTTACGTGTGTATCGCCGTGGTTTGCCCAATCGGCCATGACCATCGTCAGGTAACCCATTGAGAAATTAGCCTCGCCTACGTTCCTGTACAACAACAGAAGAAGCCAATGCCTTGCACGTTGGGAGAAGGTCGCAAAGCCCACAACAGCGAATTTGACATCGCTAATTATACAGACAGTAGGAGGGATTGTCAAGATAGTCACGGGCTTGGGCTAAACCCGCATCACGAGGATGGTGACGGGAAACCCTCAGTGAAAGCCAAAGGAGCCGTCACAGTTGATCCAGAAGGCCTTTTCCTGGGTCTGCTGTAATCTACCTCCACCTTGCAGTGGGACCTCAGGACTTGCGGGTTAAGTCAAGCGAAGACAGGTTTGCCAAAAAGAACAGAAGGGGATATAATAAGATAGATTCTGTTCGAGGGGTAATTGGGATGGCTAACCAGAAGAAAGAAGTTCGGGTTGGAGAAGCAGCGGGCATTTTGGCCGAAATCATCAAGAACATCAAACTGATCTGGCGGCTACTAAATGATAGGCGGGTTGCGCCCTGGTCAAAGATCATCATACCGGCCACTTTGCTCTACCTGCTTTTCCCTGTTGATATTGTGCCCGACATCGTGCCGGGATTGGGCCAACTAGATGATATCGCCGTCATCCTGCTGGGGTTGAAACTTTTCGTTGAAATGTGTCCCGAGGAGATTGTCCGTCAGCATCTGGATGAATTGGCCTCCGTGGCCAGCCCGTGGCGGGTAGTTGAGGAAGACGAGACACCGGAAGCGGAGCCCCCTCGTTATATTGAGGTTCCCTACCAGGTGGTGGGTGAAAAGAAAGAGGATAAAGGTAATTTAGATGCCTCATGATGAAACCAGACTCCGGCTCCCCAGTCAGGTGGCTGCTCGCCTAGATATATCGGCCTCAACACTGCGACGCTGGTCCAAAGAGTTTGCCCCTTTCCTCTCCCAAACCGCTGGTTACCCGGAGCTGTCTTCCGACGGTGGGATGAGCCATCGGCGCTACACAGACGAAGATCTCGAGACCCTCATTATCATTAAAGGATTACTGGCCGAAGGTTACTCCTATCGCCAGGTTGCGAAGCGCCTGGAGGCCATGCGCGTGGGTGAGGTCACTCAGGACGATGTGTACGCCGTCGTCGCCACCGAGGGGGAAAAGCTGGGCCTGGCGCCAGCCATGGCCGTCCTGTCCGATACCATCCACACTGTTGCCGACGGTCAACAGATGCTCCTGCACAGCCAACAAGCCAGCCGTGACCTGCTGGGCGTGCTCATACAGGATAACTTTAACCTGAAGGAAGAGAATGCCAGATTGCGGGAGCGGATGCTGAGGCTGGAGCGTGAGATCTCTGAGATCAAGCGTAAGGAAGACGAGCGACGTGGATCTGTCGAGGAACGATTGTTGCAATTGGAGTTGGAGCAACTGGAAAACCGGAAGGGATGTTTGGGAATGCTCTTCGGCCTTTGAGTTGGAGGACGGAGAGGCCATATGAAGATACCGATGGGGGCCAGAGGCTATGACTGGTAGCTGCTGGCCTCTTCTTCTCCCACCAGATCGTATTCCATGGCGCCGGTGATGCGCACTGGCAGCATCTCGCCTACGGGCAATTCCCCTTCAACGAGGACCAATCCATCAATTTCCGGGGCATCGCGGTATGAACGGCCCACGCTGAGGCCCTCGCTCTGTCCCTCAACGAGCACCTCAAGTACCCGTCCAACCACCTGCCGATTCTTGGCCAATGAGATGCCCTGCTGCAGTTCCATGAGCTGCGCGTAACGTTCTTCCTTGACCTCTGTCGGCACCCGATAGGGCAACTCACCAGCCCTTGTCCCGGCCTCTTGCGAGTAGGTAAAGACCCCCACCCGGTCAAAAGCCACTTTGGCCACGAAATCGAGCAGGGCCGAGAATTCCTCTTCTGTTTCGCCCGGATAGCCCACGATAAAAGAAGTGCGCAGGGCAATGTCAGGCATAGCCTCTCGCAGGTCGGCAATCAGGCGCCGGACCTCATCCACATCATGGGGACGGTTCATGCGGCGCAGCACTTCAGGGTGCCCGTGCTGTAAGGGCATATCGAGGTAGTGACAGACCTGGGGGTGATGGGCCATGACCTCGATGAGGCGGGGGGTGATGTGCTGAGGATAGGCGTACATCAGGCGCAGCCACCGCAGGTCGGGCGCAGCGGTCAAAATAGCCTCTATCAAGGTGGGTAAGGCATAGCGCTCATCTCGGTCGCGGCCATAAGCCGTGGTGTCCTGGGCGATGAGGATGATCTCCCTGGCTCCCCTTCCGGCCAACTGCTGAGCCTCGGCCACAATGGCCTCCAGGGAGCGGCTGCGGGCTGGCCCTTTGATGGCTGGGATGACGCAGAAGGCACAGGGTGCACTGCAGCCGTCAGCGATCTTGAGATAGGCGCTGGCCCCCCGCAAGGCCCCGCGCATGGGTTCAGCGATTCCCCCAAGCGGATCCCCGGTCATGACCGCTGGCTTGCCGTGTGGATAATCTTTTGAGTGCAGGTTTCGAACCAGGGTCGTGATTTCCATCCAGCGCCGGGTGCCGATAACGCCGTCCAGGCCGGGCACTCTTGCGACGAGTTCGCGCCCGTAGCGCTGCGAGAGGCAGCCGGCAGCGATGAGAAATTGGCCAGGCCGCTTCAGTTTCGCCAACTCCCTCAGAGCAGCAAAGGATTCCTCCTTCGCCTTGTCAATGAAGCCACAGGTGTTGACAATCAAGAGCTGAGCGCTCTCGGGTTCGGTGATGGCCTCGCAGCCAGCTTGCTGCAGCAAGCGGCCTATTCCCTCGGAATCCACAGTATTCTTGGGACAACCTAAAGACAGCAGATAGAAACGCATGTAAGTTAAGGGACAAGGGATAAGGGACAAGGGACCTGGTCAGGGTTCTACTGGGCGCTCTACAGCCAAGCAGACGCGATCCGGCCCACTCATCCCTCAGGGGCAGCGGTGGGAGTAGTCTCCTCAGATGCTGGGCTGCCCGCTTCCGGTGTTTCAGGGGTGACCGTGGGCGTGACAGGGATGGGTGTATTAGTCGGTGGCGGAGGGCTTGTGGCCGTGGAGCTAGGCGTAGCGCTTGGCAATGGGGTGCCTGGAGTTGCTATAGCAGGTGTACCAGTTACCGGAGTCGTCCCTACTTCCTTCGTCGTCCATTCTCGGTCTACCACCTGCCCTCGCTTGCCCAAAGGCCCCAGCTTCTGCCCGTTGAGGGTAACCTCCACACCTCCAGCGTTGTTACAGCGCACGGCCACTCGCTCTTCCCCATTCCAGGTAATCTTGGTACCCTCGTCGAAGACGCCTTCGAAGACCTTCGTCCCATCCACGTGGACCTGCAACCAGGCTCTCTCCAGCATCACTAATTCCACTTCGACACCAGTGTAGGCCTTGGGCGTCGGTGTGCCAACGAGCGTAGGTGTCGCTTGCGTAACTACCGGAGTCGGCGTAAAAGTGGGCCTGGGCTGTATAGCTGTCACGGCTGCCTCGATCTCAGGCCCGGTCTCCGCCGGTAGCGGGACATACTGGCGGAAAGCCCAGAGACCCAAAAGGAGGGAAGCGAGAAGAGCCAACGCTATGACCAGAAACGGAAAGGCCAGCAGGCGCGATTGGGTCAATGACATATCCATAGGGAAGGCGCGGGGACCTGTTCCTTCTCCTGCAATTTGGCCAGCCCTGCCCATCAACTCGGGTTTCTTCCCTTTTCCAACGGGCTTTCCTTTATAATAAAGGTCTCTTACCTCCTCTGGATCCAAGCCCAGATAGGTGGCGTAGTTGCGCAGGAATCCCCTGACGTAGACCTCGGGAGGCATGATCGAGAAGTCTTCCTCTTCTAAAGCCTGCAAGTATTTCTTTCGTATTCTGATCTCCTCCTCGATTTCCTCCAGAGAGACCCCTTTGTTTTGACGCGCTTCTTTCAGCAACTCGCCAAATTGGCCCATTGTCCTCCCTCCCTTGAAGTTCAAACTGGCAGCACAAATATATACTGTATGGTCATAAATGTCAAGTCTCAGTAGATCGCAATCTATCGAGTCTCAACGGAGTATCTGGACAAGGGATTCGCCTCCAGGTTGACTAAATCGGCGGTTGGGGGTATGATTACAGGCGGCATCTGTTGCCTGTACCGCAACAGCGGAACTATTGCGCAGCAAGTGGTAACAGCAGGAGAGCGGACGCCAGTGGTTAGAAAAGAGGTATTGGAGACAGCTCAGAAGGTGCTCTTGGTAACGATGGTTTTTATCGCTTTGACCATCGGTTACCTGAGTTGGCAGGCCCTCCATCCGCCGGACCATACCACGGCCTTGGAACTGCCGTCGCCCGTACCGACGGATACCCCGGTTCCTACCAGCGAGCCTCCTCCGAAGGTTGGCATCGTGGCCGGTCACTACGGATTCGATTCGGGGGCCATCTGCTCTGACGGATTGCAAGAAGTCGAGATTACCGTCGCCATCGCCGAAAAAGTGGTAGCCCTTCTGAGACGCAAAGACTATCAGGTCGAGCTGCTGGGGGAATTTGACGAGGCCATCTTTGGGTACCAAGCTGATGCCTTCGTGTCCCTGCACGCTGATTCCTGTGACATACCGGGAGCCTCGGGCTTCAAGGTGGCCCGCGTGACCAACAGTGCCGTGCCCGAGGAAGAGGACCGTCTGGTGAAGTGCCTGTGGGACGAATACGAGAAATGGACGGGCTTGGCTCGCCACGAGGATAGCATCACCCCCGATATGCGCCAATACCATGCTTTCCGCAAGATCGCACTAGACACCCCAGGCGCGATCATTGAGATGGGCTTCATGCTCGACGACCGGAACATCCTGTTGTACGAGCAGGAAAAGGTAGCACGAGGGATAGCCAGCGGCGTCATCTGCTTCCTGGAGGGCGGTTCAAGTGACTGAATCCCAGTGACCAATGACCAACTCCCAATGGGAGTTGGTCATTTCTTGTTGCGGTGTCCTGAGCCTCGTCGAAGGGCCGAAGGGCTGTCGAAGGGTCGGCCAAACTTACCTTGCCGCCAGGGCGTAGTGCAAGATGAGACCATGCACCACCTGCTCCACTGGCGCTTTGTCGTCGGTGAAGACTAGGGTTGACTTCTCCACCTCCCTGATGTGACCCAAAGTCCGTTGGGCTACATCCACCAGCAGGGGATGGTCCAACAGGGCCACGTTGGCCTCAAAGTTGGACAATCTCGTCGGCTTCACAGTGCCCACCACCAAGCTGTTGCCCAGGTCGCTGCCGTAGTCGGGTGTGTCAATGACATAGACACTGGGAAAGACGTCTTTCATGGTGCTGGCCAGCACGTCCACCAGGCTGTAGTCGGTGTGAGTGCGACCGACGTTGATGACAGCCACTCCCTCCTCAGTCAGGTGGTCGCGCATCTCGATAAAGTACTCCCTGGTGGTCAGGTGGAAGGGGATGTAGGGAGGGCGGTAGGCGTCGGTGGCCACCACATCGTACTTCTTCTGGCTGTGAGACAGGAAATAGCGGCCATCTTGAGCGATGACGTTAAAGTTGGGCTCGTTCATGGCAAAGAACTGGCGTCCCACAGCGGCGATGCGAGGGTCAATCTCGGCCCCGTCAATAGGGATAGGGCCATAGACGGTCGTATACTGCTTGGGGATGGTCCCGGCCGCCGAGCCGATCATGCAGAGGCTATCCACCTGATCGGCGGTGTAAGGGGGATCGTTGAAATAGGGGACCACCAGGAAGAAATCCCATATCCCATAGGTCAGAATCTGATGGGGGTTATAAACCGAGTGGAGCCCCATGCCCTCGTTGAGGTGCAGATTTATGTCATCCCCGCGCTTGAGCACCTGGATGTAATTGTAGGCCGATTCGGTCTCATAGATCAACCCCGCTGAGGCTTTGATGGCGCCAGCAGGAGCAAGAAGGATCAGAGCGAGGAGGATGACCAGCATCAGGACATAGAGTAAGACTCTCCGGCCAGCCACGCGAGCCAGGCCGATGAGGGAAAGGACCAACAGAACCAGTGAGAAAGACAAAAAGGTGTTCCTGGTGCCGATGTTGGGGATGAGGACGAGAACAGGGGTGAAAGTGCCGATGATGCTGCCCAGGGTAGATAGGGCGTAGATGGAACCAGCGATGTTTCCGGCCGAATCCACGTCGCGCATGGACAGGCGGATGGCGAAGGGCGAAACGCAGCCCAGCAGGGTGACGGGAAAGGCGAAGAGGAGAATGACGCCAAACAGAGAGCCCATCAGGATGCCCAGACTGTAGTTGGCGAAGCCCAGGACCGACCAGCGCAATATCGGCTTGGCCACAAAGGGCACCAGCCCGATGGCGAACCCAGCCCAGGCAGTAAGCTGATAGAGGACCCTTTCGTAGGGGTGACGGTCGGCCCAGCGGCCGCCAATGTAGTAGCCGACGGTCAGATAGATGAGCACCAGACCGATGAGATTGGCCCAGATGATGAGGGAGGTACCAAAGTAGGGCTCCAAAAGCCGCGAAGCCGATAGTTCCACGGCCAGGCTGGTCATGCCGCTGACAAAAACGATCAAGAGAAGGTAGGCTCGGTTGCTTTTCACGCCAGTCTCCTTTCGAATACCACTGCTGCACCACTATTGCGGTACAGGTGGTTGATAGCTGACGGCTTATCGCTAGCCCGTCAATGATACGCGACTTGCAACATACGATTTTTGGGACATGCCCCATTATACCCCTTTTGGTCGACCTTGGCAAACATGAGGAAACCTCAAGCGGCTTCACCAGATCCAGGATGTCCGGCGGGATTCCCCGAAGTCAAGGCCATCGGGGTGAGCTCGCCTCGCATGGCCCGTTGCCAGTCCTCCAGCGCCTGGTAGTCGCTGCGGAAGGCGAGGTCCGAGGGCAGTTCGTGGGGCGCGAACCAGGCCAGTTCCAAGGCGTCGCTGGCGGGATGCGGTTCGCCGCTCACCACCTCAGCCAGGTAGTGGATGTTCAGCGTGTATTCGTCCTCAGCGCCGTAGGTGTCAACGTAGATGCCCAGCAAGGCCGTGAGCCGGATGCGCAGCCCCGTCTCCTCCTCCATCTCCCGTACCACGCCGGCAGCCGGATGTTCGTCTGCCTCCAGGAATCCACCGGGAATGTCCCAATACCCATAGAAAGGCTCAATCGCTCGTCGTACCAGGAGTACGCGCCCGTCTTGGATCACCAGCGCGCAGGCGCATGGCTTGGCATTCTTGTAGTGTATCCGTCCGCAGCGGGAACAGACCTGGCGTTCTCGCCCCTCTACATATCTTTGTATCAAAGATCCCCCACAGCGGGGGCAGAAGGCTTCTCGGCTCATGGCTATGAAACTCCTTATGGATGATCATAGTCCGAAATACTATACCACAATTTATACGTCCACACAACTGGGCCATCTTCCCTTTTGACCCAGATTGAGGTATAATAGTGTCCGGTTCGAAAGGCGGGCTTGCGCAGCAAAGCCCGGGGAGCCTTCGGCCCGAGCTCAGGCCGAGGGCTTGAGGGGACTTTGTCGAGCTCAGTCGAGACGTATCCCCTCAACCCCACTTTTCCCCCCCTGAAAGTGAGGCCGCTGGGCCAATACTCCACAACGGGAAGAGGGAGAGAGGCATCGGAGGGACACTCCCCACGCCCCCCGACCGTTCGGCTGAGCGCTCACGACGAAGCCTGCTGTGCAAGCCCAAGGCACGGAGGTATCAATCGGATATGGAAATCACCTGGTATGGACATGCCTGTTTCAGGCTGCGAGATAAGGGCACTACCGTTGTCACTGATCCCTACGACCCATCCGTCGGTTATACTCTTCCCAGAGTCCGCGCCGACATCGTCACCGTCAGCCACAATCATGCCGACCACAACTACGTGTCGGGAATCAAGGGCGCACCCAAGGTCGTTGACGGACCAGGAGAATATGAGATCAAGGGGGTGTTTATCACCGGTATCGCTACCTTTCACGATGGAAAGAAAGGTGCTCAGCGGGGCCGCAACACGGTTTTCCTCTTTGAATTCAATGGCCTGGCCATCTGTCACCTGGGTGATCTTGGCCATGTGCCGACCCAGGCCCAGGTTGAAGCCTTGAGCGATGTAGATATTTTGCTCATCCCTGTTGGCGGAGTCAGCACCATAGGGGCTCCTCAGGCCGCCGAACTGATAAGCCTGTTAGAGCCCAAAATCGTCATCCCCATGCACTATAAGACCAAGGCGCTTACCATCAAGCTAGCCTCGGTGAACAGATTCCTGCAGGAAATGGGATTGAAGAAGTTGGCGGCCCAGGAGAGCTTGAAAGTGACTGAAAGTACTTTGCCAGAAGAGACCCAGGTGGTGCTGTTGGATTACAAGCAGGGCTAGGTGAGCCTTCGCGGTGACCAATCAGCCCTCAACGCTTAGGCCGAATGCTTACGAGGTGACCGAGGTAAAGAAAATGCGCCCATCGTCTATAAGGAATATGCAACGAACGTATATTTACCTGACTGTCATAGGCATGATCAGCGTCGCTGTGCTCCTCGGGCTTTGCGCCTGTGGAACGGCCTCCAAGGATGCCACATCTCACCTTGAGTTGGGGCGCAGCTACATGGAGACTGGGCGATGGGATGAGGCCATCGCTGAACTTGAGACAGCCACGCGCCTTGATCCCACCCTGACCGAGGCTCACTTTCGACTGGGCAATGCCTATGCCCAACGGGGTGAACTGGACAAGGCCGCTGAGGAGTTCAAAGCCGTTATCCATCTGGACGAAGGGGATGCCGCTGCTCATTCCAACCTGGGAGTGGTCTACTATCGCCAGGGCCGCTTGAACGAGGCCATTGCAGAGTACCAGACGGCTTTGGCTCTCACCCCCGATGATGCAGAAACGCACTATCTCCTGGGGGGAGCCTACGTCCAAATGGGGAAATTGACCGAAGCCCTCACCGAGTTCGAGACGGCGCTTGGGCTTGATCCTGACTTGCCGGAAGCCTACTATGGCCTGGGGGTCATTTACAAACTGCAAGGGGAGAGGGAAAAGGCCATCGAGGCCTTCGAACGCTTCCTCGAACTGGGCCCTGGGCAGGACCCACGAGCCCGAATCGAGGCGGAGCGCCAAATTGAAGACCTTAAGCGCGGTGATGCATCTGAATAAGTTGACGAAAATTCTTCATGGAATATTCATTGATTCTCAACATAAAATAGTGTATAATAATAGAAACAGGTCGTATCTT
>JBGVTF010000080.1:0-5989 GCA_041862415.1 Anaerolineae bacterium | reverse complement strand
ATCCCTCCTCCGATCTCGCCAACTCGTACTCTTGCAGCCTGTGCTCTTTCCCCTTGGTGGCCAAAGCCCGATAGTAGAGGTCCACATACTTCCTGGCTGAGGCGTTCCAGGAGAAATCGGCTGTCATACCCCGCAGCATCAGTTTGTGCCATTCCCCCGTATGTTTGTAATTCTCAGTGGCCCGCACCAGGGCAGTGTAAAGGGCCATGGCGTCGTAAGGCTCGAAGGCGAAGCCGTTGCCCTCACCGGTGGTCGGATTAAAGTCCTTGACGGTGTCGGCCAGGCCGCCGGTAGAGCGTACCACGGGCACACTGCCGTAGTGCATGGCGATCATCTGCCCCAGGCCGCAGGGTTCAAAGCGCGAGGGCATGAGGAACATGTCGGATCCGGCGTAGATGCGCTGGGCCAGGGGAGCGTTGAAAGTCAGGAAGACAGCCATCTTGTCAGGATGACGGCTGGCCAAGTCGCTGAACAGATCATGGTACTGTTGCTCGCCAGTGCCCAACAACACGAATTGGATGTCCAGGTTGTTCATGAGAGGGTCCATGATCTGGCTGATGAGGTCAAAGCCCTTCTGGTCGGTCAGGCGGGAGATGGCCCCTATCAGGGGAACATCGGCCCTCTCCGAGAGCTTGGCCTCCTGCTGCAAGGCCAGCTTGTTTTCGTGCCGCCTCATCAGGTTGTGGACATCATAATGAGCAGCGATGTACTGGTCGGTAGCCGGATTCATCAACTCTACGTCAATGCCGTTGAGGATGCCGAAGAGACGATCGCGGCGGTCACGCAGGATAGGGTCGAGACGTTCGCCCAATTCGTGGGTCAGGATCTCCTGGGCATATCTCTCGCTGACGGTGTTGATCACATCGGCGAAGAGGATGCCCCGGGCCATAAAGTCCACTACCTCGTTCAGGTCAGCCGTGTCGGGATGCATGATGAACCCGTACTCGTCAATGCCAGCGATCTCCAGCACCCGGTAGCCAAAGATGCCCTGATAGGCCAGGTTGTGGATGGTGTAGACCGTGGCCGTCTGGGCAAAGACGGAGTCATCAGCGTAGATGGTCTTCATCCAGTTGGGCACGATGGCCGTGTGCCAGTCGTGGCAATGGATGATGTCCGGTCGCCAATCCATCTGCTTGAGCATCTCGATGGCAGCCCGACAGAAAAAGATGAACCGTTCGGCATCGTCAGGGTACATGTAGATGCCTTCACGGTCGTAATACTTGGCACTGTCCACCATATAGACGGGCACGTCCTGGCCGATGGTGCCCTGCAAGATGCCCGCCAGTTCGGTGCCCTCGTCTATAGGCACGGGGAAAGATGCCAGGGCTTCCTTCAGGTTGAACTTCTTGACGCTGATGCGGCCGTAGCGGGGCATAGCTACCCGCACGTCGTGGCCCAGGGCCTTGAGGGCTTTGGGCAGCGATCCGGCCACGTCGGCCAGCCCCCCTGTCTTGGCGAAAGGGACCACCTCGGCAGCGAGTAATAGGATTTTCAGTGGTTGGTTGGTGTTGATCAAGGTGCTCTCTATCTCCGCCATGCGCTGTGTTCGCCTGTACCGCAACCACCACTATTGCATCACTGTTGCGGTACAGGCGGTGCAGGAGTGGTGCAACAGTGGTGGCAGCGGCTGCCACAAAAAGTCGTCTTGCCCGACCGTCCAGGGCAAGACGCCGTCTGCCTCGCCACACCTGCTGGTGCGAGGCCAATATAGCATATGTGAACCGAAAAAGCAAGTTAAGGCACACAGAAAGAGCACTGGTCATGACGACCACGTGCTCTTTCTTCTACTGTGCGAACAGCGTAAGAGCCTATTTCCGGCTCTCCAACAGCGGTCGGAACTTGTAGCCGTAGACGATCATGCCCTCCTCGCCTTCCTCACGGAGCTTGCGCGTCACCATTTCCACTGGCATGCCAATGTAGGCCTCACCGCTGTCCAGGTCCGTCAACTGAGCCGTCACCAGCGGTCCTTCCTCCAGCTTGATCAGGGCCACGGTGTAAGGTGCATATTCTTCGTAGCCTTCTGGAGCCTGATAGACAGTAGAATAGGAATAGACCTCACCGCGCCCTTTGAAGGTGTAGGGCTCATAGGCTGGCTCCTGGCATTCGGGGCAGAGGTCGCGAGGCGGGAACAGTCTGGCCCCGCAGCGCTCGCAAATCTCGCCCACCAAGGTGTGTCGTTGTCTCTGAGACCGCCAATAGCCTGGAGCTTCCATGGCTTAGACTCTCAGCTTGATCAGACTCACTGCCTGAGGCAACCCCTCTCCATGGACCTCTGGAGCCTGAGTGAAGAGGGGATAGATTTCATCGTCGGGATCGAAGGCAAAAGGTGCCAGAGCCAACTCGCGACATTCGGGACAGACGTCGCGGGGCGGGAACAGCCTGGCTCCGCATTGCTTGCAGATCTCGCCAGCCAAACTATAGCGCTGACTTTGCGCTCTCCAGTAGCGTGGAATGTTCATATAGTTGAGATTCCTCCTAATTAAGAAGATATTGTCAAGGCCAGAATGCCTGATTGCAGATTTACATCCCCACTTTATGGGGCTTCCAGGATGTGGGTGATCACCGTCCCTCCGGTGCCACCGATGCTCTGGGCCATGCCCAGGCGAGCACCCTTGACTTGATTAACACCAGCCTGGTCTCTCAGTTGCTGCACCAACTCGACTATTTGATAGACGCCCGTGGCTCCCACCGGATTCCCCCGAGCCTTCAGACCACCCATGGTGCAAATGGGGATGCGGCCATCCAGGGCGATCTCTCCCTCCTGGGCCAGGCGCACGCCCTGTCCGCGCTGGGCGAAACCGCAAGCTTCCAGAGAAAGGGCAGCCGTGATGGTGAAAGCGTCATGTACCTCAAAGAGGTCAATATCCGCCGATCCAACGTCCGCCTGCTGATAGGCTCTCTGAGCCGAGAGGTAGGCCCCCTCCAGGAAGAGCGGGTCGCGTCTGTCGTGGATGGCCAGGGAGTCAGTAGCCATGGCCGAGGCGACGATCCGCACGGCGCTGGTGGTGAATTGGCGCGCCTTATCGCCAGAGCAGAGGACTATGGCCGCTGCACCATCGGCCAGGGGAGCAGAGTCCATCAGGCTGACGGGGTCGGCAATCATAGGGGCTTTCATGAAAGCCTCCGTGGTGACGGGGCGCGGGAACATGGCATAAGGATTGCCAGCCGCGTTCCGATGGGCGTTGACTGTGAAAGGGCCAAAGTCCTCCCGCTTCACACCGTACTCGTGCATGTAGCGTCGCATCAGCAAGGCGTTGAGGGCCGCCACAGACAGGCCGTGCAACGTCTCGTAATCGCTGTCCATAGCCAGGGCCAGGGCTGCGCTGGCGGTGGCGCTACCGACGGCGTCCGTCATCTTCTCCACGCCACAGACGATGACCGTGTCCATGAGCCCGCTGGCCACAGCCATGTAGCCCAGGCGCAGAGCCGCCGCCCCGGAACCGTCGGCCGCTTCCACTTTCACAGCCTCGATACCACGCAGGCCAGCAAAGTCGGAGATGAGGGCCGCGACGTGCCCTTGAGCAGAGACTTCACCGGAGAGCATGTTACCCACATAGAGAGCATCGGCCCTTTCTAGTCCGGCGCAATTCGTCCCGCTCACTGCGGGGTCGCTTAGAGCGGCCGATATGGCTTCCAAGGCCAGTTGGCGCAGGGATTTGTCCCAGTGTTCGCCTACTTTGGTCTGACCGATGCCGATGATGCTAACGTCGCGCAAATACGATACCTCCCAGGAATTGATCAGTGTACTTGTAGCTTCTTTCGGTAGCGGACGTAGGTCGCGTAATCTATCTCTCTGCGGCGGGCAATGTAATCTTGAGTACCAGGGGCCCGATCCTGTCTTTCCTCGATGAGCTCAGTGACAACCAGGGAGAAAGCGTCACTGCCGGCACCGGAGCCATAGGAGACCAGGAGGATTCTATCGCCTGGCTTGGCTCCGTCCAGGATAGCCGTGAGGCCCAACATGGACGAGGCGGCGTAGGTGTTGCCCACCAGTGGCACCAGAAGCCCGACCTCGATCTGCTGGGGAGTGAAACCCAACTGCCTGGCGGCCTGCTTCGGGAACCTGGTGTTGGGCTGGTGAAAGACAGCCGCTGTGTAGTCGGCCGCAGTGTAGCCCAGTTCGTCCATCAGATGCTGGCCAGCAGCCAGCACGTGCTTGAAATAGGCTGGTTCGCCGGTGAAACGGCTGCCATGCTGAGGGTAGCGCTCGTAGGGTCTACGGAAAAAGTCAGGCGTATCTGAGACGTAGGAATAGGTGCCCTCGAAATAGGCCAGGCTCTCTTCTTTGGGGCCGATGACGTAGGCTGCGCCCCCGGACCCGGTAGTGTATTCCAGGGCATCGCCCGGTCGGCCCTGGGCTGTGTCTGCGCCGATGCCCAGAGCGTACCTGGCCATCCCAGAACCAACGAAACCAATAGCCGCCTGGACGGTCTCTGTGCCCGCCTTGCAAGCGAACTCGAAATCGGCGGCCTGGACATCCGTTGTGGCCCCGATGGCCTCGGCCACAACGGTCGAGGTGGGTTTGACAGCGTAGGGATGCGACTCGCTGCCTACCCAGACGGCCCTGATTTCCTGCGGATTGATGCCTGCCCGTTTCAGAGCGTTGCGCGCTGCTTCGATGGAGATAGTGACTGTGTCCTCATCCAGCCCGGCGACAGCCTTCTCCTTGATGGGCAAACCTCCCTGCCCCTCTGTCCAAACCCTGGCTATCTCCGAAGCGGGCAGCCTATAACGTGGCACGTAAGCCCCGTAGCCGACGATACCTACTTCCTTGATGGGTTTCATGATAGTCATGATAGCTCTTGTTGCTTGCTACTCGTTAACTTTGATTGAGGATCTCCCGCGCCCGATCCAGCCGGATCCGCCGCTCGGCCACCAACTGCCGGGCTACCTTCTCTACCATCTCACCTGTGGCCCCGGCGGCGATGGCTACCTGGCGGGCGTGGAGCTCCATGTGGCCGCGCTGGATGCCTTCGGTGGCCAGGGCCCGGAGCGCGGCCAGGTTCTGGGCTAGCCCCACCGCCGCGATGACCTCGGCTAATTCCCGCGCTGTTTCCACCCGCAGAATCTTTAGCGCTACTTTAGCGGTGGGGTGGACCCTGGTCGCCCCGCCCACGATACCCACGGCCAAGGGCAATTCCAGCGTGCCGACCAGATTGCTGTCGCCATCTTTCCACCAGGCCGTCAGAGAGGTGTAGCGGCCTGAGCGGGCGGCGTAAGAGTGAGCACCAGCCTCGACGGCCCGCCAGTCGTTGCCAGTGGCGATGACCACGGCATCAATGCCATTCATGATGCCCTTGTTGTGAGTGGCTGCCCGGTAGGGGTCAACAGCCGCCAGAGCGTAGGCCTCGACGATGCGGTCCACGACCAGCGAGCCGGGATATTCGCCGAAAGCCAAAACCTCGGCCGGGAGGACGCATTTGGCCCGGGCCAGGCGGCGGTCGGCCAGGTTGGACAGGATGCGCAACACCACCCGGCCGCCAGTGATTTCTTCCACCAAAGGGGCCAGGGCCTCGGCCGCTGTATTGAGGGTGTTGGCTCCCATGGCGTCCCGGCAGTCGTAGATGAGGTGAGCCACCAACATCGGCCCGACGGGGCTTTCCGGGACGACCCGCACTTCCAGCTCACGGGCTCCACCGCCCAGGCTGACGATGAGTGGGTCGGTCTGGTCGGCCAAGTCCAGAAGCCGCCGTTTGGCTGCCAGCAGGTCGAACCGGGCTGCCTGAGGGTCTGCTACATCCACCACCTGCATTTGGGCGATCATCAGCGGTTCGGTGCTGCTGGTGCTGAAGCCTCCCCCTTGGCGCACCAATTGGGCGGCGAAACTGGCCCCGGCTACCACTGAAGGCTCCTCGATGGCCATCGGGATCAGATAGTCGCGACCGTTGATCAGAAAGTTGGCGGCGATGCCCAGAGGCAGGGCATGGGTGCCAACCACATTCTCGGTCATCTGATTGGCTTGAGCGGAGCTCAGCCCTTCTTCCAGGAT
>JBGVTF010000079.1:0-2083 GCA_041862415.1 Anaerolineae bacterium | reverse complement strand
GCAGGTCACCATTGAGGCCAAGTACGCGGGGTATATCGAGAAACAGCGTCGCCAGGTGGAGCGGATGAAGCGGCTGGAGGAACGGCACATCCCCCAAGGTTTCGATTACGCAAGGGTGGTAGGGTTGCGCAACGAGGCCAGGGAGAAACTGACGAGATTCCGCCCCATCAATGTGGGCCAGGCCTCACGTATCCACGGCGTTAATCCCACTGACATCTCTATCCTGTTAATTCACCTTGAGAGGGCAACCCGCCTGGGTGGACAGCTCGAGGTTTCGCCTCTCTCCCCTCTCCATCCCCCAAAGTGACAAAAACGAGATAAAATGGTATAATAGCTCCCAGTTTGCAGGGTGTGCCCCATGCCGGGCATACTGCAAGCATCATGCCACTGAGAAGGGGAGCACTGTCGAATATGCAAGTCAATATCGGTGTGATTCTGCAAGTCATTGTCGCTCTGTTAGGCGCTTTCTTTTTGGCCTTTTGGGTCAGCCTGGTCATCTGGACTTTCCGCGATGTCCGCTCGCGGTCCAGAGACATCTTTGCCCAACTTCTGGCCACCCTCATGGTGATGGTTTTCAACCTGCCGGGGCTTTTATTCTATTTCATCCTGCGCCCCCAGGAAACCCTGGTAGAAGCTTACGAACGTTCTTTGGAAGAGGAAGCGCTACTTCAAGATATCGAGGAACGCCTGGTCTGTCCCGGCTGCAAACGGAAAACCCAGCCTGATTTCATTATCTGTCCTGACTGCCACACCAGGCTCAAGAAATCCTGTCCCAATTGCCGCCGTCTGTTGCATCTCAAGTGGAACATCTGCCCCTACTGCGGGGCTGGACCTGCATCCCCGCCAGAGCAACTTGTACCTGATTTGGAATCTGAGCCCGAAGTCGAATCAACCCAGATTTGATTCTCCTTTTACGGCCCATCTACACCAGTCACCGCGTCCTTGCCTCCTGGACCAGCTACACCGCCTCGGCGTAGAATCCACCTTGTGAAACACGTGATTGGCCCATTGCCAAAATGCGAATTTAGGGGTACAATATGAGTTGAGAGGTCAAGCGCGTGGTATAGGGTTAGGGGGATGTCTTCTAATGGACGAGAAAGGTCAAGGAACGCTGGAATACGCGCTCATCCTGGCCTTGGTGGCCATCGTTGCCATGGCCGCTTTGTCCTACCTCGGTTTTCAACTGGGGAATATCTTTTACAGTCTGGCGGAGGTGCTCCTCAGCAATTGCCAGAATGTGACGGAGAGCGTATACAATTATGGCGGGACCCTCCCCGCAGAGGCTTTGTCTGGCACCGGGGAGTTCAGGTGGCCAACCGACGGCAGCATCACCCAGAGGTCGTGGTATTGTCACCACGCCGTGGACATCGCTAATTCTGGAGGCACCCCTATCTACGCCGCCGACTCAGGCCACGTGGTCGTTGCCGGTTGGAAGGGAGGCGGATACGGTAAGGTGGTTATCGTCAACCACGGCAATGGATTTCAGACCCTTTACGCTCATCTCAGGGTCATCAGTGTCTCCGTCGGTGAATCGGTTGCCAAAGGCCAGCAGGTGGGACTGATGGGCAATACCGGCCATTCGACCGGTTCTCACCTGCATTTTGAGATCAGAGAGGGCAGTCAGTTGCGTGACCCTCTTGAGTTCGTCAGCCCCTAACGTTTTCCCCTACCGCCAGAGTATCTCTCGGTTTTTGATGTCTAAGAGTCCGCTGGGAGTCAACTTTATCCAGGGCAGGGCCGAGAAGCTCAGAAAGCCAAGTTTGCCCCGAACCTAGTCAAGAAAGCGGTTACAAAGCCCGACTTATCCCTGTTCAACAAGCTGATCTTCAGAATATCCTGATCGCCAGGGAGACAAATCTTACTATCTCTTACGGGCAAGGTCACATCCTGCCTCTAGGTAATGGTCTTGTTGACGATGGCAATGGCTGGTATGGTTCACGGGGGTAACCACTGGTTCTACTCGAAAATCCAGCGGTCTGTATCTCTACCGTAGGAGAGGATCTCGTCTTCGTTAAAGAAGAGGGGAATCTCAAAGGCGGCGGTCTCCGCCCCATCGGAGCCATGCACCAGGTTGCGCCCAATC
>JBGVTF010000078.1:0-8070 GCA_041862415.1 Anaerolineae bacterium | reverse complement strand
AAATGGCGAAGGAGAAATTTGAGCGCACGAAGCCCCACGTCAACGTGGGGACGATAGGGCACGTGGATCACGGCAAGACCACCCTGACCGCGGCCATGACCAAGGTCTTGAACATGAAGGGGCTGGCCGAGTTCTATCCCTTCGATAGCATTGACAACGCCCCGGAGGAGAAAGCCCGAGGGCTGACCATCTCCATCTCCCACGTGGAGTACGAGACGGAGAAGCGGCACTACGCCCACATTGATTGTCCTGGGCACCGGGACTATATCAAGAACATGATCACCGGGGCGGCGCAGATGGACGGGGCCATCCTGGTGGTGGCGGCGGACGATGGGCCGATGCCGCAGACGCGGGAGCACGTGTTGCTGGCGCGGCAGGTGGAGGTGCCGGCCATCGTGGTGTGCCTGAACAAAGTGGACACGATGGACGATCCGGAGTTGCTGGACCTGGTAGAGTTGGAGTTGCGGGATTTGTTGAACAAGTACGAGTTTCCGGGGGATGAGATCCCCATCGTGCGGGGGAGTGCGCGGAACGCCCTGGAGTCGCAGTCAACGGACCCTGATGCACCGGAGTATACATGTATCTGGGAGTTGATGAATGCGGTGGACGAGCACATTCCGACGCCGGTGCGAGAGATAGACAAGCCGTTCTTGATGCCGATAGAGGACGTCTTTGGGATCAAGGGGCGGGGGACGGTAGTCACAGGGCGTGTGGAGCGAGGACGGATCGAGCCGATGAGCGAGGTGGAGATCATCGGGTTGCAGGACGAAGTGCGGAAGACGGTGGCGACCAGTCTGGAGATGTTTCGGAAGACGTTGGACTATTCGGAGGCCGGGGACAACGTGGGGGTGTTGTTGCGAGGGATAGACCGGGACGAGGTGGAGCGGGGGATGGTGTTGGCGTCGCCTGGGAGCATCAAGCCGCACACCGAGTTTCTGGGAGAGGTGTACATATTGAAGAAGGAGGAAGGGGGGCGGCACACGCCGTTCTTCAGCGGGTATCGGCCGCAGTTCTACATTCGGACGCTGGACGTGACGGGGGCGGTGGAGTTACCGGAAGGGGTAGAGATGGTGATGCCTGGGGACAATGTGACGATGAAGGTGAAGTTGATTATGCCGGTGGCGTTAGAGAGTGGGTCACGGTTTGCCATTCGCGAGGGAGGGCGGACGGTAGGCGCCGGAGTGATCACCAAGGTCGCAGGATAGGAGGGCAGGTGGTTGGGTTGTTGGGAGAGTGGATTGTCTCTAACCACCTGACTACCAAGTAACTATGGCCAAGCAGAAAATCAGAATTCGTCTCAAGGCCTATGACCATCGGGTTCTCGATCAATCGGCGAAGCAGATCGTGGAGACGGCTGAGCGCACGGGAGCACGAGTGGTCGGTCCTGTGCCTTTACCGACCAGAATCGAAAAATTCACCGTTACGCGCTCGCCCTTCATAGACAAAGATTCCCGAGAACAGTTCGAGATTCGTACTCATAAGCGTCTCATTGATGTCATTGATCCTGGCTCAAAGACCATTGATACTCTCATGCGTCTCAACCTTCCAGCCGGGGTGGACATCGAGATCAAACTGTAGCGGTGGGCACATCGGCGAATCGGCAAATCAGCAGGTAAGCGGCTGTGATTCGCAGATTTGTGGACTCGCAGGGATGATACAGCCATCGCCTGGGGCTGACAATTCGGCGCAACAGCGCCGTCCCCGTGGAGGATTGATTGTATGAAAGGGATTTTGGGTAGGAAAGTGGGCATGACGCAGATCTTCGATGAGAGTGGGGAAATCGTCCCCGTGACTGTCATCGAGGCTGGACCATGTTTTGTGACTCAGGTAAAGACGCCGGAACGGGATGGCTACGCGGCCGTTCAGTTGGGCTTCAAGGAGGTCAAGCCAAAACGCCTTACCAGGCCCCAGTTGGAGCATTTGCACAAGAACCAGTTGCCTCCCTTGCGTTATCTACGAGAGATGCGGGTGAGCGACGTCAGCCAGTACGAGGAAGGCCAGAGGATCAGGGTCAGCATCTTCGATGTTGGCGACCGTGTGGACGTGACTGGTATCTCTAAAGGGAAGGGTTTTGCTGGCGTGGTCAAACGTCATGGCTTTGGAGGCGGGCCCAGAACCCATGGCCAATCAGACCGTCAGCGAGCCCCAGGATCTATTGGGGCGGGCACCACGCCAGGGCGCGTCTACAAGGGAATGCGCATGGCCGGACGTATGGGCAACGCTCGGGTGACCGTGCAGAACCTGCAAGTGGTGCTGGTGGACCCAGAGCGAAACCTCCTGGGTGTCAAAGGGGCTGTGCCTGGGGCCAGGAATGGGTTGCTCGTAATAGAGGAAGCGAGGAAAACCCGGTAGGGCACCTTCTCTTCGCTCTGGGCGGCGAATGCAGAAGCCGGAGGTCTTTGCCTTCTGCTCGAAGGAGATGATGATGTTGGTTCCAGTACGCAATATGTCTGGAGAAAAGGTCGAAGAGGTTGAACTGAGGGACGATATTTTTGCCGTGCCCATCAACGAGCCTGTGATGCAGCAGGCCCTGGTGAGGCAACTGGCCAACGCTCGCCTGGGCACTCACAAGACCAAAACGCGGGGCGAGGTCAGCGGTGGAGGTCGAAAGCCCTGGCGTCAAAAGGGCACGGGCCGCGCCCGCCACGGGAGTATCCGTGAACCCCAGTGGCGGGGGGGTGGTATTGTCTTTGGACCACGACCTCGCAGCTATCGCCAGAAAATGCCGCGCAAGATGAGACGTCTGGCCTTGAAATCGGCCCTCTCGGTGAAAGCTGCTGGTGGGCAGATTATGGTCTTGGATGCCCTGGAGATGCCTGAGCCCAAGACGAAAGAAATGGAAGCTATCCTTGATAACCTGGATATTTCTACAGCTCTGATCTTGCTGTCGGAACGGAACACCAACGTAGAGAAATCGGCCAACAACCTGCCCTACGTGAAAACCCTGCGGGCTCAATACTTGAATATACGCGATATTCTGGGTTACGATTATCTGATTATGCCCTTGGAGGCTCTCAAAGTTATTGAGACTATCCTGGGTTGATTCCGGTCACGGTGGGGCTAGCTCCGTTATTTGTAGATTGTTCTTTGCAAGGGGTTAAGGATGTACGTTTACGAGGTCATAAAGCGTCCCATTGATACAGAGAAGACTCGTTATCAGGCAGAGGATGGACAGTATACCTTTGAAGTGGACCGCCGGGCTAACAAGCATCAGGTTAAAGAGGCGGTAGAGGAGATATTTGATGTCGAGGTCCTTTCCGTCAACATCATGAACATGCCAGCCAAGAGGGGGCGCTATGGACGACGGCTTGTGACCAGGAAGCCTGCCTGGAAGAAAGCGATTGTAACCCTGGCTCCCGGCGAACGCATTGATATTTTTGAGGGAGTCTAAAGGCGCACACTTTGGGATTTTGGATGCATTGTTAGTTGGAGAGGGTTATGCCTATCAAGACGTATAAGCCTACCTCGCCCGGAAGGCGGGGAATGAGTGTCTCTACCTTTGAGGAAATTACAGAGACCGAGCCGGAGAAATCTTTGTTGGCCCCTCTGCGCAAGAAGGCTGGACGCAACTTTCGAGGCAAGATCACCGTTCGTCATCGGGGTGGTGGCCACAAGCGCAGGTATCGCCTTATTGATTTTAAGCGGGACAAATTCGGGATTCCGGCCAGAGTGACTACCATTGAGTATGATCCCAATCGTTCGGCCCGTATCGCTCTTTTGACTTATGCCGATGGGGAAAAGCGTTACGTCATCGCCCCTCTCGGTTTAATGGTGGACAGTGTACTCATGTCGGGGTCCGAGGCCGAGATACGCGTGGGCAACGCTCTGCCCTTGGCCAATATCCCCGTGGGCACTGTCATACACAACATCGAGTTGCAGCAAGGACGGGGGGGGCAATTGGTGCGCTCAGCGGGTACCTCGGCTCAGTTGATGGCTAAAGAGGGCAAATACGCCCACGTGCGCCTTCCCAGCGGAGAGGTGCGGTTGATCCACCAACAGTGTATGGCTACCATCGGACAGGTAGGTAATACTGATCACGGCAACATTAGCTTGGGCAAAGCCGGGCGCAAGCGACACCGGGGATGGCGGCCGACAGTACGGGGCTCGGTGATGAGCCCTCGTGATCACCCTCATGGAGGGGGAGAGGGCAAGACTCCTATCGGGATGCCATCGCCCAAGAGCCCCTGGGGCAAGCCCACCTTGGGTTACAAGACGCGGCGCAATAAGGCGACTGACAAGTGGATCGTACGCAGGCGCGGGAAGAAGCGGAGGTAATCAATGACCAATGGTCAAATCCCGGCGTAATCGTCCAGACAGTTGCGGGATTTGGTCATTAGGATTGGAGGTCGTCATGTCCAGATCGTTGAAGAAGGGGCCCTATGTAGCCCCCAAGTTGCTGAAGCGAATTGAGAGCATGAACAGAACCGGCGACAAAAGGGTGTTGAAGACTTGGTCGCGAGCCTCGACGGTCTTCCCTCAGATGGTGGGGCACACCATTGCTGTGCACGATGGTCGGCGCCACGTGCCCATTTACATTACCGAGAACATGGTGGGGCACAAGCTGGGAGAGTTCGCTCCAACCAGATTGTTTCGTGGTCATGCGTACCAAGAGAGGCGCACTAGAGCAAGGAAGAGATAGGGTCGTCAGACTCCGATGGGGAGATCTTAGGTTCCCCCTTCTCGTGGTCAGCTCTTGTGGGAGTTGGAGAGGCCAATGGATGAAGAAGTTGAAGTCAGGGCAGTAAGCAAATACGTGCGTATGTCTCCTCAGAAGGTGCGCCTTGTGGTTGATCAGGTGCGGGGCAAATGGGTTGATGAAGCTTTGACTATGCTCAAGTTCATGCCCCAGGCAGCAGCCAAGCCTGTATACAAGACCATCAGGTCGGCCGTGGCCAACGCTGAAGAGAACGAAGGATTGGACCGGCAGGACCTCTATATCGCTCGTATCACTGCCGATGGTGGTTCCACGCGTCGGTGGCGTCGCTTTGGCGCTCGGGGCCGATTCAAACCAATTCGAAAGCGCTCTACCCACATCACTGTTGTACTCAAAGAGGGAGAAACAGAATAGCAAGCAGCAGCGAGCAGTGCTCTTTGCTTGGAGCATAGCATAAGGAGGGAGCCATTGGGAAGAAAAGTACATCCGTATGGTTTTCGGATCGGCATTATCAAAGATTGGAAGGCTAGGTGGTACGCTGAGGGGCAGGAGTATGCTGAACTGTTGCACGAAGATTTTGCTGTCCGCCGGTTGATTCGCAGCGAAATGGAACGGGCTGGCATTTCCAACATTGAGATAGAGCGTTTCCCTAAACAGGTTTCCATAACCATTTGGACTGCCAAGCCGGGCATCGTTATCGGGCGTAAGGGGACCAGCATCAACGCCTTGAAGCGTAAATTGGAGGAGTTGACGAAGGGTAAAAGAATCCGCCTCGAGGTCCAGGAAGTCGAGAAGCCGGATTTGGAGGCCTATCTTGTCGCTGAGAACATCGCTCAACAGTTGGAGAAGCGGATTTCCTTCCGGCGAGCTATGAAACAGGCCATCGGGCGGGCCATGCGAGCAGGGGCCAAGGGAGCGATGGTCACTTGCAGCGGGCGGTTGGCTGGGGCAGAGATGGCTCGTAGTGTAACCTTTCGCGAGGGACGAGTGCCTCGTCATACTCTGCGTGCGGACATTGATTATGCTCAAAGTGAGGCCCTGACTACCTTTGGGCGGATCGGGGTTAAGGTCTGGATCTATAAGGGCGAAATCTTGCCCGAGAAATCCATGGCCGAGGAAGTCGTGGCGGCGAGTTAAGGAGCAAACTGTCATGTTGATGCCCAAGAGAGTGAAGTATCGTAAAGCCCACCGGGGTCGTATGAAAGGCAAGGCTGGCCGGGGCACTCAAGTATCTTTCGGGGAGTTCGGCCTGCAAGCCTTGGAGCCTTGTTGGATGACCAGTCGCCAGATAGAGGCTGCCAGGCGGGCCATCGTTCGCCATGTCAAACGCGGTGGGAAGTTGTGGATACGGGTCTTCCCAGACAAGCCGGTCACGGCCAAGCCAGCCGAGACACGCATGGGCAGCGGCAAGGGCAATGTAGATCACTGGGTAGCGGTGGTAAAGCCAGGACGAGTTATTTTTGAAATCGCGGGTGTCAGGGAGGAAGCGGCTCGCGAGGCTATGCGCCTGGCTTCTCACAAGCTTCCTATCAAAACCCAGTTCATCGCCAGGCGAGATCCTGTTACTGGAAGTGAGGGAAGCTGATGAAGGCTCAGGAGGTTCGTGCTATGACTTCAGATGAGCTGGCGCAGAGGCTTGGTGACGCTTATGAGGAGTTGTTCAACCTGCGTTTCCAGTTCAGTACGGGGCAGTTGGAGAACTTTAACCGCCTTACCGAGGTCAAAAGAGATATTGCTCGCCTGAAGACCATCGTGCGTGAGAGGGAACTGGAGCAGATGTGGGAGGAAGAAGAGGTATGAGGGAGCGGCGGAAGAGACTGGTGGGACGTGTAGTGAGCGACAAGATGGATAAGACAGTTGTGGTAAAGGTGGAAAGACTGCAACGTCATCGCCTGTACGGTAAGGTGCTGAAGAAGAGCAACAAATTCAAGGCTCACGACGCCTATGATTCATGCCAGGTCGGCGATATGGTGCGTATCGTCGAGTCGCGTCCCTTGAGCAAGGAAAAGCGGTGGATCGTTGAGGAGATAGTGGAGAGGGCTGACAAGTCTATCGAGTAGTGGGGTCGCTGCTACGCCGCAATAGTGGCGGATGTGAGGCTCATCTGGTAGCTTGGCTACCTCGTCGTCCAAAGGGGAAGAGGCGGAGATGATTCAGCAGGAATCTCGATTACGAATAGCTGATAACACCGGAGCCAGAGAGATCCTGTGCATCAGGGTTCTGGGGGGCTCTATGCGGCGTTATGCCGGAGTTGGAGATATTATCGTCGCTTCGGTCAAACAGGCTACTCCCACAGCTTCGGTCAAAAAGGGGGAGATCGTGCGGGCGGTCGTCGTACGTACGGCCAAGGAATACGGTCGCCCTGACGGGTCCTACATCAGGTTCGACGATAACGCTGCCGTCATTTTGGATGATTATCAGAATCCAAGAGGAACTCGCATCTTTGGACCGGTGGCCCGTGAGTTGCGTGATAAGGGCTTTATGAAAATCGTCTCCCTGGCACCGGAAGTGCTTTAGTGCCTATCGCCCGCTTGCTGCGCTCACCCTGTCGCGCCTCGTTATTAGGCTGTGACGCGATAGGCGCTGGGCGTTGGGTCATAGGCGAGGAGGTAACGGTGAAGATAAAGAAAGGTGATACCGTCGTCGTCTTGAGTGGTGAAGAGCGTGGAGCAAAAGGCACGGTCCATCGGGTCATCCGCGGTTGGAAGGTGGATCGCCGGCGTCGCCGAATAGGCCGGGCCCCCAACACAGACCGGGTGATTGTCTCTGGCATCAATATCGTGAAGAAGCATCAGAGGCCCACCGGTCGTACAGGCACCCAGGCCGGTATCATCGAGCTTGAAGCGCCTATTCACATTTCCAATGTGGCACTGTTTTGTAGTAACTGCAACCGACCGGCCAGGGTTGGCTATCAATTGTACGAGGATGGCACTAAGGGCCGGGTATGCAAACGGTGTGGTCAGCCGCTTGACTGATCCATGCTCACCTGTACCGCAACAGTGGTAAGTGTGCATTGTCACTGGGAGCGAATTCATGCCTAGACTAAAGGATAGATACCGCAAGGAAATAGCCCCTGCTTTGATGGAAGAGTTTGGCTACCGTAACGTGATGGAAGTGCCGCGCTTGCAGAAAATCGTAGTCAATGTAGGGCTGGGTGAGGCTTTGCAGGACGTCAAGGCCCTTGATGCTGCCGCCAGAGACATCGCTACCATCACTGGCCAGAAACCAATCATCACGCGAGCCAGCAAGTCTATCGCTGGCTTCAAATTGCGAGAGGGCAATCCCATTGGGGTCAAGGTTACACTGCGGGGCAACCGTATGTATGATTTTCTGGACCGGATGTGTAACGTTGCCTTGCCGCGTCGGCGCGATTTCCGTGGCGTCTCGCCCGATTCCTTCGACGGTCGTGGCAATTA
>JBGVTF010000077.1:0-3327 GCA_041862415.1 Anaerolineae bacterium | reverse complement strand
GAAGGGGCTATCAAATCCTTCTATCACCACACTCTGATCGCCCTGCGAAAAGAACTGGAGAAAAGGGGGTTTGAGCCGTGATCAAGATCGTGACCGACAGCACCTGCAATCTGTCTCCAGAACAATTGCGGAGACATGACATCAGAGTGGCCCCTCTTTCCATCCAATTTGGGGCGGAGACCTACGAAGAAGACGTTGACATTGACCGGGATCTCTTCTACGGGAAGATTGACGAGTTGGGCATCATCCCCACCACCTCGCAACCCCCGCCGGGCAGATTTGCCGACTATTATCGCGAATTGACGGACCGGGGCCACTCGATCCTTACCATCACCCTCACCAGTAAGCACAGTGGCACCTACCAATCCGCGGTACTGGCCAAAGACATGGTACCTGAAGCCGACGTCGAGGTCTTTGACTCGACCACCGCTACCTTCGGGACAGGGTACATGGTGCTGGAAGCGGCGCGGGCGGCCGAAGCCGGTCAAAGCAGAGAGAGCATACTCAAGCGGCTGGCAGAGATCAAGGACAACATGTGCCTCTTCCTCACGCCAGCCACCTTGAAATACTTGCAGATGAGCGGGCGGGTAGGCAGGCTGGCGACAACCTTTGCCTCTTTGCTTGACGTCAAGCCCATCATTAAACTAGAGGACGGCCTTCTTACGGCCTGCGAGAATGTGCGGACCAGAGCGAAAGCCATCAACCGCATGCTGGAACTGACTGCAGAAAAAGTGGGCACAACCGCCCCGATTAGTATAGGTGTTATCCACGCCCGATCCCCGGAAGAAGGGCAGGCCCTCTTGGAAAAGGCCCAGGCCAGATTCAATTGTCAGGAGGCCATGGTTGGTGACTTTGTCGCTTCCCTGACTGTGCACGGCGGGCCGGGTACACTTGGCATTTTCGCCTACAAAGTGTAGCTTCTGACAAGCCCCAACTAGGAGCCTGTGGGCAGCAGCCTGTCAGTGGTTGGCATCTCGATTGAGCCTTCGGGCCGAGCCTGAGGCCGAGGGCTCGAAAGTCTCAGCGCTCTGTCCATCCCTTCAAAGGCACAGCGCACCCTGTCCAGCTAGACAAAAGACACAAAGGGACACGGCTTAAAGTCTGTCCCTCAATTTTGGCTCAATATTTTGGTTTTTTGGGAAAACGAATGGAGGTGACCAATGACCAAGTACTCGCGTATTGCTGGCTGGGGCAAATACGCCCCCGAAAAAGTCCTGACCAACCAGGACCTGGAGAAGATGGTGGACACCAGTGATAAGTGGATCGTCACTCGAACCGGCATCCGGGAGAGACGTATCGCTGCTGCAGAGGAGACCACGGCGACCATGTCGGTGGAAGCTGGCCGCGCCGCTCTGGACAAAGCGCAGATCAGGCCGACGGATTTGGACCTGATCATCGTAGCCACTTCTTCCCCTGACCACTTTCTGCCCCCGGTCTCCAGCATGGTCCAGGACATGCTGGGAGCGAAAGGTGTGGCCGCTTTCACCCTGGTGGCTGGCTGCACTGGTTTCGTCTACGCCCTGGCCACCGCCCACCAGTTCATCGCCAACGGCACCTATGACAACGTGCTGGTCGTCGGGGCTGAGCTCATCTCGCGCTTCGTGGATTGGGAAGACCGCAGCACTTGCGTGCTCTTTGGCGACGGGGCGGGGGCGGTGGTCCTCACCGCCAGCGACAGGCCCGGCGGCGTCCTCTCCTTCGTCCTCGGGTCCGATGGATCACTGGCCGATGCCCTCATCGTGCCAGCCAGTGGCAGCAAAGAGCCCTTCTCTCAAAAAGTACTCGATGAACGAACTCATTACATCAGAATGGACGGGCGCCGCGTGCTCAGGTTCGCCATCCGCATCATGAGCAAAGCCGCCGTTGAGGCCGTGAAGGCCAGCGGCCTGTCCCTCAGCGACATTGACCTCCTCATCCCCCACCAGGCGAACCTGCGCATCATTGAGCTGGCCCGTCGGCACCTGGGACTGCCTGAAGAGAAGGTTTTTATCAACGTGGACCGCTACGGCAACACCTCGGCCGCCTCCATACCCATTGCTCTGTGCGAAGCCATCGAAGAGGGACGGGTCAACGAGGGCGACAATGTGGTGATGGTCGGTTTTGGCGGCGGTCTGACCTGGGCCGCGACCGTGGTGCACATGGGTGTAATGGAGACGCTGCCCCGTCTGGTGGCCTGGCGGTTCGTGCCTGTGGGGAGTCTCCCGCTTGAAGAGATGAAGGTGATGGCCAGGGCCACAATGGACTCCCTGGCTTTGCAGGCCAGCGCCTTGTTGCTTCCGCTGTACAGCAAAACGGGCCTCCGCCGTCGCAAGTGATTTTGCCTGTTGCCATCGTTCCTTCGGAAACAAGTCGAATCTCCTCGATCAGAAAGGCCGCTCCTTTTAATTGGAGCGGCTTCCTATTGGACTTGCATTTCGCACCCCTGCAATTTCCATTCGAGTCCGCTGGAGTCGAGGCTTTAGCCGTTCTCTGGCCCAAGAATCCGCCTGAAGGCTCGACCCCACCCCTCAAAACACTCGTGGAAACGAACAGACCTTTCAGCTTGCCTCTGAGTTTCTTGACCTTGCCCGGAATGCGCATTTTCGGCGTGTTCGGGTAGTAAAAACGTTGACATTTCGCACGCAATAAGCTATACTTTTGTCATCATATTGAATCGGCTCACCTCGTCACGAAGGGGAAAATACCAGAAGTTCTCGACTCAGCCATGGCGCTGAGGCTTGCCCTTAGTGATGAAGACTGGCTCCACCTCCAGACGGAGCCACAAGCGGATGACCCGGCTGAGGAAACGAATGGACACAGATTGTGGGCTGATCACCGACCGGGTGCGTGCAGAGATCGGGAAGTTGGCG
Organism: Anaerolineae bacterium; assembly: GCA_041862415.1. Lineage (GTDB taxonomy): Bacteria > Chloroflexota > Anaerolineae > E26-bin7 > E26-bin7 > E26-bin7. The sequence continues at coordinate 478 of JBGVTF010000077.1, read as the reverse complement.
CTGCGCTACCCCAGAGTGATCTTTGCTGCCGACTCGCGGGCCCGGATTGGGCTATTCCAGCACGTCATGGTCAAGCCCAATGCGCGGGAAGCGACCCTGGCTGTACAGCCAGATTGGTCGGGAGAGGTCAAGCTGGAACTGGCCAGGGAAAGCGGGGCAGAACTCTTCCGGCGGAACCGCAAGCCGGTGTTCCTGAGTGTTGGAGCTCAGGGTATCCTGTTGTTTACGGAAGCGGGCTGCGAACACATTCCGGCCGTGCCAGTCAGCGGTGAGATAGACATCGTCGGCGCCGGCGACAGCGTCATGGCTGGAATCGTGTCGGCCTTGTGCAGTGGAGCCAAGCCTGACGAGGCGGCTCTGCTGGGGAACCTGGTGGCTTCTATCACCATCCAGCAGATAGGCACCACCGGCACGGCGACTCCAGCGCAGGTGCGAGAACGATTCCGTTTTTGTCAAGAAAGGTGTTGACAAGTACTCA
>JBGVTF010000076.1:0-5108 GCA_041862415.1 Anaerolineae bacterium | reverse complement strand
CAATGGCAGCCGTCACTCCTCCGAAGGCCCCAGCGAACTGTCCCTCGGCTACGCGGGGCGTGGGGGTAAGATGAGCCTGTAGCACAGCCTCGACCTGGGCCTCCGGCAGGCGGGCGCGGAGGTCGGGCCGAGTACCAGGGCCAGACCGGCCCGCGAGGCCCCCAGCCGACCGGTGACGACCACCCGGTCACCAGGTCGCGCCCCATTGCGCAGGAGCAGGTGAGCAGGGGCAACCTCGCCAGTCAGGAAGAGGTCAATGATCATCTGGTCGGCACGGGCCATGTTTCCGCCCACCACATCGGCTTGGTGACGGTTCATCTCCTCAGCCAGGCCCTGGTACATGACGTCCAGGTACTCGGCCTCGGTGTCCGGAGGCAGGGCTAGGGAGACCAGCGCGTGGCCCGGTCGTCCGCCCATGGCCCCGATGTCGCTCAGGTTGATGGCTGCTATCTTGCGGCCGAGTTGGTAGGGGGTGATGGCCTGGGGCAGGAAATGCACGCCAGCGACCTGGATGTCGCAGGTCAGGAGCAAGTAACGCTCTTCGTTCAGGCGCATGACGGCCACGTCGTCGCCCACACCCCGCACCACATCAGCCTGATAGGGGGGGAGGTATTGAGTCAGGCGGTCTATGAGGGGGAATTCACCCAGTTCAGAGATGCGCATGTTCGCCTCCCCTCAAGCCAGGACGACGATGCGCGCCCCAGCCGCCAGTTGCTCCGGTGTCAGATTGTACAGGCTGTCGAAGAGGGCGAGCTTGAAGGTGGCAGGGCCGTGAGCCTGTTCGGCGGCCTGTTCTGCCGCCAAGCCGAAGCAGGTCAGGCCCCCCGCCGCCGCGATCAGCGGGTCGGGCTCCACGGCGGCGAAGGCGGCAATCATCGTCGTGGCCATGCAACCGGTGCCGGTGATCGTCTTCAACCAGACGTGGCCATTGTCTACCCCCAGAGCCCGTTCCCCGTTGGCGACAAAGTCCCGTGCCCCGGTGATAGCGATGGTAGCGTGGTGCTCTCTGGCCATGGCCTGAGCGACGGCAAGGGGATCGGCCAAGTCTTCCACCGACTCGACCCCTTTGACCACACCGCCAGCGCCGCTCAGCGCGCCGATCTCGCCAGAGTTACCTCGCACGATGGCGACCTGCACTTCTCGCAGGATGCGTTGGTTGCTCTCGGTACGCAGGGTGGTAGCGCCAGCGCCCACCGGGTCGAGCACCACGGGCAGGCCCAGTTCATTGGCCCGTCGGCCAGCAGCGATCATGGCCTCGACCCATTCGGGGGTCAGGGTACCCGGGTTGAGGACCAAAGCCCCGGCCAGGGCAACCATCTCTTCTACCTCTTGGCGCGCGTGGGCCATCACTGGCAATGCCCCGACGTGCAGGGTGACGTTGGCCGTGTCGTTCATCACCACAAAGTTGGTGATGTGATGAAGCAGGGGCTTCTGCTCGCGTATGCGAGCCAAAACCTGGCCGATTTGCTGGGGGATAGTTTCTGTGTCAGGCATTGTTCACTCCTTGTGTGAATCTTGCATTACGGATTGCGGGCGGCGCGGACTACCTGGCAGAGTTCGCGGGCGGCGGCCTCAGGGTCGTCGGCGGCCATCACCGCCGAAACCACGGCCACGCCAGCCGCGCCAGCCTGGATCAACTCAGCGGCATTGGTGGCTTTGATACCGCCGATGGCTACGACGGGGAGGCTCACAGCCTGCACCAGGCGGCGGAAGCCCTCGATGCCTAACGGCGCGCCGGTGTCGGTCTTGGTGGGAGTGTGGAAGACAGCGTTGCAACCCAGGTAATCGGCCCCATCGGCTTCAGCCTGGCGTGCTTCCTGTGGCGTGCTGGCCGTGGCTCCCACGAGTTTGTCCGGGCCGAGAAGTCGTCGGGTCAGAGCCACCGGCATGTCATCCTGGCCCACGTGGACACCGTCAGCCTCGATGGCCAGGGCCACGTCCAGCCGGTCGTTGATGATGAGGGGCACCTGGCGGGCATGGCATAGCTGTTGCAGCCGTCGGCCCAGGGCGATGAACTCTCGTGTGCTGGCCTTCTTCTCCCGGAGCTGAATCACAGTGGCTCCGCCGCGCAGCGCGGCCTCGACTACCTGCTCCAACGGGCGTCCCCGGGCCAGTGGCCGGTCGGTGACGACGTAGAGAGACCAGTCCACCACTGGTTTCATGGTGTTGCCTCCTCAGATTCCTGGGATGGCCAGGGTTGTCGTCCCCGAAGCAGCCGGGCGGCCAGCAGATAGCCCAGGAAGGTGACCACGAAGGCCGGCAAGCTGGCTCCCAACCAGGGCAAGCTCCGGGCGATCAGGTGATATACCCCCGCGCCGAGCAGCCAAACAACTACGGCCACCCAATTGACCCCGCCGTTGTACCAGTAGATGCCCTCGGAGCGGTACAGGGCCTCAACCTGGTAGCGCCGTCCTCGCAGGACAAAATAGTCGCCGGCCAGCAAGCCGAAGAGAGGCACGAAGAAGGAACCGATGAGCAGCAAGAAGTTGAAGTACTCGGTCATGGTCAGCAAAGCGGCCAGCAGCAGGCTCACCAGCCCGATGAGGGCAACCAGGAGCCGTTGGGAGAGGTGCGGCCACAGGTTCTGCAAGGAGACGGCCGCCGAGTAGATGTCGGCGAAAGCGTTGTCCGTCTCGTCCACTAAGATGACGACCAGGGCCACGGCCCCACCGGTCAGGGCCAGGATGGCTGCGGCAAGCTGTTCCGGCCCGGTGTCGGGCAGATTGAGGGTGAGCAGGAAGAGCGCACCGAGGCCGTAGAACCAGACATTGGTCAGGAAGTAGCCCAGGTAGGTGCCCCAGAAAGCGCCCCGGCCGTTGCGGGCGAAGCGGTTGTAGTCAGCCACCAAGGGCATCCACGAGATAGGCATGGCGACGACCAGGTCCACCGCCAGCAAAAAGGGCAGGCCGCCTGCGCCGGGCTGGCGCAGCAGGGCCCCGATGTCGTACCGCGTCAGCAGGACGGCTGTCAGCCAGATGGTCGCGCCATACACCAGCCATACGCCAAACTTCTCCAGCCACTGGCGCACGACCACCAGCGGCCCCCCCATAGCTAGCAGAACACACCACAGGGCGAAGACAATCAGCCACAGGTGGTAGTTGCTGAAACCGAAAAGGGCCTGCCCGACCCGGTCGGCGGCCAGGGCCATCACCCAGAACTCGAAGGCCGTCCAGCCGATGAGCTGGGCCAGGTTGAGGGCTGTGGGGAGGAAGGAACCACGCAGCCCCAGAGCTGGGCGCAACAGGACCATAGTTGGCACGCCGGTCCCGGCCCCGATCAGCCCAGCCAGGGCCAGTAGGAGCACGCCCACGGCCGTGCCGACGAGGATGGCCACCAGAGCGGTACCCAGATTGAGGGCTGGCACCAGGAGTGCGCCAGCTTCCAGTACCAGCAGCCCTACGCCCAGGCTCGACCATAGGACAAAGTGATCGAGCAGGCGCAATTGACGGCTGCTCTCGGGCACTGGCTCGATCCCCCAGCTCGGGGGAAGCTGGACCCGGGGCCATCGAAGACGTTGCAAGAGACCTTTGCTTGTCATAATCTACCTCCTTCGTTTTTGGTAAAAAAGGCCGCCAACCTGAACAAGGCTGGCAGCCTCAGAATTCACAACTCACCTGCTTCCCTCCGCTAGCATTATCCAGGTCAGGTTCAAGGGGTCGAGGCATTTGGCTGATAGCTGATAGCTTGTGACTCGTGGGGTGACGGATGACTGCCGTCTGTCATCGGCTATCTGCCAGCCTGGGCCTCCTCTCAGCTTGGCTCACCAAGCTCCCCCAGCGTCGCGGTATTCAATTCAATTGTAGTATAGCACGTTGCACAGTATATGTCAAGGACAGGTGAATACACTATGGACAAGTGCCGCTTTTTAATGTATAATGGTATATGTTAGGAGACCGTCGAGAAGTCAGTTGGTGGAGCTGTCCGGTTTGTGGTCCAGGACAGTTCCTCACCGCCGGTTGCTCTAGGCGCCCAATAAGGGGGAGAGTCGGAAGGAGGTTACAAATGGACACTCGTTCAGTCCGGGTAGGGGTTCACGGTCGCAACGACCCCTGGCAAAAATTTGAAGAGTTCGATTACCAGATCATCGAAAGGGCCGGGATCGAGCACGTCAAGATGATGATCTCGGACGAAGCCGCAAACCGAGAGGTCTTGAATAGTGCGGTCAGGATCTATGAGCGTCTGAGAGGGATCAAATCAGATATGGACTTTGTCGTCCGCCTGGACGACCCCCACCATGTGAATGAGGGTGGGCATCCCTCCTCCCAGGATTTTGCCAACAGGTTGGCCCCGATAATGACCGAGCTACATCGCGCGTGTCCCTACGTGGTCAAGTTCGAAGTTCTCAATGAGCCCAATCACTGGGATCGCATTGGCGGATGGGGACCTGAGGCGGACCAGGCCCGCGATTTCTCCAGGTGGTTCCTTGAAACTTACAACCGGCTGAAAGAAGCCTGCCCCTGGGCCAGCCTGGGTTTCCCCGGCCTGGCCCTCCCTCATGGCGATTTCCCCGACAAAGACCTGGGCTGGGCTAAGGTCTGCCGTCCTGCCGTGGAGAGGGCAGATTGGTTGGGCGTGCATTGCTATTGGCAGAATCCGCAACCTACAGACCGCAACCACCTGCACCCCGACTGGGGATTGCGCTTCAAGGCCTATCAAAAATTGTTCCCCGACAAGATCATCGAGATAACCGAGTTCGGCAATTCCAACGGACAAAATCCTGAATATCGTCCTGTCGACCGGGAAAGGATCGCCCAGGAATACGTGGAGTACTACCAGGAATTGTTCAAACACCGTTACATCAATTCGGCTGCCGCGTTCATTGTGTCTGCTGCTTATGGCCCCTGGGAAGAACAGGGGTTCACCTGGCGCAGTGAGAGCGGTGACCTCTATAAAGTGGTGTATCGTGTAGGGGACATGAACCGCCCTCGTCTGGTGCCTGCTGTGGCTGAGGCCGAGCGGGTCATTGTCGTTACAGAGCCCCCGCCTCAAGAAGAGATAGCCCGGTTGGAAAAGGAAGCGCGAGATCTGCGCGAGCAGTTGGCCGCGTCTCAGACGACGGCAGCCTGGTTGCAGCAAGAGGTTCAGGGACTGCGCCAGCAGACGGCTGC
>JBGVTF010000075.1:0-13334 GCA_041862415.1 Anaerolineae bacterium | reverse complement strand
CAGCACGGGGCAGGGCTGGTGACGGCAGAGCAGTTAGCCGACCTGCGGGCCCACGAGGATCAGGTGGACGTGACCCGCGCCCACGAGATCGAAGCCGAGATCCGCCACGACCTGATGGCCGAGGTGCGCGCCTTCGCTGAGCAGTGCCCGGTGGGAGGCGGCGTCATCCACCTGGGAGCCACCAGCACCGACGTCGAGGACAACGCCGACGCGCTGCGCCTGCGGGAGTCGCTGTTCCTGATCCGGGAAAAGCTCACGGCCCTGCTAAGAGCCTTCGCGGCCCGGATCGAGCAGCACAAAGACCGGCCCTGCATGGGCTACACCCACCTCCAGCCAGCCGAGCCCACCACTCTGGGTTACCGCCTGTGCCAGTACGCCCAGGAGTTGCTCATTGACTGGCGCAACCTGGACAGGTTGCTGGGGGACCTCAAGGGCAAGGGGTTCAAGGGGGCCGTTGGCACTTCTGCTTCTTACGCCCATTTGCTCCAGGGCAGTGGTCTGACACCTCAGGAGTTGGAACGCCAGATAATGGAGCGCCTAAGCCTGGAGGCTTTCCCCATAGCCACCCAGACCTACCCCCGCAAGCAGGACTGGCTGGTCCTTAATGCTCTGGCATCCGTGGCTCAGTCGTTGCACAAGTTCGCCTTTGACCTGCGCGTCCTGCAAGCGCCCCCCTTCGGGGAGCTGAGCGAACCTTTCAGGGCCAGGCAGGTAGGCTCCTCGGCCATGCCCTTCAAACGCAACCCCATCGCCGCCGAGCGTATCTGCTCCCTGGCCCGTTACCTAGCGGCTTTGCCACCGGTGGCCTGGCACAATGCCGCTGACTCTCTGCTGGAGCGCACCCTGGACGATTCGGCTAACCGCCGACTGATCCTGCCCCAGGCCCTCCTCGCCGTGGATGCCATGCTTGGGCTCGCCCAGCGCATCGTAGAAGGGCTAGTGGTGAAGGAGGAAGCGATAGCACGCAACCTGGCTCTCTATGGCCCTTTCGCTGCCACCGAGGCCCTGCTGATGGAATTGGTCAAGGCGGGGGCCGACCGCCAGGCTATGCACGAGTTGATACGCCAGCACTCTATGGCTGCCTGGGAGGCCATCCAGCGGGGGGAGGAGAATCCTCTGCTAGATCGCTTGAGGGCTGATGAGACGGTGCTGTCGTACCTGAATGCCGAAGAAGTAGACGCCCTTCTGGACGTCAGCGGCTACATGGGCGATGCTCCGGCTCGCTGTGAGGCTTTCCTGCGCTTGCTTGGGGAGGCGCTGTCCTGACAGATGTTGGGGTGAAGGCTGGTGGTTTCTCCCTCACACTTCCAGTCGCCCCTCAAGACAGCTAAGCGGTGCCAAAAGCAAAGCCGCCCTGTGTGATCAGGGCGGCTCTTTTTCATTCCTGTGAGGATCGGTAGCGCTGATTCAAGAATTCAATCACCACGGGTAGAACTGAGATGAAAATAATAGCCAGGACGACCAGGGTGAAGTTACGTTTGACAAAAGGAATGTTGCCAAAGAAGTAGCCTCCAAAAAGAAAAATAGCGATCCAGGCCAGACCTCCGAAGACGTTGTAACTAATGAAACGCCAATAGGTCATCTTTCCAATACCAGCCACAAAGGGCGCAAAGGTACGAATGATGGGAATGAATCTGGCTAGAATGATCGTCTTGCCTCCGTGCTTCTCATAGAATTCATGAGTGCGGTCCAAATATTTTTTGTTAAGGAAACGCACATCCTCCTTATAGAATACCTTCGGACCCACGTAGTGTCCTATCCAATAGTTCACCGTATCTCCGCCAATAGCCGCAGCGCTGAGTAGAATGTATAACCATTCTACTTTCAGTGAACCGAGAGCGGCAAAGGTGCCTGCGGCAAAAAGCAGAGAATCTCCGGGGAGAAGAGGGGTCACCACCAGACCCGTCTCGCAAAAGATGATCAGAAAAAGAAGTAGATAGGTCCAAACGCCATAATTCTGGATGATCACATTCAGGTGTTTATCAAGATGTAAAAAAAGCTCGATAAGATTTTTAACCAGTTCCACAGTGTCTTTCTCCTTCTTCGTGAGCTATGTAGTATCACTTTCCCGATGTAAAAAGTTCAGCGAAAGCGTGTGCGCCCAGTCAGACGCAGTTGGCTGACAGCATCCCAATAGTGCGACTCCAAAACCTGGCCTAGTACCTGACAACACGAGGCAGTCGTTTGGCCTGTTCGACCCAATTGCTTACCTGGGCCTGGGTTGGCAGTTGGCGAACCAGCTTCTTTTCCCGATTGACAGCTACCAGCCTCGGGTAGAGATTCTCAGGATTGCGCTGTGCCAATTCGGGTGCAGTGTCGACCCCCGACGCTTCTAATAAGTCGGCGTACTCTTCACCGACACCTTTGATGCGAAAGAGATCGACGTGGTTGACCCAGCGCAGGATAAATGTTTCAGGGACGCCTGCTTTCTCGGCGATTTCTCTGCGACCTTGTGGGGACGCGCCTTTTTCCAGCAACGCTTGCGTTGTTGCGATACCCGCCTCCTGCAGCTTTTGAGCGTAAAATTCTCCAACGCCTTCGATCTTCGTTAGCTTTGCCATCGTAGCCCTCCTATGCTTGTTCCACTGGGTGCTGCCAGCCAACTGCGCCCAACGTCTAGGAAACGACATTAGTCAGGTCCATACGCAAATTTGCATATAATACGAATTCGTAAACTCTCGTCGTTTGAGTCCACTCCCAAGCTGCCTGTATGACCAGGGGACCGACAGGAACTTATTATACCTTGCCCCATCCTCTCTGTCAAACTGGTGGGGGACTACCAAAACAAGGACCCGATGGGGCCCCTACAGCACCGATATCCTGTAGACCCCTCCCACTCCGAAATCGGCCAGGTAGAGAGCGCCGTCCGGCCCCACGGTTACGTCCAGAGGATTAACGAAGCCAAAGGCGAAATCGTAGACGGTGCCCTGCCAGCCTGTCCCTGGATTGGTCAAGACCACAGCCACCACCTTCTTGCCGATGGCCGGATTGCCAGAGTTGGCCCCCCATAATGCGATGAACAGAACGTTCTCATATTGCGGCGGGAACAGGCGGCCGGTGTAGAAGGCTAAGCCATCAGCCGAAGAGTGCTCCGGCAATTCAACCACCGGCGGGAGAGTCCCCTCGCAACGGGTTCCCTCGCCGACGTCCCAACAACCAGGCCAGCCATAGCGTCCGCCTTCGACGATGACGTTCAACTCGTCGGAGACGCCTGTGGCCGGAGTGTCGCGCCCATTGTCGGTGGCGAAGAGCTCGCCCGTCACGGGGTGGAAGGCCAGGTCGTATGGATTGCGCAGGCCGCTGGCATAGACGACGAGGTCCGTGCCATCGTGGTTCGCCCGCAGGATGCTGGCTTCTAGACGTTCGATCCCATCCTCACCGTGGTCATCAGTGGAACCCTGCCCGATATAGAGCCGGCCGTCGAGACCAAATGCTAACCCGTTGGTCTGGTGGCGACCAGCCGGTAGATCAGTAATGATGTCATAGTGGGCATCGGCCCGCCCGTCGCCGTTGGTGTCGCGCACTATGCTGACCACACGCCGGCTGCCGACATACAGGTCATTCCCTCGCCAGGCCAACCCCAGAGGAGAGAGGAATCCTTCGGCAAATACATCCACCCGGTCGCCCAGGCCATCGCCATCGGCATCCGTGACTGCCAGGATGCGTCCATTCGACTGGCTCACGTACAGACGGCCGTCAGGGCCGAAGGCCAGAGAGGTCGGATTGCTCAGCCCCTCCGCATACAAGTCCACCCGGAACCCCGCTGGTACGGAGATCCCCAGGTCCACCGTCGGTCGGGGGGTGGCGGTGGGTGAGGCCGTAGGGGTGGCGGTGGCCGTCGGGCCCGTTGTTGGCGTTGGCGTGACGGTGCCCGTCGGTAGAGGAGTCAGTGTAGGCGTGGCCGTTGGGGTGGAAGTTGGGGTCCAGGTAGGTGGAAGAGAAGTAGGAGTTGCCGTACGCGGGGGGACCGTAGGCGGGCAAATGGAAGGTACAACAGAAAGAGAGCTGGGGCCAGCGATGGGCTGCACCACGGTCACGCCCGCCGCGTCAGTGTAGGCCACCTCGCCGCTGGCCGAGAAACGCATGGCCTCTTCTGAGGTCTGGCACGGGGGCTTGACCACATAGGTCAGTCTCGTGTCAGCCAGGTCGGGGCCAATCAGCTCCCAGACCAGCCTGTCAGCCTCGATGCGGATCGGCGGTGGCGACCCGAAAATGGACACCACCTCCCAGGGAGTGAAGATTTCGGTGATGACCACCTTCACCGGCAGGTTGTCCTCACCGAGTTTCACTTCGATGGTCACGTCGATAGTGACCTGGGCGCTGGAAGGCAAGATGCGCCGGGCCAGCGCTGGCGGTGATGTTGGCGATGATGGCGGGACAGGGGGAGAAGTGGGATGAGGCGGGGTCACCTCGCAGGCCATGAGGAACATGATCATGACTGCCAGGGCCAGCAAAGCTTTTCTCATCGCTCACTCCTCCCCCAAGCTCTTCCCCTACCGGCTATACGTCATCACGAAACGCTTGAAAGAGCGGTCGTAAGTGCGCTCCACCTCTGGCGGGAAGACGCAGCCCGGCAGTTCGTTGTGCCGCAGATGATATCTGACGCAGTCACAGCAGATGCCCTTGCGCGAGCATGGCTCGTAGGTGCAGGTGCATTGGTCCAAGTTGGTTTGTTGGTTACATTCTTTAGTCATTGTACCTCCAAAATGTAGTTGCTGGCAGTGTCCTCCAGGTTGAATTACGGGTATATGACCGCCTCCAGAATTCCTCCCGCTGTGGAGCAACGATGGCCGGTAAAGTCCTGGCAAATGCGGGGTACATCCACCGGCAGAGCCAGCCCCAGCAGACTTAAAGCCCGCCTCAGGTGGCAGAGGGGCAACCCCATGACACTGGCGTAGCAGCCCTGGATGTAAGCCACAGGATTAAACTCTTGATGCTGAATGGCGTAGGCTCCAGCCTTATCCAGCGGGTCGCCCGAGGCCACATAGCGGGCGATTTCCTCGTCGCTGTAGGGCCTCATCCAAACCGTCGTCTGGGCCAACTCCGTGGCCTGCTGCGCTGTGGAGGGGCTGAGGGCAGTGAGCCCGCTGAAGACCAGGTGCTCTCGGCCCCGCAGCCTTCGTAACATGGCTGCTGCCTCATCGGTGTCGGCTGGTTTAACCAGCACCCGGCCGTCCAAAACGACGATGGTGTCAGCAGCGACAATGAGCCTTTCAGGGTGGTCGTCAGCCAGCGCCTCTGCCTTGGCCAGGCTCAGGCGGCAGACCATCTCTTCCGGCTTCTCTCCGTAGCCGCGATTCTCCTCCACATCCGCCGTCAGCGAGGTGAAAGGCACCCTCAGCAGCGAAAAAAGCTGTTGCCGACGCGGCGAAGCCGAGGCCAGAATCAATCCCTTGGACAGCAACCAGCACCTCCGTGAAGTTCATTATACCATCACCATTGACTGAGGTCAAACTCTCTTGACAAGTCCCGAAACCTATCAACCGACTGGGGCTCGCAAAAAAGTCCCTGGTTTTCTCTGGCTGGACTTGTAATCCAGCCGCCGGACTGCCGGATTGCAAATCCGGCGGGAGCGGAGGCTATTCTTTCCTCTTTACATGTTTACATGTGGCGCTTTGAAGAGCCTATCAGATAGGGTAATCACATGTGATGAAATGACAGGCCGAGGCGTTTAATAGCCTCGGCCTCTTTCGTTGCCCTAAAGGAGAAAATGTGCTATAATAGACATAACAGGTAACCATAATGTCTAGAGAAAGTGCTGAGATGCCAATCGGTGGCCCAAAAAGTGAAGGCCAAACGTCAGCAGAATACAAAGCCCGGGAAGGACGCCTGAAGGAGTGGTTTCAGGCTGGTGTGGCAGCGGCCCGGGCGGGTCGGCTCCAGGAGGCTCGAGCCCATCTGCGGCGGGTGACAGCTCACGACCCTAAGAACGAGGAGGCCTGGCTCTGGCTGGCCGGTGTAGCCGACGACCCTCAGGAGACCCTGGCCTGTCTGGCCCATGCCCTGACCATCAACCCCAGGAACGAGCACGCCAAGGCCGCCATCCGTTGGGCGCGCGCGAAACTGGTGGAGGAAAGCAGAGCTTCATCGTTCTATCCCACTGACGGTGTCGTCTCCCCCACGGTGGCGACAACCCCTTCTGCTACCCAGGAAGCTGTCTCGCCCCCCGTTCCCAGACAGGCCGCCTCCATCTCGAAATGGGTTTCTTTCCGCCGGGCCGTGGGATTGCTGATCGCCACCCTGCTGCTGGGTCTGGTGGGCCTGACATTGTTTACCACCGTCGGCGCCGAGGCCTGGCGCATGGTCTCCGCTGCATCAACGCTAACAATGAACCCTACGGCTACACCGTCCCCTACAGCCACACCGACCCAGGGAGAACGGATAGCCGGGCTCCGCCCCGAATTGGATCAGGCCTGGCAGGCCGAGGACTGGCAGCGAGCTCTGGAAGTTCTGGAGCAAATTCAAGCCGTGGACCCCGACCATGAGAGCCTGCAACAAGAGTTCTTCACCGCCCACCTGCTGAGGGGTCTGAAACTGGTGGAGGCCAACCAACTGGAAGAAGCCATCGTTCATTTCGAGCGGGCCCTGGCCATCCGGCCCGACGACTCGACAGCCCAGAGCCAGCGGCAGGCGGCTGCCGGTTACCTGGCAGGCATGAGGAGCTATCGCGAGGCCGATTGGGACCGGGCCGTGGAAGAATTAACAGCCGTTCACAACATGGACCCGAACTACAAAGAGGTCAGTTCCTGGCTCTACAGCGCCCATCTCAACCGAGGGCTGGCCATGCAGGGGCAGGGCCAACTGACGGCAGCTCAGGGAGAATACCAACGGGCCCTGGAAGTTATGAGCGATGGGGAGGATGCCAAAATCAAGCTGGCCGAGGTCACGTTCTTGCTGACCCCGCCCACGCCCACCCCCCGGCCTATACCCAACAAGCGCATCGAGGTGGACATCTCTGAACAGCACTTCTACGCCTACGAGGGTGGCACCCTGGTCTACAGCTTTGTCTGCTCCACGGGAGAGCCGGGTCGGGACACCGCGCCTGGCAGCTATCAGGTTTTGGACAAGATACCCATGGCCTATGCTAGCACCTGGAATCTCAAGATGCCCTATTGGTTAGGCATCTATTGGTCTGGCACGTTGGAGAACGGCATCCACGCCTTGCCTATCCTCTCCAACGGCCAGAAGCTGTGGGACGGCTACCTGGGCCAGCGGGTCTCCTACGGCTGCGTCATCCTGAGTACCGAGGCTGCCCAGACCATTTACGATTGGGCCGAAATCGGAACGCCGGTTATTATCAGGCGCTGAGTTCATCAATGAGGCATCAGCCGTGCTGAAAAAGCCAGACATGAACAAGTTTTGGCAAGCTTGCGTGAGATAATGGAGCACATTAAGGGCAAATTAGTAGCAAACAGCCATGAATCACTAAACCTGTCCGGTCTTGATATTTACACCGCGTGTGATTTGGTGTATAATTGAGAGGGAGCACTATCTGGCAAAGGCCACACTGGGCCATCATGGCATTGACGTGAGAATGGGGGTGGCGACTATGAGCATCAGGTTGAAAACTGCGATCGGTCACTTGAGCATCGTGGACGGCGTGGCGCGAGAAAGGGCCGAAAACGTACTGGCGATAGAACCCAGCCCCCTTATCCCTCTGGGACGGGGGAAGGGCAACCTCTACGCCATCGTAGAAGTGGCAGGCGAGGGCATGGAGCGCGATCAACTATGCCGACTTTTGTTGGAGACCATTAACAAAGAGTACTTCCGTGCACCGGGTGGCATTACCACCGGGTTACGTCAGGCCATCAAAGCCGCCAATGCCCAACTTTTTCGGGAGAACCGTGACCGGATCACTGCGGAGAGAATGATCGGCGGAGTCAGTTGTGTCGCTATCAGGGAGAACGACGCCTACATCGGCCAGGCAGGGCCAGCCCTGGTCTACGCTGCCCACAAGGGGGAATTGGCTCGCTATCCCGAAACCTCTCCCTGGCTGGACTTGCCACTGGTTCAGCAGGTTGATGAAGGATACGTCGTCCCCTTAGGTGTCCGGCGAGATGTGGGTATAGACCTCTTTCATTGTTGGGTGCAACCCGGAGACACCATCGTCCTGGCGGAGACTGCCCTGGCGCAGATAGCCGGGCAGGACAGAATAGCCAAGGCGGTGGTCTATCAGGAGGTGGACACGGCTCTGGCCTATCTGCAGCGCCTAGCCAGTGGGCGTGACTGCTCGGTCCTGGTGATCGAGATTCTAGCCGTGACGGAGGAAGCGGAGGCAGAAATCCTGGAAGAGGAAAGGGAGCCTGTGGTGGAGGTCGAGAGTTTCGCCGAGCGAGTTCGGCCTGGACGAGAACGCCGGCCAACTGGCCCACCAGCTTTGGAGCGTGTGACAGCGATGAAAGAGACCCTGACATCCCGTTTTGATCTGGTTGGCTTCTTGCGGGGTCTGGGAGGAGGACTGATAGGTGGCTTGGCCATCCTGGGAGGTGGAGCCACCACTCTCTTCAAGCGCATCTTGCCGGGGGCAGAGACCCCGGAACAGGTCCCGGCCAGGCGCGTTGCCCAGGCCCGCCGCCCGCGTGCAGCAGCCGAGGCGAAAGGCAACAGGGTTATGGTAGCTCTGGCCATTGCCATACCCCTCATCGTGGCTCTCTTCGTTGGAGTCGTATATTGGCAATGGGGCGAGGCCAGAAAGGCCCGTTTCGCCGAGTTGGTGGAACAGGCCGAAGCCAGGCATGCACTGGCATTGAGCGCCTCTGACAAGCCCACCGCTAGAAAGCTCTTTCACGAAGCTCAAGGGTTCCTCGCCGAAGCCCAGACGCTGAAGCCGGAGGACCCCGTTGTCGGCGGCTTGCAAGGGGAGATGCAGGCTGCCCTGGACAAGATCAACAACGTAGTCAAACTGTATTGGATCGGGGCCCTGCAGAAGTACGATGACCCTGGCAGCAACCCCAGCCGGGTCCTCGTTAGTGGCATTGACATTTACGTCCTGGACAAAGGAACCAATCGGGTATACAAGTATCTCCTCAATGAGATTGGGGACGGCTTGCAAGATCTGGACGTTGACCCTGTCCTCCTGCGCAAGGGAGATCAACGGGGGGACATCGTGGTGAGTGATCTGGTAGATATGGTTTGGATGCCCATTGGCGGCGGACGGCAGACGAGCAACCTCCTGGTTCTGGAGAGTGGGGGTTCCCTTCTCGAGTACGATCCCATCTTTGGCCTGACGGTCTTGCCCGTGGGCGACAAGGACAAATGGCGCTACCCCCAACTGATGGGGAGCTACTTCGGCAATTTCTATTTGTTGGATTCTCAATCAAATCAGATATTCAAATATCTGCCCACGGCTGATGGCGGCTACTCCAACCCACCGGAAACCTGGTTTCAGGTGGACGTAGACCTGGCCGGAGTAGTGAATATGGCCATTGATGGCTACATCTATTTACTCTACGCTGACGGCAGAATTCTCAAGTTCATGGGGGGTGAACTGGCACCTTTTGAGCAGACCGAACTCGACAAGCCCTTGCGCGGCCCGACAGCCATCTTCACCAGCCCCGATGAGGAGACCAAGTTCCTCTACGTGGCCGATACGGGTAACGGGCGCATCGTCCAGTTCAGCAAGGAGGGGCAATTCATCCGCCAATTCAAGGCCGCCGAGGCCGGTGTCTTCGATCAGTTGAAGAGCCTCCACGCTGATGAGATAGGGAGCAAGTTCTACATTCTCAGTGGGAACACCCTCTACATGGCAAACATTCCAGAGGGAGAGGGGGAAGGTGAGCCAGGCGGACAATGAGGACTCGAGGCCAGCTTCCTGACTCGTTTTGCACCAGTGAACCAAGTGTGATATAATGACAACGCGGGTGTGAATGCACTGCGAGCTGACATGCTACAGATGCAAGTCTGTAGGGCAAGATGGCATCTTGCCTTACGTGCCACCCACACTTCTGCGGTATACCCAAAACGATACTACGGTACAACTTTGAGGCGAAGGTGAAATAAGCTATGAAAAGTCCAAGGACAAGAAGACGAGGTCCCTATATCTGGCTCAGGCTTTTCCTCAGTTTTATTTTCGTGCTCTTCCTGGCCGGAGGAGTGTATTCTGGCTCCCTGTTCTACTTTACCGTGAAGGACATTGTAGCCCACGCTCAAATTCCTTCCTTGCCTAACCTGCATCTGCCTATCCCCGACATCTCCGGCGGTCGTGAAGGTAGCGGCGAGGAAGTGGTGACCCGGGAAGACCTGCCCGTCTGGGAGGAAAAGGAGCGGGTGAACATCCTCCTCCTGGGTACTGACAAACGGGAAGGCGAGCACGGCCCTTGGCGCACCGACACCATGATCCTGGGGACTATTGACCCGCAGGGCAAGACGGCCGGTATGCTTTCCATCCCTCGCGATTTGTGGGTGCCCGTACCAGGTTACGACGAGAACCGCATCAACTCCGCCAACTTTATAGGCGACCGCGACAAATATCCTGGCGGAGGGCCAGCTCTGGCCATGAAGACGGTGGAGTACAATTTTGGAGTGCCGGTCCACTACTATGTTCTCGTAGACTTTGATGGCTTCGAGAAGATCATAGACACCATCGGCGGCATTGACGTCAATGTAGAGCGCACCCTCCACGATGAGCAGTACCCCGATCCTTCACCTGATAATCCCAATCGCGTCAGGACTATCCATTTTGAAGCGGGCTTGCAGCACATGGATGGCAAGGCTGCTCTGGAATACGCTCGCTCGCGCAAAAGTACCAGTGACTTTGATCGCTCTCACCGCCAGATGCAGATCATTCTGGCCGTGCGGGAACAGGCTTTACGCCTCAATCTAATCCCTCGCGTCCCCGAGTTGATAGTGACGCTGGCCGACACCGTGCAGACGAGTTTACAGCCGGGTAATATCATCACTCTGGCTCGGTGGGCTGGCGAGATTGAGCGGGAGAGCCTCAGGTCCGTGGTCATTGACTACAACATGACCGTCGAGCACGTCACCCCCACTGGTGCTTGGGTGCTGCTGCCTATCCGGGAGAAGATCCGGCCCGCGGTAGAAGAGCTTTTCACTTCGCCGACGCCGCCCCCTCCCCCCCAACCCCAAGTGGTACAGGTCGAACAGACAAACCGTCTGGCGCAGGAGGGAGCCAAGATAGTGGTCCAAAACGGGACCCCCACCGGCAATCTGGCCGCCCAGACGGCCGCCTTCCTCAAGGAACAGGGCTATCACGTGGTGGAATTCAGCGATGCTGACCGCTTCGACTACACCCAATCCATCATTATAGATTATACGGGCAAGGAGTACACCATCCAGAGCCTGGCCGTGCTGTTCAAGGTGACCCCAGAGAACATCCGCCGCAGCCCCAACCTGAAGAGTGAGGTAGACATCCGCCTCATCGTTGGCCAGGATTTTACCCTCCCCTCATCTCCCTGAGCGAATCCCTGGCTGGAATCCCCTGCATCCGTTTATGCCTGCGAGGCAATGAGGACGAGCAGATGCGTGCTACCGATCCACAAACGGAATCAATCCAGCATCGGTACCTGTCTCAGATCAAAGCTATACTGACCAGCGTGTTCAGAGACAAGGAATGTACGATATACCTGTTCGGTTCCAGGTCTGCGGGCACGCATACGGCCGTCTCCGACTTTGACATCGCTGTTCTAGCCGCTGAGGATATAAGCAGAGAATTGAGCCTGACCAGGGAGATGCTGGACCTTTCCAATATCCCGTTCACAGTAGATCTTGTTGATCTGCGTGCTGCGCCGGCAGCGTTTGGCCACCAGGTACAAGCAGAAGGCGTTCTTCTATGGAAAAACTGAAGGAGAGGCTGCGTTCTTGCCAGCGAGCCTTGGCCACGCTGGATGAGGCCGTGAATATGCCGTTCAGCGTAATCGTGCGTGATGCCTCCATTCAGCGTTTTGAGTATTCGTTTGAGAGCCTGTGGAAGCTGCTGAAGGCCTATTTGGCACAGCATGAAGGGATCCTCTGCAATTCGCCCAAGCGATGTTTTCGAGAGGCGCTCCAGGTGGGGTTGCTTTCTGTGGAAGAGACCGAGACATGCTTGGTGATGACCGATGATCGCAACCTGACTTCTCACACTTACATCGAGGCCGTGGCTGAGGCGATCTACCGCAAACTGCCTTCACATCTTACAGTGATGCGTACCCTGTTAGCGAACATCCAGGCGCGGACTGAATTCCCGGCCTCATCATCGAACAAGATCAATTGACTGACCGGTAGCAGGTCTACCGGTTTCAGGCCCGTCAGACTTCCAATAACCGTCGCACCAACTCACGCATCTCCTCCACCCGGCTGCGGGCTGCCAGGTTGATTTCGTCAATATCGGTGTCGAACATGGCCGCGAACAGTTGCTGCTTCTGGTAGATGATCTCCAGCACCCGCTCTTCGATGGTGTTCTCCACCACCAGGTTGATGACGTTGACGGCCTTTTTCTGGCCGATGCGATGAGCCCGCCCAATGCGTTGCTCCAGCTTGGCCGGGTTCCAGGGCAGGTCAACGTTGATGACCATGTCGGCCGCTTGCAGGTTCAGTCCCAGGCCCCCGGCGTCGGTGGAGATGAACACCCGACAATCGGGGTCCTGATGAAAGCGGTCAATGATGCGCTGTCGCTCGTTGAGCCGCAAGCCACCATGCAAACGGACCATCCCCACAGGCAAGCCTCCCAGCGCCCCTTCCACCAAACGGGTCACCCGCTCCCACTGCGTGAAGACGATGGCTTTGTGTCCCCCATCCATCACCCAGTCCTCGATGATGGCTGGCAGTTCAGCCATCTTGCTGGAGCCCCTTACCCCATCGCCGACCAACTCGGCCGCGTCACAGATTTCCCGCATCTCGGTGATCAGTTGCAGAAGACGACCCATCATTTCCGGCCTCCAGTCCTCCCTGGGGACGTTGAACATGCTGCGCAACTCGGCCTCGCGGGGGACGTAAAGCCGGTGCTGGGCAGGCTCCAGTTCCAGGTAATAGGTGCTGTCAATGCGCTCCGGCAGATCGTGTAGCACTTGGTCTTTGCGCCGCCGCAGAAAGATAGGAGCGATCTTGCGCTTGACCTTGTCCAGGCCACGGTAGCCGACAATGGCCCCCCACTCGTCGCGGATGACGTGCTCGGCTATGAACTGCCAGGCCGGGCCCAGCAGCCGCCGATCGAGGAATTGGACGATGGAGTAGAGTTCGTCCAGCTTGTTCTCCAGCGGCGTGCCGGTCAGCACGTAGGCGTATTCCGAGGTCAGGTTCTTGATGAGTTGGGTGGTCTTGGCCCGCCAGTTCTTGATGCGCTGGGCCTCGTCGAGGATGATCAGATCGGGCGCCAGGGCCTGGATGAGATCAAAGTC
>JBGVTF010000074.1:0-6974 GCA_041862415.1 Anaerolineae bacterium | reverse complement strand
AGGTCCACAGAGGGCCGAATGGAAACTGATAGTAGTAGCTGACGTGATAGTATGCGAAGGCTCCTCCGGCCAGGCCAGCAAAGAAGGCACTCATGCCCAGAGCCAAAAGTTTGTGTTGCAGAGCACTGATTCCCAGCGATTCCGCAGCTTCTTCTTCTTCTCGAACGGCCATCATCCCCAGTCCCAGCCTTGAATTGACCAGAACGTAAGCTGTCCCTGTGGTGAGAAGAGCCAAGACCAGGAAGAGATAATATCGGGGGACAAGCTGATAGGTGGCGAGATATTGACCAGGGAGAGCGGAGATCACAGGGAGCACGTTCCCGACGGTGACGTTGAGTATCTGCGCTAGCGCCAGCGTACCGATCGCGAAATACGCACCTCTGAGTTTGAAGGCGGGAATTCCAATGAGCAGGGCAAAGGCCACAGCCACGACGCCCCCCGCCAGAAGGCTAGGGAAGAAGGGTCGTCCCGACATCCAGAGGAGGCGGGTGGCCAGGGTCCCCAGGCCAAAGAAAGCAGCATGGCCCAGGTTGGCCTGCCCGGTATAGCCTCCCACGATGTTCCAACTTGAGGCCAGGGTAATGAAAAGGAGGATCAAAATCGAAAGGTTGATGGTACTATCTTTCTTTGTCACCACAGGGAGAAAGGCGAGGAAGGCCAAGATCAGGATGAGAAGGGCGATGAGGATGACTTGTTTTCTGCTCACTTGGTTACCCCTCTTTTGTACCGAATAAGCCCTGAGGCCTAAAAATCAAAACCAGGATGAAAAGGAAGAGGCCGACTACCTCTCGGTAAATGCCGCCGCGGGGTATGAGAAAGGAGGTGGCTGACTCTGTAACCCCCAAGACGAGGCCCCCGACAAAGGTTCCCATGATGCTCCCCAACCCACCCAGGACCATCACAATGAGGCCTTTGAGGGTCCAATGCAATCCCATAGCCGGCTCTATGGAATAGCCAACGCTCACCAAGGCCCCTGCCACCCCTGCCAGAGCGGATCCCAACACAAAAGACAGGAGGTAGACCTTGTGAATATCAATCCCCATCAGGGTGGCAGCCTCCCAGTCTTCTACGGTGGCCCGGATGGCTTTGCCCGTGTAGGTCCTCCGAAGGAATAGGTGAAGGGCGAGGAGGGAAACGAAAGCGATACCCAGGCTCGCCACACGCACGATGGGAAAGCGCACCCCAAGGAATGTGAGCGCCTGCCCAGAATAGGAGGTAGTGATGCTCCTGTCATCGGCGGTCCAAAGGCGGAGAGCCAGGTTCTGCAGAACCAGGGATAGTCCGAATCCGATGAGGAGGGTGTTCTTTATCTTGATCTCCTCAGTGAGCTTAACCATGCGGACGAAGAGTACTTGGTAAAGGACTACCCCAATTAAGAGAAGGAAGATGATGGTCAAAGGGAGGGAGAGAAAGGGGTCCACGCCCAAAAGGGTAAAGACCCAAAAGCTGGCGTAGCCGCCAAACATCAAAAGCTCGCCGTGGGCTACGTTGAGGAACTTTGTGACCCCGAAGACTAAGGAAAGGCCCACCGCCGCCAATCCGTATAAGGCACCCACCAGAATCCCAAAGACCAGATTTTGAGCCATAGGTCCGAGCATAGAAACCTCACTTTCTATTCTATCCCAGGTACGCGCTTCTCACCGACTCGAAGGATAAGAGATCATCACCGCTCCCCTGTCCCACAATCCGGCCGTTCTCGATCACATAAGCCCTGTGCGCCAGTTCCAAAGCCGCCCGGACGTTTTGCTCTACCAGAAGGACGGTAACCCCATGCCCGTTTATCTCTCTGATCACCTCAAAAATATGTTCGACCAGCAAAGGCGCCAGACCAAAAGAGGGTTCGTCTAGCAGCAAAAGCCTGGGTTTGGACATCAAGGCCCTGGCGATGGCCAGCATCTGTCGCTCACCACCGCTCAGGGTCCCCGCCCGCTGGTTCTTCCTTTCCTCAAGGCGGGGGAAGATTTCGTACACCCACTGCAAACTTGAGTCTTTGACCTTCCTGGCCTTAGCGGTGAAGGCCCCCAGCTCCAGGTTCTCAAGGACATTCATTCCAGTAAATATCCTTCCGCCCTCGGGTACCTGGGAGATGCCCAACTCCACTATCTTGTGGGCCGATTCCTTACCCAAGTGGTGACCGTGGAAGCGGATGCTACCTGAGGCGGGTTTAAGTAACCCGGTTATGACTCTCAAGGTGGTAGTTTTTCCCGCGCCGTTAGGGCCAATGAGCACCACAAGCTCTCCCTCATTTACCTGCATAGAGATGCCCCAAAGGGCCTGGAGGTCTCCATAGTAGGCGTCTATTTCTTCTACTTTAAGCATGATGTGCCTGACCTAAATAAACTTCTATGACTTGGGGGTTATGAACGATCTCCTGGGGGGGGCCTTCTGCTATCTTTTCCCCCATGTTTAATACAACGATGCGATCAGAGAGCCCTAAAATCGCTTTCACGATGTGTTCCACCACCACAATCGTTATCCTCAAATCCCGTATCTGCTCGATCAACTGCATAGCAGCCTGAGCCTCCCCAGGGTTCAGGCCAGCCATAAGCTCATCCAAAAGAAGTAGTTGGGGCTTTGCTGCCAGAGCTCTTGCTAACTCTAGCCTTTTGCGCTCCATCAGGGTGAGGTCCTTAGCCAAAACCTCCGCTTTGGCCAAAAGGCCCACCCGTTCGAGGATCTCTCTCGATTCCTCTGCAGCCACCTTGAGGCTCTTGGTCGGCTGCCGGCCGTACACCCTGCCCACCATCACATTTTGTAAGGCTGTGAAGTGGAGAAAAGGTTTAATCAACTGGAAGGTTCTAGCTATGCCCTTTTGGCACGCCCGACAGCGTGGAAGGCCCGTTACGTTCTCTCCCCTAAACGTTATAGTGCCAGAATCGGGTTTTAGGAATCCGGTGATCAGGTTCAAAGTAGTGGTCTTCCCTGAACCGTTGGGGCCGATGAGGCCGATGATCTCTCCCTCCTCGACCTCGAATTCCAGGTTATGAACTGCCATCAAGCCCCCAAAGGACTTGCAGAGCCCTTCGATCTTCAAGAAAGGCATACTCTTCCTCCACTATTCCCATGTTTCAATGACATTGCTGACATTGATCTTCAGCATCTTGATGCTGGTCAGAATGCGGTCCGCGATGATACCGGTTCCTCTTGCTCCACGAAGATGATGGCACCGGACGGACAGTTCTCCTCACATGTGCCACACTCTATGCAGAGATCTACATTGATCTGACACTTGGTCTCGCCTTCCTCGACAGCGCCACTTGGGCATCCAACCACACATGCCCCACACAGGATACACTCATCGGTGACTATATAAGGCATCGTTCCGTTCTCTAAAGTGACGTGTGAAAACGCTTCTCGCTAACTATCCAGCATACATTCCTTCTGGATCGATCTCTTCGCGAATCAGCCGAACCTGCTCTGCCGTCGGCGGTTCGGTGGCGGGCAGATCGCTTGGCACAACCGGTTGGAAGGCCAGGTTCGCCAGAACATCCTCGAGCGTGGCGCAAGGGTGGATCGACACCAGTCTCATGCGTTTGCTCTCGGGATCAAAGTCAAAGACCGCCTTGTCTGTGATCACACGGCTGGGCCCACCCCAAAGCCCTGCAGCCTCACGATCCCCGTCTCCTCGCAGATACCCAGGGCTCGTTACAAAGGACACAGCCTCGTTGAGCTTCCGTGCCTCGTGGCGAATGATAATGATCGTACGGCGGGCACACGACGCGAGGTCGTTGGCGCCGCCGCTACCGGTGAAATGGCGAAACTTGCCCTGGGGGTCGCCCAGCAGCGTCGTATTCAGGTTGCCGTACGCATCCGTTTCAAGACCGCCCAGGAACCCCACATCCACCAAGCCCTTGTACAATACCGTGCCCAACAGGTCTACAAAACTGCTCAGGATCTTGGCACGATACCAGACTCGAGGATCGGCGAGGCCGACCCCCGTATGAATGGGCTCTGGATCGACCACACCTAGCTCAAAAAGGATCGTGATGTTCGGCGCATGGGTGCGCTTGGCAAGGAATGCTGCAATCATCGGCAGGCCAAGCCCCACAGCCACAACCTCGCCATCTTTTAATTCACGAGCGCCTGCCACTGCCATCAACTCAAAGGGAGTGTACTCAAGATCTGCTGTCATTGTTCCTCTCCTCGCACGTCAATAGCCCAGAATCGGATCGGCCGTCAGGTCATTCAGATGCTTCATACCACCGACCAACTCCAAGTAATCCCAGTGGTCCTTGACGCCGTACACATACTTGTCCAGGTACTTTTGGAATCCCTCTGCCGTCTTGGAGTCATCTGCGTATTGTCTGATATGGTCTGCATCGTGATCGTAAACGTGGTATACGGAAGTGGGATGAGCGGCGAAAGGCAGGTGCACCACGTGGGAGACCCTGAACCCTGGAATCACTGTTCGCTCTGGCTCGCGGCGAATCACGTCGGTGGGTACAAGGCGCTCTGTGATAACTATTGCTCGCTTGCTCGCCTTCACTTGCTCCTCGTTGTCCCACCGAGGGCCTAGAATCCAGGCATTCCCTTCCTCGTCTGCGACCTGCACCTGCACAACCGCGACGTCGGGCACAAGTGGCTTCAGCACCAGCCAATTGTCTCCGGTAAAGGGGTCGTCCACGTAACTGAATTCCGACGGCGCTACCTCCTGCAACCGATTGAGGATATCGGACCCACGCAGGGAGCGTATCGGAATGAATGGCAAGCCGAGAGAGCCTGCCAGGTGGCGGAAGGCCATCGAGAGGCTGCTATACTCTTCCGCGATCAGTGTCCCTCCCTCGATGCCCCGATTCACACAGTGGTGCTGACCAAAACGACCGCGTGAGCCACCACCGTACACGATGCGTTCCACGCTCCCCCCCCCAACCAGTATGTCCGCATCCATAGCGCAAACGCATTGCGAAACCGTCAGCCCTTTGATTCCTTGACGGATTACCTCGTGAGCGAAAGCCATAGCGCACCGAGAGATTGCGAACCCCGAGAGAGCCACTTGCGATCCCGAGGGAATAGATGCGACTGCTTCAGCGAGTGTTGTGGTTTTTGCCATGTCCGTCTCCAATCAGTCAAACGTCGGCCGCGACTCAAAGAGAACGAGCAGCAGGTGACACGCCCCATCCTCGATCTTGATTCCCGCCAGTTCAACAGGGCGATCCAGAGTCTCTTCAATCGCCAGCACCACCAAGTTGGCGGGTATGCAGGTGAAGGGCTCCACCCCCTTGGCAACAAGCCTCTGCTCCACACTCTCGTGCAAGCACCCCTGCACTTTGAGGCGCAGCAGCCGGCCTTCTACCTCGTGAGAGATACTTGCAACGAGCCCCTCTTCTTCCAGGATCTGCTCGATGGTCCCAATAATCGTTTCCACGTCCGGAGTCTTGATCCTGGGCAAGCACTTGCCCATGAAGTAGTCACGCCCCACGATCGTGACTCGAAAGCGCGCCCCCCTGCCGCGTTCATCCCAGAAGGCCTTCTGGAGGTCATAGACAATGCTATTTACATAGTCCAAAGGGACGTCGTGGCTGCTCATGCCTCCTCCTTATAGTATGGGGAGTCCCACCTCTCGGAGTAAACCAATTCGTTCAATGGGATACGAGGACGAGGCCGGTGGGGGCGAGTGGGGTGACCGACAGCAATGATGCTGATTACCTTGATCCCCTCTGGCACACCGAGCAGGTCCTTCAAGCGTTCTTCATCGCGGATGTCAATACAAGGAGCGATCACCCAGCAGGCACCCAGCCCCAGCGCCGTCACGATCAGCAAAATGTTCTCTATTGCTGCCGAAGTGTCGTAGGGTAGATCCCACACATTCTTCCTACCGCAAACAACAATGTTGACTGGCGCATCGGCGAGGAAAGCGGACACTCGCCCTGATGTCAGTTTCTCAAAGATCGCTTTTTTCTTCGCCTCGTCCTGAAGACTCGAAAAACGCTCTTGCATCTTCTGTGTGACGAACTCGGCGGTGAACCTACGACCGCTGCCCCCACCAGCAATAGCACCAAGCTGCTTGCGCGTGGCTGGATCATTGACAATAATGAACCGCCACGGCTGTGCGTTCTCACCAGAAGGTGCTTGGCGCGCAGCCTCCAGTATCATCTCGAGGTGTTCCTCCGATACCGGCTCGTCAGTGTACTGACGGATACTACGGCGCTCTTGAATTATCTTCATCGCGGCTTCGACCAAGTCATACTGCTCTGGCATCTTGATTCTCCCTTTGACATGGACTTTGGATTGTTCGTAAACTCCCAATAGCTCAGTCTTGGCAACTTGCTTCATTGGTGAGTGCTGGTGCGTCTCGTATTGTGATACGTTGTATCATACTACGATACATTATAACATAGTTTACAAAGTCTGTCAAGCCGTGCGCCGTGCGCCTCTGGGGGTATAGTTCAGAATACCAGGGAACTTTATGCAACAAGGACGGTCGTAGACCTGCTGCCAAAAGCTAAAGCCAGCGACCGATGGGTGAGTAGCTCGTAGCCCTTCGACTTTCAGAAAGTAGGCTGCTCGCTGAGGGTGAGGCGTATCGGCCCAAGCTGTCCGCGCATTGTGCGCCGCATCTACAGCCACCTTGGCGTCGGCCCGCTCTCCCTTAGGGATCTGAGCCCAAAGTTCTCCCGTGGCTGGATTATAGTCGGCGAAAGTCTCGCCGCCTTTCGCATCCACCCACGCACCGCCGATGTACATCTTGTATTCGTTAGCCATTGTCATACCTCCATACATTAGTTAGTGTAGGAATGCCAGCCCACCGGCGATTACAACAGACTGGCATCCTGGAAACGCGCTCAGGCCTGTTCTGAGCGCAGTTGGAGATTAGCGCTGTTCCTCCAAATCCCTCCTCCGTTGTACGCATCACTCCCATATCTCAAGCGCATCGCTGACGTTGATCTCCAGCATCTTGACGCTGGCCAGGATGCGGTCTGCATTGCGGTCAACTGCCTGTATCCCATCCGACAACTCCTTCAACTCCAGGGCTG
>JBGVTF010000073.1:0-3644 GCA_041862415.1 Anaerolineae bacterium | reverse complement strand
GGCACACCTTGGGGTCTCATCACCGAGGAGAGCTGGACTACACTAACCAGCGGCAGTCGAGGCTACCAGCAATTCCTGCTCCTGCTACTGGCATTGGGGGTAGTCCTGCCGGTCCTGGTTGTCACTGTTGGAGTCAGGCGGATCACGAGACCCATCGTGGAACTCATAGACGCTGCCCAAGAGGTGGCCAGGGGCAATTTCGGCCAGACCATCACGGCCCGAACGGGGGACGAAATCGAAGAGCTGTCCAGGCAGTTCAACCTGATGTCGGCCCAACTACAGCAGTCATACGCGTACCTGGAGCAGAGGGTAGCTGACCGGACCAGAGAACTGGCAGCCCTCAACGCCATTGCCGCCGTCGTGAGCCGCTCCCTGGACTTGGAGGAAGTCCTGAGCAACGCCCTGGATAAGACCCTCGAGGTCACAGGGATCGAGGCTGGCGGGATCTATCTTCTCCAAGAGGACGCCGGGGTTTTGACCATCGTGGCACATAAAGGCCTCAGGGCGCAGTTTGTGGCCGAAATTGACAACCTTAAGATGAGAGAGGGCTTCTCAGGTCGTGTGATCCAGACCGGAGAACCATTAGTTGTAGGGGACCTCTCCACGGATCCGCGACTGACGCGCTCGGTGGTCAGGGAGGCTGGTTTCCACTCTGCAGCTATCTTCCCCCTGGTTTCGAGTGGAAAGGTTCTAGGTTCCTTGTTCGTGATAACCCGTGTCTACCGAGAGTTCTCTCAGCAGGACATTGAGTTGCTTACGTCCATCGGCCAGCAGATCGGAGTGGCCATCGAGAACGCACGCCTCTTCGAGGCCGAGGAGCGACGGGCCGAGCAGTTCCGCGTCATCAGCGAGGTAGGACGCCGCATGACCTCTATCCTGGCCGTCGATGAGTTGCTGGGGGAGATAGCCCGCTTGATCAGGGAAACCCTGGGATATTACCTGGTCGGCATTGCCCTGGTCGAGGGGGATGAACTGATCTTCAAGGCGGGGGCTGGAGGCGTCTGGGAGATCCCACGATTTCAGCCCCCGCGCCTCAAGGTAGGTCGGGAGGGGATCACTGGCTGGGTGGCCCAGAGTGGCGAGCCGTTGCTGGTGCCCGACGTGAGCCAGGAAGCGCGATACTACTCCCTGCCCGAGGCCAGCGAGATTCGATCGGAGTTGGCCGTGCCCCTGAAGACGAAAGAGGCAGTCATCGGCGTGTTGCATGTCCAGAGTGACTACCCGAACGCCTTCGACGAGAGTGACCTGGCGGTGCTCCAATCTCTGGCCCACCAAGCGGCTATCGCCATCGAGAACGCCCGGCTTTACGAGCGGGCGCAGGAGTTGGCCGTTGTAGAGGAGCGCAGCCGCCTGGCCCGGGATCTACACGACGCTGTCACCCAAACTCTCTTTTCAACCAGCCTGATCGCCGAAGTGCTACCACGGATATGGGAGCGTAGCCCCGATGAGGGACGGCATCGCCTGGAAGAGTTGCGCGAGTTGACCCGAGGCGCGCTGGCCGAGATGCGCACCTTGCTGCTGGAGCTGCGCCCGGCGGCTCTGGCCGACGCAGAGCTGGGCGACCTGCTGCGCCAACTGGCCGAGTCCATCACCGGGCGGGCACGGGTGCCTGTCGCCCTGACAGTGGAAGGGCAACGCCCTCTGCCGCCTGACGTTAAAGTCTCTCTATATCGCATTGCCCAGGAAGCGCTGAACAACGTGGCTAAACACGCCGGGGCCAGCCAGGCGACGGTGAACCTGCGCTGCCAATCAAGGCGGGTGACTTTGCACGTCAGCGACGACGGGCGCGGCTTTGACCCAGAGTGCATCTTGGCGGAGAGCCTGGGGCTGGGCATTATGCGCGAGCGCGCCGAGGCCATCGGCGCCACGCTGACGGTCGAAAGCGAGATTGGGCGCGGGACGGAAGTTACGGTCGTTTGGATGGACGCACAGGAGTATGCGGAGGATGGGTGACTGCCATATCCTGGCTGACTTGATAGAAGCAGTCGGCAAGTGGAAGTTGGAGAAAAAGTATGCTTACCTATAAGAAGACTGCGGCGGTCACCTTCTTGTTCTTGGCCCTGCTCTTGGGCGCCTGTGCTCAGGCCGAGCCAACATCAAAAGTCGCCGAAGACATTCCGGCACCTGTGGTCACTTCGCCAACGGCGGAGGAGCGAACGATCGTCGTGGGCCTGGTTGAAGCGCCCACCTCCTTGGACCCGACCGACCACCGCGAGCGACAATCCGAGACTGTGATCCGCAATATGTTCGACGGCCTAGTGACCCGTGACACCCGCAGCGGTGTCCACCTGGAGTTGGCCGAGGAGATGAATTGGCTGGACGAGCAGACGCTGGAGGTCAGGCTCCGTAGGGGGGTGCTGTTCCACGATGGCACGGAAATGACGGCCGATGACGTGGTATTCACCTTTGAGCGCATCATCCAGGAGAATGCAATTGAGTACCCGGAGCCTCATACTTCCTTGCGTAGGGGACTCATCACGCCCCTGGAGTCCATTGAGAAGATTGACGCCTACACCGTAGTGATGCATTTCAGTGGTCCCTGGCCGCCGGCCTTACAGATGCTCGTCCACCAGCAGATTGTGCCCAAGCACTATCTTGAAGAGGTCGGCACACAAGGCTTCATCGAGCATCCCATAGGCACCGGACCGTTCAGGTTCGTGTCTGCCGAGCCGGACCTGCAAGAGATCATCCTGGAGCGCTTCGATGATTACTACGGGGGTGCACTCGATCTACACCCCGTGGGGCCGGCTTGCGTGGATCGCGTCGTCTTCCGCGTGATCCCGGACGCCTTGACCCGGGCGGCGGCGCTGCGGGCCGGCGAGGTGGACATCATCCAGGCGGTGCCCCTGGACCTGGTTGAGGTTTTGGCTGAAGCCCCAGACGCCCAGGTGCGCACAGCGCCAGGCACCCGGCCTGTATGGATGGATATGAATGTCAACCGGTCACCCTTCGATGACGGGCGAGTCCGCCAGGCGCTGAACTACGTGGTGGACAAACAACGCATCGTTGACGAAATCTATGGCGGCCGGGCCGTGGTCTTGCCAGGGCCTCTGTCACCGTTCAATAACTTTGTCAACAAAGAGCTGGAGCCGTATGCCTATGATCCAGAGAAGGCCCTGAACCTTCTGTCAGAAGTCGGCTGGGTGGATTCGGACGGCGATAGCATCCTCGACAAGGACGGCCAGCCTTTCGCCTTCATCCTAGACACCTTGGAGATGTGGCGTCCGCTGGCTGAGGCGGTGGCCGATCAGCTCCAGGCGGTCGGCATCGAGGTCACTGTTCGCCTCTGGGAGCGCCAGGTCATCCGACCTCGCCTGCTAACCGCAGAACGTATGGCCTACCTGGACGGCTGGGGCGACTCCGCCTTTGACCCCGTGGGACACTTTGAAGCCAAGTGGCATGGCTACGTCGAGGGGCAGCCCTACGGCAGGGGAAACTACTCGGGCTATGACAACGAGCGAGTGAACGAACTAATCCGGATGGGTGAGGTCACAGCCGATCCAGCCAAGCGGCAGATGATCTACGATGAGGCCCAGGAGATCATTTATGAAGAGGCTCCTGCTGTGTTCCTGGTCCTACCCGAGCAAATCGAGGCGGCATCTGTCCGCATCCAGAACTGGGAGCCAGCTTCGGACAGCCGCATC
>JBGVTF010000072.1:0-23543 GCA_041862415.1 Anaerolineae bacterium | reverse complement strand
GTCGGTGCAGCGGGCTGGAGACGAAATCCTCCTGCGGTTGTACGAGGCCACCGGCGGCGCGCCGCTGGCCATCAAGTGGGCCGTGGGGCAGATCAAGCAGAAGGGGCAGTCGCTGGACTCGGTGCTGAACAGCCTCTACGGAGCCAGGGGTGACATCTTTGAGTTCATGTTCAGCCGCTCGTGGGAGATGCTGTCCGAGGACGCTCGCCGCATCCTGATGGTCATGCCCATCTTTGCTACTTCTGCTTCCAAGGAAGCCATCGAAGCCGCCAGCGATGTGCACACCTGGGACCTGGACGATGGGCTGGGGCAGTTGGTGGAGATGTCGCTGGTGGAGGTGAGTGGCGGGCTGGAGGAGCAGCAGCAGCATAGTGTGCATCCGCTGGTGAGGGCATTTGCAGGAGGAAAACTGAACACTCGTTCTCAACTGAAGAAGCAAGCGCGCCTCGGACTGGTTTCACATTTCCTCAAGCGTGCCACGAAATACCACAGCATGGAACAACAGGAGAAGCTGCACGAGATTGAGCATGATCTCCCTAACATATTGGCGATCATAGATCAGTGCTACGAAGTCAAGGAGTGGGAAAGTGTGAGCCAGTTAGGAGAAGCTGTTGATATTCTTCTTAGTTTTCGGGATTGGAACGTACGCATAGATGTTGCACTGAAGCAGACGCGCGCTCTGGAAGCACTGGGAGATAAACGGAATCTGGCTTGGTGCGCTGTGTGGACTCTCGGATGGATGCACTTTAGACAAGGTGCTCTTGAAGAGGCACAGTATTGGTATGAAACCGGGATGCGCCTCTGGAAAGAGTTGGAGGATAGGTGGTGGATTGCCACTGTCGAACGGTTGTCAGCTCTGCTTGTTCGGGACCGAGGCGAGAAAGAGGAAGCCGATCGTTTGCTCGAAGCGTCCTTGCATGTGTTCGAGCAGTTCGATGTAGAGGATGTCCCTGTGGCCGATATGTTGAGGTGCTGGGGAATTGCCTCTGTACCGAAAGGCAAAGAGTATGCCGCAGCACAAGTGTTTCGACAAATTGCTGCTGCTGACATATTGAGATCACGGGGTAGTATTGCTTTCAGAGGACAGGCACTTGAGAGGGCACGAAAGTTCTATGAAGAAAGTGTTTCAGTGCTTAGGGAAATTGAGAAGCTTAACATTAAAGAGTTGGAGACCCCGATTCTGGATGGAATAGCGCATTCATATCACCACTTAGGGAGAGTGCTCCTCAAACAAGGCCAGTGGTATGAAGCCCAACGTTTGCTGGAAGCGAGCCTAGCTGTGGCACAGAGATTGGGGGATAACGTATTTAAGGCCATAGCCCAGCATTATCTTTCAGAACTGCACGAAGTGAGGGGCAACTACCAGCGGGCTCTTGAATTGGCGAATGAGGCATTGGAAATGTATGAACATCTTGGCATGAAAAAAGAAATGCAAGAGGTATACGAACTGGTAGGGCGGCTGGAGCGAGCAATGGCGGAGCAGAAAAATGCTAGAGAGACGGAATGTGAAGAGGGAAACTCCGCGTGATCCGCGCGGCTCCGGGTTTCCGCGTTTATGAACAGAGTACCACGGACGGGGAGAATTGAGCAGACGGGAAGATCGCGGAAACGCGGAAAGACGGAAGGCGCGGAGAGGAGTTCCGCGTGATTCCGGGTTTCCGCGTTCGTGGACAGTACAGCGGACGGGGTAGAATCGCGAGAGGACGAAAGAGACGAAAGGCACGAAACAGGAGGGGGCGAAAATGCGAACAGCTATGCTGAACGAACCGAAAATGACGATAGACGAATTGATGGAGAAACTCAAAGGCTCTGATCGGCCGGTGTACCTAGGTCCCTCTGACCGACCGATAGCTGTCGTCCATCCTATCAAACGAGACCTTGAGCCTGAACAAAGAAAAGCCGTTCGAGCTATGAAAGACCTGCTCCAGAAGCTACAGATCCTCGAGGAGAAGTATCAGATGGACTCGGCCGATTTTTTCTATCGCTTCGAAAATGCTCTGATAGAGGAAACACCGGATTACGTATCCTGGTGGATCAGTTACTCGGCTTTCGCCAGCACACTGCAACGCTACAATCTCACGAGGAGCGACGTTGAATGCCTGTTGATGGAAGATTCCGTGACTACTATTGGAAACTCCGAACCTTCCTAGCCACAAAGGCAGCGATTCTGGATGAAGAGCACGACGAGTATTCGTTCCCAGAAGATGATGACTCAGCTTACTATACCCATCACCTTGAGGGTTGTTTGATATTCAGCGACGGCACAAGATTAATCTTCGAGTTTGAACTGGCTCTGGATGAGAACTACGAGGTGATCGAGCGGATATATTTCTATGGATACTATGATCAGCAAGGAGAAAGGGTGTTTCAGTACGATAATGCGCCTCATCACCCTCATTTGAAAACCCACCCTCACCACGTCCACAAAGGCCCCCGGCCGAGAGGGGGAAAGGACGAGGCATTTGACATTGACCTGACCAAAGTAAACTTTATTGCTATAGTGTCCAAAATTGAACAGATATGCTTCCAGGATACAGACGGCAAATAGCGGGGAGCAGAAGAGAAGGCGTCGAGAGATTTCAGAGGAGAAAACGTTAAGCGCTTGGAGCGAGCCTTGACGAACTGAGAATTGAGCGGACGATGAAGTGGCGTTGCATAGGCGCGGAGGGAAATTACGCGTGCTCCGCGTGGCTCCGTGCTTCCGCGAGCTACAGGGGACTTGTAGATCTTAGAGCTCCACAGAAAGGATCAGTATGAAAGTCATCACTAACGAGAAACTCGTCAAGAGGCAGGCCGCCATAGGCAAGTGGGCCAGTCTCCTCGGGATGGGGTCATTATTGGCGGGGCTGGTTGTTTCCTGGCGTTGGCCCACCCAAATCGCGATCTCTTTTGCCTGTCTCATCGCCGGTTTCATGCTGGCCAGCCTCGGTACCTATAACATGAACCGCTGGGTGAAGGAGCCGCGGGCCGATCAGACATTGGACAAGGCTTTGAAAGGCTTTGACAACAGACATTTCCTCTATCACTACACACTGCCGGCCACGCATGTCCTCCTGGCTCCTTCCGGCCTTTTCGTCTTCACGGTCAAGGACCATCACGGCGAGATCCGGTGCGAAGGAGAGAAGTGGCGTCACAAATTCAACTGGAGGCGGCTGCTGCTTTTCTTCGGCCAGGAGGGCCTGGGCAACCCCACCCGGGAGGTGAGAGGAGAGATAGAAAGACTACGGCGCTTTTTGGATTCAAGGCTGCCCGAGGGGGACGTGCCCATTGAGGGGCTCATCGTCTTGACCAATCCCAGAGCCAGATTGGAGCTGATAGATCCCGCCGTGCCTGTGGTGAGCAGCAAGAAGTTGAAAACCTTTCTGCGTCAACTGAAGATGAAGCGCATCTCGGCTGAGCAACGAAAAGAGTTGGCTGAAGTCTTCGAAGAAACCTGAGTCAGGCGAGAGTGGTCGTTATGGGGGCTAAACGGGCAAGAACAAAGCCATCGAGGTACGATCTGTTTTTGGTAATAGCTGTCACGCTGATGGCAGCTTTTTTCCGTTTTTACAAGTTGGGGCTGGTCCCACCTGGATTTCATTACGATGAAGCACTGGAGGCGCTGGAAGCGCTGGGGGTCCTACGGGGAGAGGGTTACCCCATCTACTTTGCCGGCGACTTTGGAATATCGCCCACCCTGATTTACCTGACTGCCATTAGCTTCTCGATTTTCGGTCCCAGTTCCCTTGCCATGCGGGCCGTGAACGCGATCGTCGGGGTAGTCACAGTTCCTGCCCTTTACTTGCTGTCACGGGAGCTTTTTGCCGGTGAGAGTGCCCCGTCGTCTCGCCTCTTGAGCCTGGTGTCTGCCTTTGTTTTGGCTATCCTGTACAGCCACGTCCACTACAGCAGGGCAAGCTTTGAGACCATTTTGATACCTCTTATCTTGATCTTGCTGTTTTGTTGTCTCTGGTATGGGTTTCGTACCGGTAGGCGATGGGCCTTTGCCGCTGGTGGTTTCTTTGTGGGTTTTAGCCCTTACGCTTACCAGGCTGGCTGGTTTATCCCCGTCCTGGTAGTGCTGGTTCTGGCAGGCCGGGGCACGGTTGAGAAAGGTTTCTTAAGACGTTACGGCAATCGCTTGCTGCTCTTGTTCGCTGTGGCCGCGATCGTCTTTGCCCCTTTGGGTTATTACTTCGCGCGAAATCCAGGTGTGCTGATCCACCGTCCCACTCAGGTAGCGGTGACTGTTGCTGGAAAAGGCAGCCAGCACCCCCTCAGGACCTTCTTGGCCAATGGGGTCAAAGGGCTGGCCATGTTTAACTTGCGCGGCGACAAAGACCCACGGAACAACCTGCCCGGCCGCCCCCTTTTGGACCCTTTTCTGTCCGTGTGCTTCCTCTGCGGCGTTGGCTTAAGTGCAGTAAGGATACGGAAGCCGACCTACCTGCTCCTCCTGCTATGGCTGGCGGTGATGCTCCTGCCTACGGTCTTTACCGAATATGCGCCCCACATCCGACGGGCCCTGGGTATCGTCCCGGCTGCCTCCATTCTGGTGGCCCTTGGCTTCTCGACTCTGCTGCATTGGGTGCGCTCCGGGGTGGGGAAGGTCCCTATGCAGAAGGGGCTTGGGTTCCTGCTAACGTTGGCCCTGGGCGGCGGGTTGCTCGGTAGCACCCTGGTCAGTTACCGTGACTACTTCATCGTCTGGGGCCATAGCCCCCAACTCTTCTACGCTTTCGATGAGAGTCTGGTCACGCTGGCCGAGTACGTGGGCCAGCTTCCCCGCGATGAGAAAGTATATCTCTCTCCCATCCCGGCCACTTATCCGACCATCGTTTTCACCCTGGGGGAGAAAGGCCACCTCAAGAGCTACGATGGCCGCCTGTGCCAGGTGTTGTCTGGCCATTCTGAGGGTGCCACGACTTATCTCGTCGTGGTTCACGAGGACGGGCGATCCCTGGCCCTGCTCCAGAAGTATTGGCCTCGGGGGGAAGTGGTCAAAGAATTCTACGACTGGGAAGGTAGGCTCCACACCGTGGCCTACCGCGTTCCCCCTGGCTCGGAAATGGTCGTGGAGCCCCAGCACCTCCTGGAGGTTAATCTGGACGACAAGGTGAGGTTGCTGGGTTATGACCTCAAGGCCGATCTCCATAAGCCAGGTCAGGTGATTGGCTTGACTCTCTACTGGCAAGCCCTGGACGAAATGGTCAATGATTACACCGTGTTCACTCATCTCCTGGGCTCGTACAATCCGCTGACTAACGGGCCTCTGTGGGGAGGACACGACAGTCGCCCTGGCGGCGACACCTATCCGACCACGGTTTGGGAGGCGGGGGAGATCGTTATTGACCAATACGGAATACCCATTCAGGCCGACGCGCCGCCGGGAGAATATCAGTTGGAGGTCGGTATGTATCACCTGGCGACGATGGAGCGGCTGCCGGTGTTGGACGATAGCGGGGCAGTCCGAGAGGATAGGATTCTGTTAGGCACGTTGCAGTTGATTGGTGAATGAGGGGAGCAACGATAGCTTTGGAGAGAAAAGGGTCACGCATCTGGGAGACCATATCGCGGATTCTCGGCTCGCCTCCCGTTGCCCTGGAGATAGGGTTGTGCGGAGCGATCTTGCTGGTGGCGGCCGCCTTCAGGCTATATCATCTCGAGCTCGTCCCGCCGGGCTTGCAGCACGATGAGATCTTCAAGGCCAAGGGCGCTCTGCGCATCCTGGATGGCACCCTGCTGGTCTTCTCCGAACCCAACGCCGGGGAGTTGCCTCTCTTCATGTACCTGGTCGCCCTGTCCTTTCAGTTGCTGGGAAAGAACCTGTTGGCCATCCGTCTGGCGGCCGTGGCCTGTGGCCTGGTGGGCATCCTGGCCTGTTGGCTGTTGGCCAGAAAGCTCTTCGGGCGGTGGGTGGGGTTGCTGTCAGCGGCCTTTCTGGCCGTCTCTTTCTGGCACGTCTTCGATAGCCGCGTCGGCCTGGAACCCATCACGGTGCCACTGATGGCCACGTTAAGCTTCTATTTTCTATGGCTGGGTCTCTATCAAGGCGGCACCCGCTTCTTTGCCCTGGCTGGTTTGTGCCTGGGCCTTTTGGCCTACACCTACCAGTCGGGCATCCTGGTGCCCGCAACGGCCTTTCTCTTTGTGCTATATCTCCTGGCCGTTGACAAGGGACGGGTGCGAAAGCACCTCAAGGGCCTGGCCCTCCTATTCATCATCGCTCTCATGGTTTTCACTCCCCTGGGCCATTACGTGCTCACCCACTCCCAGACCTCCTTGGCCCGGGTGGGTCAACTGAGCCATCATTTCAGCCTTTTGCTCAGCGGCGACCCGCGCCCGGTGCTGGAGGACGGGCTGAAGGTGGCGGGCATGTTCAGTTGGCAGGGCGACCCGCAATGGCGCTATAATGTGGCTGGTCGGCCGGTGTTCGACTGGATTACGGCGGTGGCCTTCTACGCCGGTCTCCTGATCTGCGTGCTCAGGATCAAAAAACCCCAATATGGCTTGCTTCTCTTGTGGTTGCCCGTCAACCTGCTGGCCAGCGCCGTCACTCCGCCCGGCCCCTCCAGCCTGCGCGCTCTGGGGGCCATTGTACCCATTTATCTCATGCCGGCTCTGGCCATAGTCGCCCTGGGACAGTGGGCGGCGAAGCGGTGGAGGGCAATGGGAGCTTATGGGGTCGGCGTAGCGACCGTTGCGCTGCTGGCTTTTACAGCGGCTTCCACCTATCGGGATTACTTTGTCATCTGGGCTCAGAACGATGAGGTGCGCCGCGTCTATCGGGCCGATCTGGCCGAAGTGGCCAGATACCTGTCAACTCAAGGGGAGAGTGGGGTGGTCTGCATCTCGGTCCAATTCGCGGCCGACCTGGATCAGGAAGCTTTCTACTTTGCCCTCGGCCGGGGGCGGTCCGTCAAGTGGTTCAACGGGCGCAGTGCTCTGATTTTTCCCAGCGAGGCCCCTCCGGGCGATGTGACCTATGTCTTTCCCGCCACCAGCTTGCTGGACGAGGAGATGCTGGAGCGTTTCTTCGGCCACCTGCCTCCAGCAAAGGAAGCCCTTGATCCCCAGGGGAGGCTGACTTTCCTGGTCTATCGGCTGGGGGCCTCAGAGACGACCGCTATTCGCTCCGTCCAACCCCAGCATCCCCTGGCAGCCAACCTGGGCAATCAGGTGGAGCTTCTGGGCTACGATTTGCCCTCGAGCGTCCAGGCTGGCCAGACGGCGCGTCTGGTGCTGTATTACCGCATCCCCGGCGAACTGGGGGGCAGGCGCAACTACTCCTTCTCTGCTCATCTGGTGGACGGGCGGGGCTACCTGTGGGGCCAGGATGACGCTTTCGGTTACCCGACCTCCAACTGGCAGGGTGGGGACATGGCGGTGCAATGGCTGGACGTACCTGTCCCCCTGGATGCCCCTCCACGTAGCTATCACTTTAAAGTGGGACTATATGACCAGGACAGGGGGCAGCATTTTCCCGTTCTGGACGAGGACGGCTCGCCTGTAGCCACGACCGTCACACTGGAGCCCTTCATTGTCAAGAAAGCGGCCGTACCCCTACCGGAGGACAACCTGTCATTGGCTGCTGGCCTGGGGGTTCCCAATCCTCTCCAGGCCAGAGTGGGTGACTCGTTCATCTTTCTCGGCTACGACGTCAGCCCGCGGGTGCTGAACCCCGGACAGAGCGCCCACGTGAGCCTCTACTGGCGGGCAACAGCCAAGCCGGACAGGGATTACCTGGTGTCCACTGATCTGGTAGACGAGAGAGGAAAGGTCTGGCCCCAGAGTAGCCGTCAGGCTCTCGATGGGGATTATCCCACCAGCCTCTGGGAGGCAGGACAGGTGGTGCGGGACCGCTTTGACCTGGTGGTAGACCCTGAGACCCCGCGAGCCGTCTATGAGCTCAGAGTCGGGCTGTACGACGAGCAAGCCCAGAGTTATTTGCCCGTGGTGGTATCGTCCGAAGAAGGAGTTCCCTCGGAGAACATTTCCCTGGGCCAGGTGCTGGTGCGGGACCGCCAACGACAATTCGAGGTGCCTCCCATCGAGCATCCTCTGACGGCCCATTTTGGTGAAGTGGTATCTCTGCTGGGCTATGATCTGGAGACGGACGAGGTCGCCCCCGGCGATGCGTTACACCTGACCCTCTACTGGCAAGCGCATCAGGAGATGGATGTCAGCTACACCGTCTTTGTTCACCTCCTGGATGCGCAAAACCGCATCTGGGGCCAGCGGGACAGCGTGCCCGATGGGGGTCAGTACCCGACCACGGCTTGGCTCGAAGGGGAGGTGGTCGAGGACGAATACGAGGTACCGGTGGACCCTGCCGCCCCGTCCGGGGAGTACCTTATTGAAGTGGGTCTGTACGACGCGGCCCAACCCGGCTACCCGCGCTTGCCTGTCTTGGACAACCAGGGCCAGGTCATCGGAGATCGAGTCTTGCTGAGGGAAGTAGAAATCAAGCCCTGAAGGAGATTATCGTGATACCCGTTTTCGGTCTCAAGGATCAGTACAACGCGATTAAAGGCGAAGTCAATGAGGCTGTGGCCCGCGTTTTGGAGAGCGGTTGGTTTATCCTGGGCCAGGAGGTCGAGGCCTTCGAGCGGGAATTCGCCGCCTACTGCGGCCTCTCTCATGGCATCGGAGTCGGCTCGGGGACGGAGGCTCTCCATCTGGCCCTTCTGGCCTGTGGAGTGGGGGAGGGAGACGAGGTCATCACCGTACCCCACACGGCCGTGGCCACCGTGGCCGCCACTGAGCTGACAGGGGCCCGGCCGGTCTTTGTTGACATTGACCCCGCCAGCTACACCATCGCCCCCGACCAGTTAGAATCGAGGATCACAGCCCGGACCAGAGCTGTCATACCCGTGCACCTCTATGGCCAGGCGGCGGACCTGGACCCCGTTCTCGATATCGCCCAACGACACGGTCTCACAGTGGTCGAGGACTGTGCCCAGGCCCACGGCACGGTGTACAAGGGGCGGCGGGTGGGTTCTTTTGGCCGCGTAGCCTGCTTCAGTTTCTACCCCACCAAGAACCTGGGAGCCTACGGCGACGGGGGGATGGTGGTCACCGACGATGGGGCGCTGGCTCAGAAGGTCAGGCTATTGCGACAGTACGGCTGGAAGAAGCGGTACGTCAGCTCCCTGAAGGGCCTCAACAGCCGTCTGGATGAGTTGCAGGCCGCCATCCTGCGGGTAAAGCTGAGGCACCTCGACGAGTGGAATGAAGCCCGTCGCGCGCGGGCACGGCTGTACGACGAGCTGCTGGCTGGCAGTGGAGTGGCCACACCCATCGAGATGGACTATGGGCGGCACGTCTATCACCTCTATGTCGTTCGCTGCCCTCATCGTAACGAATTGAGAAACCATCTGGCCGAGCGCGGGGTAGGTACAGCCATCCACTACCCTGTCCCGATTCACTTGCAGGAAGCCTACCGCGACCTGGGCTACCAGCGAGGAGATTTCCCTGTGACCGAAGCCTGCGCCGACGAGATCCTCTCCCTGCCCATGTATCCCGACCTGCGAGAGGATGAGGTCAGGGAGATAGCTGAACTGGTGAAGGAATACGACGAACAGCAAGTGTCTAGCGGTCAGCGATCAGCCATCAGCAGTCAGACTGAGGCTGAAGGCTGAACGCGAAGGAGGGTGAGCAATGACCACCACCCATCAAGATTTCGACCTCTGCTTGGAGAAGACAGCGCAGCACGAGTTCGTGGCCTATGTGCCCGACGGCAACGGGGACCGGGCCGCCGAGCACGCCTTCAGCCTGCGCACTGACACCCTGAAGATGCGCGAGGATCTCCAGCGGCTGGAGGTCTACTCGCTGCACAAGGAGCTGGTCAAAGACGACTTCCACGTCCAGTTCGGGCGAATGCTGTACCAGGCGGCCCTGGGCGGCGACGTAGGCGCGCTCTTTGCCGAACGGCTGGCCGCGGCACAGTCCGACGACATGGGCTTGCGCCTGCGGGTGCGCGTGGACGAGGGCGCGCCGGAGCTGATGAACCTGCCCTGGGAGTTCTTGCACGACGAGGATTTGTACTACAACTTCTGCCTACCTCATAGCAGCCTACGCCGAGAGTTGCCGGAGCCGATCCCGACCAAGGGTTCTGGCCCCCGAAGAAATGGGAACAAGTGACACCCGCTATGGCCGAGGGCATCGCCGATCACATCATGACCCTGGCCGAGGTGCCTTCCATTCCCGTCTTGCCCCAATGTCATCATAACATTAGAGGGCCATAACCATCAGGCTGCCCTCGCCATAATTATCATCCAAACAACTTGTTTGAATTATGGTACCCTATGATAAAATACGGGTGGAAACGGTGGTCATATTCTTTGCCGCATCATAGCAGATGGGGCGCGATCGTGTTGCATCCAAGGAGCCAGCCTGAATGTTTGAACGGAGACTGACGCGTAAAGAGATCGAACTGATTAAGGAGATCGAGGCTTTTATCAAGGACAAGCATAGCCAAGCTCAGGGACATGACTATTCCCACGTCTTGCAGGTCACCCGTTATGCTATCCAGATCGCGGAAGCCATCCCTGATGAGGTGAACCCTTTCATCCTCATCTGCGCAGCTTTGTTCCACGACATCGGCCGCATCGGTACCATTACTGGAGTGCTCCACGGCCTCAGAGGAGCCACCATCGCCGACGAGTACCTTGAGTCCACCTGGGTCGGTGCCGACGTCAGGAAAAAGATTTCGAGGATCGTCACCCGCCACACACCGACGTCTATGATACCTCCCATGTCCATTGAGGAGAAGATTATTTACGACGCTGATGCCCTGGACCGTCTGGGGCTGATGGGTATGCTCAGAGGGATTGTGGGCAAGAGTGGATCCATCGAAGACATCCTGACGGACAGGATACAAAAGCGGGAGGGTGACTACGACAAGCTGTATTTTGAGGAGAGCCAGCGCATAGGGGAGCAATTGCAGGCGGAAACGATCGAGGTCATCCAGCGCTTCAGAAAAGCTTTAGATAAACGCGCTGAACAAATCGCTCACATCGAATGGCCGGTCGAGAGAATAGCAATCAGCAGTGAGGAAAAGGAGTGAGCAGGTGTTTGAGAGGAGTCTGACCCGGCGGGAGATGGAGCTGATCGAGGACATCCAGGAGTTCATCAAGGAGAAACACAGCCAGAGCGAGCGACACGACTACTCCCATGTCCTACAGGTGGTGCGCTACGCCATTCAGATCGCCAAAGCCATTGCCGATGAGGTGAATCCTTTTGTGCTCATCTGCGGGGCCCTGTTTCACGACGTCGGTTGGATCGGCACCGACACCGGAGTCCTACATGGCCTGCGGGGGGCGACCATCGTTGACGAATACTTTGACTCCACCTGGGTAAGTGCTAACATCAAAAAGAAAATCAAACGCATCGTCATCCGCCACACTGCGACCTCGATGATGCCGCCGCAGACGGTGGAGGAAAAGATTGTCTGGGATGCCGATGGCCTGGACGGTATGGGTTTGATCGGTATCTTGCGGGGTCTCGTCGCCGAGCAAGGCTCCATTGAAGAAATCCTGACCGAGGAGTTCAGAGCGAGCAGAAAAACCTACGACAAGCTGTATTTCGAAGAGAGCCGTCGCATCGGGAAAGAGTTGCACGAGGAAACGACAGAAGTCATCAAAAGTTTCAAGAGAGCTCTGGATCATCGTTTGAGAGCCATCGAGGAGTTGGCCTTGCCGGTAGAGAGACCAGTTGACTGGGCAGAGTATGGGTAGACACCTAAGCTCGCAGCGGATCGCCAGATCCGCTGCCTAGCTGCTGGATCTGGCGATCCAGCAGGAGCAAGTGGGATCTACCGAGTGCGGGATGGACATCTCGCGAGCTAGGCAACGTATTCTCGCAATGCCTGTGGATTCACAACAACGATCTGCCCTCTTTGTAGCTTGATGAGGCCCTGGCGTCGGAAAGCAGCCAGGGCTTTGTTGGTGCTCTCGCGGGTGGCGCCGACCATGGTGGCCAGTTCTTGCTGGGTCAAGGGGACCGCGATGCGCAACCCTTCGGCTTCGGCTACCCCATGACCCTCGGCCAGTTCCAGCAGCTTGCTGGCCACCCGGCGGTAGACGTCGAGGAAGGCCAGGCTGCCAGCCTGGATGGTGGTGTAGCGAAGCCGGGTGCTGAGGGTGCGCATGAAATTGAGGGCCAGTTGGGGGCAGCGCCTGAGATGATCTAGGTAGGCGCTGCGCGGCAGGGTGAGCACGACCGTGTCTTCCATGGCCACCGCACTGGCCGAGCGCGGCAGGTCGTCGATGAGGGCCAGTTCCCCGAACACCTCCCCCGGTCCCATCAGCCTCAAGGAGATTTCCTGCCCTTCTTCCCCTAACACATAGATCCGCACCCGCCCCGATTGGATGAGGTAGAGCATCTCACCCTGGTCGCCCTGGTGGAGGATGGTCTCGTGCTGGCGGAAGGTGAGAGGCACAAAGTCATCGGCCAGTGCCTGCAACTCACTATCGGTCAGACTGGCGAATAGCGGGACCTGGTGCAAGAAAGCCAATTGCTTCATGGAACCTTTACCCTTGCCGTTGGATAATTGAGAGCCAGGTTCATTGTACACCAGGCTGGTTCTTTCTGCAAGGGGGGTAACTGTTAGATGTAGCACTGTCATGACAGCACCTCCTGAACTTAATCCGCCAGTGGAGTAGCAGAACTTGTTCTGCGCCAGCCGAGCGCGAAACAAGTTTCGCTACTCCACAAAATTCCTATAGCATCAAGTTAGACCTGCCGCAGGGCAAGGCCGACAGCGATAGCCACCGCTGCGCTGGTCAGCAACTCGGCCACGTAGCCGCTGGTCATCCCGTTTTCACGCACCCGCGGGCCATCGAAGACGAGGCGCGGAGCTGCCACCAAGGGGATCAGAGCAAACTGCCCCACGATGACCAGAGTGGTAATGAGCCCCCGCTCCAGGATGCCAACGTACTTGTTTGTTGAGAGCAGTGCCTCGGCCTCCGTGCTGGCCACCAGGCCCCGCACCAGGAAGCGCACGATAATCCAGGCCGGCATGGTGATAAAGGTGTAGCCGACCAGGAAAGCGACGAGGCGAACGTCCTGGGCCCAGCGGACAACCGCTTGCACCATCTGGCCCAGGGCCAGATAGCCGGAGAGGGACAGCATGGCCAGGATGATTGCCAGGTGCAGGGCTTGATCAAGCAAGAACAGCCCCAGGGCGGTGCGACTTGAAACCTGGCCGGCCCTGGTGCGCAAGGCGTCTATGAGGGTGTGGGTCAGGCCAATCAACAAGGCGTAGGGCCACCATCCCTCAGTGTAAGGCAGGGACAGGAGCCAGGTCACAGCCATAACAATCCCTCCGTGGACGATCACCCCGCTCAGGCGCTCGCTCTTCCAGCGGGCCAGACCATCCCACTGCAACACGTAATCAGCCACGATGTGAGCCAAAAGCATAGCCGCAATCATAATGCATCTCCCACTCTATTTCTCTGCCTTCAGTATACACCATCTCCGGTGGGCGCGCTATGAAATGGGTCACATTTGGGGCAAGTCAGAAAGGCTTCCCCCTGTATTTGATCGGCAAACTCTAAGACCCTTGACAAAAGGTCGAATATATGCTATACTTATGCATAGCTTGCTTAGGTATAGATGCGAGGAGAGGGAGGGGGCCTATGCAACTTCAACACCAGATGCGTAAAGGAAGCACTCCGCTACTCATTCTGTCACTGCTGGCAGAGCAGCCCATGTATGGCTACCAGATGGCCCGGGAACTGGAGCAGCGCAGCGAGGGTTACTTTGAGATGAAGGAGGGCCTGCTCTACCCTGCCCTGCATCAGATGGAGCGGGATGGCTTGCTCAGGAGCGAGTGGCGAAGAGTGGCCGGCTCGAGGCGGCGCAAGTACTATTTCATCACTGAGGAGGGCCGCAAAGTACTGGCTAGGTCGGTGGCGGAGTGGACGACGTTCACCGAGGAGCTGATGCGAGTGATCGAGGGAGACGGCCATGTCGAGCCCAAATCCATACCTGGCTAGGTTGGAAGTCTGGCTGGCAGAGCTAAGGCTGGCCTGGATGCGGGGGCAATTGACCAGGATGCCCTGCGATCTTCTGATGGTGAGGGGAACATGACTGCTGCGGAGATAGAGCAAGTATTGGCCCGCATTCGGGCCCAGATGGACTTGGATAGCGAGACCGAACACGAGGTGCTGGAGGAGATCAGTTCCCACCTGGAGGAGGCGGTGGCAGCAGCCCGAGAACGGGGACTGGATGAACAGGCTGCGCTGGCGGAAGCAGCGGCCCGTTTCGGCGTGGAAGAAGTAGGCGTTGAACTGCAACAGGTCCACGCTGGCTGGGGCACCGCCGACGCCGTCATTGCCGCCGGGCTACCGGTGGTGTGTGCCCTGGTGCTGCGCTGGCTGATCTTCGCCCCCGACGGCACCGCCTTGGGCTGGCCGCAGTTGCTCACCCGCCCAGCCTTCTGGGTCATAGCGGCCGTGGCCCTGATGGTGCCCTTGCTCAAATTTGGCCGTTGGCGCTACGCCTTGATAACCTGGGTCTTCTTCTGGGCTATCACGATCATCTCCATGGTCTGGCCAGCCCTTCGCTGGTAACGAACGGAGAGAGTACTGATGTCGACCGCCGGTGCGCGTGTACAACCAGCCTCCGAGCATACTGTATCCCTGCCCCGCCCCATGCGTATGGGCGCTAATGCGGTCATCATTGGCCTGTGGCTCTGGCTCTACCGGCCGGTGTTCGACTATCTGGCCATCATCTTCTCGCGCGAGGACTTTCGCACCAACCAGTTGGTGCTCGTCGGCGTGCTCGCGCTGATCGCCGTCCAGGTACGTAAAGGGCACCTACGCTCGAGGTTCGACGCAGCGCCACAGTTGTACGTCCCAGCACTCATCCTCGCCCTCGGCGGCTCGACACTCTACCTGGCCGTCGAGCGCTTTCTCGACGTCAACACCGTCTCGGCGAGCCTGTTCGGGCTGGCGAGCTACGGGCTGCTCGGGCTGTGGATGCAACCGCGACGCTGGCGACAGGGGCTGCCCGCAGCGCTGCTGCTCATAGGTGCCCTGCCCTTCGGCGAGCACATGCAGACCTTCATCGGCTATCCGATGCGCATCCTCACCGCCGCCATCGTGCGCGACGGGCTGGCAGCCGCTGGCGTCTCCTCCATTGGCATTGACACGATCCTGGTGCTCGAAAACGGGGTGTCGCAGGTTGACCTGCCGTGCAGTGGAGTCAAGAGCCTGTGGACCGGCATGCTGTTTCTT
This sequence comes from Anaerolineae bacterium, assembly GCA_041862415.1. Lineage (GTDB taxonomy): Bacteria > Chloroflexota > Anaerolineae > E26-bin7 > E26-bin7 > E26-bin7. The sequence continues at coordinate 8,322 of JBGVTF010000072.1, read as the reverse complement.
ATCGCCGCGACGTGGATCGAGCGCCGCAGGTTTAATCTCCGTTGGCTCCTGACCGCCCTCGTCTTCGCCAGCCTCCTGTTCACTGCCAATCTGGCCCGCGTCGGCGTGCTGGTCGTCGTCGGGCAGGTGTCCGGCTGGTGGCTGGTCGCCGAGATGCTCCACGTTCCGCTCGGCGTGCTCGGTTTCGTCGGGGCCTGCGCGGCGGCGGTCGCCCTTCTGCGGCTGCAGCGGCCCATCTCGCAGGACGCCTGGGACGCACACGCCGAGCTCGACGCCACGGGTGCGGAAAGTCGGCGCACCGACGATGCGCTATCAGCCCTCGCCTGTCCGATCTGGCTTGCGCCCGCCCTGGCAACGGCCGTCTTAGGGATGGCACTCGTCTATGTCCCGCGGCCGCAGACCGGCTTGGCGCAGCCGCCACCGGCCTGGGAATTTCCGGCCGGCCTCGTCACCGAGCCTGTGCCGCTCAAGCCCGACGAGATCGAATGGATGACCCGCGATGGTGCCGACTCGGCCGAACGGCAGCGCTTCGAATGGCGCGGCATCACTGGCTCGATGATTCTCATCACCAGCAGGACCTGGCGCGCCCACCATCGCCCGGAGCGTTGCTTCGAAGTCTACGGGCTATCACTCGATGACTCGCGCACCTATCTTGTTATCCCTGATTTCCCGGTGCGCTTCATCTCCTTGGGTGACGGCGACGGTCACAACCTGTTGTCGGCGACGTACTGGTTCCAGTCGGTTGACCGTACCACCGACGACTACGCAACGCGCATCTGGGCCGACCTGGCGCCCGAGCGCGAGCGATGGGTCTTGGTCACGATCTTGTTCGACGGCGTGCACGATCCGCACGCGGCTGATATGCAAGCATTCTACACCGCGCTGCACGATACCGTGGCGCGCAATCTGGAAGGAGGTCCATCATCATGAAAAAGCAAATGCAGCCATACGTCCGCAAGCTTGCCAGATCGCGTGGCTGGGCTTACGGCCTGTTCTGGTCGTGGAATCTCATCTTCCTGGCGTTCATGTTCCTGGGCTTTGCCCCACAAGTGCTGCCGGAGATGCTCACTGCGGTCCGCTTGGGTACGATCCCGGCGGCGTTCCTGGTCTATGCTATGATCCTGGCCGCCATCCCAGCGGCGGCGGTGGTCCTCGGGCTCACCGTCCTGCGCCGGTCGCCCGGCCGCCTCCTCACGCTCGGCTACGGAGTCGAGGGGCCACTAATGCTCATGCTGGCCATCCGGTTCTTCGTGGTGCGCGAGATGACACCTGCCGTTGCCTTACTCCTGTCCATCGCGGGCCTGGGCATGGCGACCCTCCTGTGGCAACTTCTCGATCGGAGCATCAATGCGCGCGGATCGCTGCTGACGCACCTGCGTGCCATCGGGCTGACGTTCTTGCTCGTCACCGGCCTATATGCCGGCGTCTGGATCGCCTTCTACGCTGTGCCCTTCGCCGTCCAGGGATGGGAGATCGTGAGCGAGCTCCTGCGCAACATGTGGCGCTCGCTCATAGAAGCCGAGTGGCGCTGGATGCCGTTCGCAGTTCTCGGTACCATCCTGGCCATCTACACGGCGACGTTGTTCGTCGCCATGCCGATTGCCGTACCGATCCTCTACATCCGGGCATGGTGGCGCGGCGTACGCTCGCTCGTGACAGGCTATGGCCGGCCACGCGCCATCGTGCTCACGATGGTCGTGCTGGCCGCGTGCGCCGTGCTGTTCGTACAGGCCAACCGGCAACCGCAGCACCTGGCATTCGCGATGCTCGAAACTCCGCCAGCCACTCCGGACGAGGCCCAGGCGCTCCTGGATCAGCGGGAAACGATCCGGGCCGGTCTTCTCAACGCCTATCTCGCTCCTGTCCGCTACGTCAGCGCCGTGGGCGAGGTGCGCCACGTGAGCGCGATGTATGAGTGGGCGTTCGACATGCCGCCGGAGCGTGCCATGCGCGTCCAGCAACTCTACGAAACCGTGGCGCGCCCGGTGCTCTACGTGCCGGTCAACATGCCCGAGCCCGGTCTCAGGGTGGATAATCTGGCACTGCGCGAGGAGCCCCTTGAGGCCGCCAGGTTGTACCAGACGTTCTTTGACCAACCGATCGTCGAAGGCGAGCGCGACACCATCGTCCGCGCCGTGCGCTCTACCTGGTCGCTCGACGAGGCACAGGCCGCCTGGCAGGCCGTTGACGACCGCGAGATCTACCTCGTGCACCAAGAGATCACCCTCACCGAGAACGGCGACTGGGCCGAGGTCGAACTATACGAGGTCTACCAGAATCAGACGGCCCAACGCAAGGAGGTCGTCTACTACTTCAACCTGCCCGAGTCGGCTGTCATTACTGGGGTGTGGCTCGGCAACAGCGCGGACCGCGACGCGCGCTTTGCCTATCGGGTCTCTCCGCGTGGCGCAGCGCAGGCGGTCTACCGCAATGAGGTGCGGCGCAACCTGGATCCGGCACTGGTTGAGCAGATCGGGCCGCGCCAGTACCGGCTGCGGGCCTTCCCGGTCGAACCGCAGCGCTGGCGCAGGGATGCCTCGGACCGCTCGACCATCGAGGAGGGGCCGCCGCTGCACATGTGGCTGACGTGGCGTGTACTCGCCCGCGACAACGCCTGGCCTCTGCCCCGCCTGGCCGAGAAGCGCAACGTCTACTGGGATGATGCATCAGTGCGGCTGGTGAACGGCGAGCCGCTGACAGCCGATGAAGAGACCTGGCTGCCAGCATCTGTGCCCTCCACATGGTACGAGAAGCCAGTCGCTCACCGCGTTGACTTCCCCAGCGGTGAGACCGTCATAGCCCGTCCTGCGTCGGCGGACATTCTGCCCGAACCGCCCGACAACCTCCGTCTCGCGGTGGTCCTCGACCGCTCGCGCAGCATGGCCGAGCACGCGGACGACGTGAAGGTAGCGCTGGCCGGTCTGGCCGAGGTAACGGACTCGGGCGAGGCCGTTGACGTCTATCTCACGTCCTCGAAGTACCGAGGCGAGGACCCGTCGCGGGTCAACCTGGCCGAGCTCGATCCCGACAGCATCATGTACTACGGTGGCCAAAACGCGGCCGAGATGTTGGCGCAGTTCGACACGCTCCACAATGACCAAGATTACGACGCGGTCTTTGCCCTGACTGACGGCAGCGGCTACGAGCTGGGCGCCAGCGATGTCGAGGTGCCGATACCTGACGCACCGGTGTGGATGGTTCATCTTGGCGGCAATTTCCCACTGGGCTACGACGACGCGACACTGGAAGCGATCCAGGCCAGTGGCGGAGGGGTGGTCGGCGACGCCCAAGAAGCGTTGACCCGGCTGACGATTGCCCTTGCGGCTGAACGGGGCATTTCGTCTCCTGATGTGATTGACGGCTACGCGTGGTTGACCATCCCGACCGAGAGTGCCGAGACCAGCGACGCAGTCGTGGTCCATGCCGCCAGTGACGGCTTTGCGGCCTTTGCGGCCCGGCGGCTCATCCTGGACGCGATGCACCGTCAGCGCGGCGCCCTGGACGAGTTGGACACGCTCGACCACCTGCACGCTATCGCCGTCGAGCATGGCGTCGTCACGCCCTATTCCTCGATGATCGTGCTCGTCAACAAGCAACAGGAGAACCTGCTCGACCAGCTCGAGGCGCGCGGTGACCGCTTCCAGCGCGAGTATGAGGAGGTTGGCGAGACCACACCGCAAAGCCCGTTCAGCGTGACGGGCGTCCCGGAGCCCGAGGAATGGCTGCTGCTCACGCTGGCGGCGGCGATGCTGATCTGGTACGTTCACACGACGCTGCGCGAGCGCATCGCCTGAATCAACCTGGAGGGTAAATCTATGAAAGACTTAGCAGTCATCGAAACCATCCTGCGCAACCGATATCACTTCTTCGACGAGATACGCGAGGGCATCGGCCTGTCGGAAAAAATGCGGGCCATGTTGCTCTCTAGCATCGCCTTCCTGGCCGTCTACGGAGCGGTGATGGGTTCCACCCACAGCTTGTGGCAGGCCCTCAGCTCTGCCGCCAAGCTGCCCATCCTCTTCCTGGCCACCCTCGTCGTCTGCTCTCCTACCCTGTATTTCTTCAATGTGCTCTTCGGCTCCAAACAGAGTCTGACCCAGAATATCGCCCTGATCCTGACAGCCATCACCGTCACGGCGGTGCTGCTGCTCAGCTTTGCCCCCATCACCCTCTTCTTCTTGCTGACCACCAGCCACTATCAGTTCTTCAAGTTGCTGAACGTGGCCATTTTCACCATCGCTGGCAGTATGGGGGTGCTCTTCCTTAGCCAAGGGATGCGAGTGATCTCGGCCTCGGGCAACGAGGGAGCCCGCGCCCGCCGTCGGGTGCTCCGTCTCTGGATCCTGGTCTACGCCTTTGTGGGCAGTCAGATGGCCTGGACGCTACGGCCCTTCATCGGGGCCCCCAGCATAGAGTTCGAGCTGTTCCGCCAGCTCGGCGGCAACTTTTACGCCAACATCCTGGCCAGCATCGGCGAGATCCTGGGCTTCGTCGTGGTAAAATAGGAGGCAACTATGAGTGAGCGACCGACATCTCCAAAACCTACCACCACTGAACAGATTCTGGACCTGCTGCTGGATGCCCTGCTGGAACGGCAAGCCGCCCGCCAGGCCAAGGGGAAGCCTGGCGTGGGCCAGGTGTTCCCACCCTCCCCTCCCGTGCCGAAACCAGCTACCACACCTTTCCCTGCTCCGCAGCCAACCGCAGAGCCATCCGCGCCGGAACCTGCTGCCGAGAAGCCGCCTGTTGAGGCTCGTCGGCCCTCCCCGAAACCACCTGCACCGGGGCCTATTCCTGCTGCCAAGCCGGCCCAGGAACCTCGGCCCGGCGAGGAGGGCTGGACACCCCCGCCACCTCTGCCCAGCATCAATCTGGGCCGTACCCTGGGGCGTCTGCTGCTCGTCCTGGTAGTGCTGGCGGTGCTGATTAACGTCCCCGTTAACCGCTACGGCACCAGCTTGGCCCGCATGATGCCCGACACCGCCGCCCTGGTCATCCGCGACGGCCTGGTGCTCAAGGGCAGCGGCCCGGAGATATACGTCTTGGAGGACAACAAGCTGCGTTGGATCAGCAGCCTGGAGGCTTTTGAGTTCTTCGGTTACCGTTGGGAGCAGGTCCACGTTGTTGATGACAGCTTCCTGGAGCAATTCGAGAAAGGCCGGCCTATCCACGTGCTCCTTAAGTGCGAGCGTAGCCCTCACATCTATGCTCTGGAGAACGGCCAGAAACGGTGGATCAAGGACATTCCCACCTTTGAGGCCGAGGGGTACGTGTGGGAAGACGTGGAATTTGTCTCTTGCGATCACCTGCGCAGTTTACCCGACGGCCCGCCTATCCCCGAAGACGCTGGCCCACCGCCGCAACCATAGGCTGGTAGACTGCTAGTTGGGAAACTGGTGAATTGGGAAAGCCGTTCACTTCTGTTAGTTTCGGCATAAGGAGGCGGATTATGCGAGAAAAGCAAAACTTGGGATCTCTGAAACGCATTGTCGAATCGAAAAGGGTGCTTTTATATGGCTTGGCAGCCATAGTTGTAATAGGAGCTCTTGTCCTATGGCTGACAATGCACTGGATCAGTTCCGATGTGAGAGCAGCTTGTCACGAGGCTCGTCAGGAATTTGCGGGCGATTGTGTCGAAGCGTTAATTGCGTATGCAAATTCAGATCAACATACCCTCGAAGAGAGAGACAATGCAATATGGGCTTTGGGGGAGATTGGAGATAAACGGGCCTTACCAGCTCTTGAGAAATTGCTACATACGGAGAAGCTATGTCCAAGTCCATGCAATGTAAGTACCTGCATGTGTCAATACAGCGTCGAAAAGGCAATAAGGCTTTGTGAAGGTCTGAACATTGCCAGGTGGGTTTGGAGATGGATTTGAGCCATAGTTATCTGACAATAATGGAAGCCGCGCTGGGCCAACTCCGTGTGGGCTGGATAGCCTGCGGCTTGCGGGAGGGAATTGCGCGGTCCGCTACTGCTCCAGCTCCAGGCGGTCTCCGATTTGTACCTTGTCCAGAATGTTAGGATGGCCCTCGATGAAGTATTGGGCGGGGCGTTGGGGGGCGTAGTAGGGGCGGAAGGGGCGGGCCAGCTTCTTGTCCACCACCTTCTTTTCTGCGTCCAGCCAGATGACGGCGATGGGGACAAAGACGAAGAACATGTGGATGGAGGTCAGGCCGATGCTCTCCCTCGACTCGGCGAACACGAGGGCTTCATTCTCCCCGATGGCCCGGCGAAACATCAGACCTCGGCCTTTGGAGAGGAAAGTGTCGCACCACTTGACCTCGGTGGCGATGATCTGGCCGCTGGTGAGGTTCTTGATCACTGTTCCAGAAGCATTCTGAGTTGCCGGGCCGTGCCCACCGCCTGGCTCTGCCAGTGGTTGTTGGCGAAGACAAAGGTCTTCTCTGCCTGCCCGGCGAGGTTCTTGATCTTGGGCACCCACTCGGAGAGTTCCTCGTCGCTGTAGGTATAGTCGTAGCGCTCCCAGGCCTCGTCGTGCTGCCACCACTTTTTTGCGTTGCGGCCGTGGAAACGTACGTAAGCTATTTCGGCTGTAACTTCGGCCATAGGAGGAATAAGTCCTTTGAGACGGGGTTCATCCACGCAGCAGAAGCCCAGGTGGTTCTCCCGCAGGAGGGCGAAATTCTCAGGGGTGAGCCACTTGACGTTGCGGAACTCGACCACCACGGGCAGATCCTCTAAATGCTCGCGTAAGAAACGTAGATAGTCACGGTTGGCTTCGGTAGCGTGGAAGGAGTAGGGGAACTGGGCCAGGACGCAGCCGAACTTGTCCGCCTCGATGAGAGGCGCTAAAGCTGCCACGAACTGGGCAAAAGCGGCTTTGTTGTCGGTCCGCTCGTGGGTCAGTTCCTTAGAGGCTTTCAGGGTGAAGACAAAGTCAGCGGGGACCTTGGCCGCCATACGCTCCAGGGTCCGCGCATCGGGCAGGCGGTAGTAGGTAAAGTTGAGCTCGCAGATTTTGAACTCACGGGCGTAGAAAGCGAGCCAATCCTTTTTGGGCAGCTTCTCAGGGTAATATGGACCGACCCAATCTTTGTAGCTGAAACCGCTGGTGCCGATCAGGATCATTTTGCTCCTCATAATAAGTGCTGATCTCTATTTGTCCAGCCTAAGTGTAGCATAAAGTGACAGGAGACGCAAGTGGCGAGAAAGGGGAGAGGAGCTAGGGGTGAGGGAATCGGTCGCTTAAAAATCTCACATGCGCATCTCCTCGAACTTGACTTTAGAGAACCCCTGTGTTATATTTGCTTCAAAGTGTGGGACACGACGGCGATTTGCGTATAATACACCAAAGGGAAAAGCTATGCCTGTTGTGTTACGAATCAAGGGCTACAGATTCTGGTTTTATGAAGCAGACCTCGACGAGCCCCCACACGTCCATGTTGGAAAAGAGGGCAAGGAAGCAAAGTATTGGGTGGCTCCAGTCGCCCTAGCAAGGTCGAGAAGATTTCGAGATCATGAGCTGAATGAGATTGAAAGAATCTTGGTAGAATACCAAGATGACATGTTAGAGGCATGGCGAAAGGAGCAGGAGAAACGTGGTAACCGCTAAAGCTAGAATTAAAACGCATGAGAATTATGCTTCCATCGTACCGGTTGTCGTTCCAGACCTCGATGAGGTCAGAAAGTTTGCGGCTAAATTGCACGCTGAGGGAAAGGCTTGGAAAGGCGAGGTATTTGGCTGGCAAGCAGAGTATAACCCTGAACGACCGGAGCCACCGCTTGATTCCAAGATGACTTTCACGCCTGCGGATTTCTGCATCGGAGAAAGTAGCATATGGTTCTTCTCTCTCATGTGGGAGCATGGTAGCGACGCTGAGCCAGTAGAGTTCCTGGATGATAGAAACATTGTTGAGGAAACAGAGAGGATAATGTAGAGCTATTAAAGATGGCTGGCTAATATCGGCTGCAGCCGACACCCTATCGGGCGTGGCTAAACGAAAAGGCGGTCCCTCCCCATGTGCCTGGGATAAAAGGGCCGCCTCTTTCAAACCAAAAACGCCCAGGCAGCGACAAATCCCTCGGCACTTTATTGAGAACCTTCAGGCCATTTCTCCTCCAACGAGTGCTCCTCGAAATCCCCTATTAATACCTCTCGCGACCGCCCTCCGCTTTCGGGAGGCCCGACGATGCCCTCCTCCTCCAGTGCGTCCATGAGGCGGGCGGCCCGCGGATAGCCGATGCGCAGGCGGCGCTGCAAGAAAGAAGTCGAGGCCCGTTTGTGCCGTTTCACCAACTCGATGGCTTCTTCCAGAAGCTCGTCGTGTTCGTCTTCGGCCGCCAGGCCGTGCCAGG
>JBGVTF010000071.1:0-2785 GCA_041862415.1 Anaerolineae bacterium | reverse complement strand
TCCTGGCAGGGGAGATCGCGTCGGTGGGGGCGATGACGGCGACTTTCGTCAAGGAACGCCCTCTTCCTGATCGACCTGGAGAGATGCGTGAGGTGACGACGGACGATGCCTTCGAGGCCACGGTTCGGTTTGCGAGCGGCGCGGTGGGCACGTTGGAGGCCTCAAAGGTGGCGACGGGGCGGAAGAACCAGAACACCTTCGAGATCAACGGATCTGGAGGGAGTGTGGTGTTTGACCTGGAGCGGCTGAACGAGCTGCAGTACTACTCCAGGGGCGACGAGGGGACCGAGCAGGGCTTCCGCACCATTCTGGTGACCGACTCCGTCCACCCCTACCTAACCGCCTGGTGGCCGCCGGGGCACATCATCGGCTGGGAGCACACCTTCATCCACGAGGTCCGCGACCTCTTGCTGGCGATTGATAAAGGCGAGCCGGTCTATCCCGACTTCTACGACGGGCTGCGTTGCCAACAGGTTCTGGATGCCGCTCTCAAGTCAGCGGACGAAAGGCGCTGGGTGGAAGTTCCTTCCGAAGAGTAGCGCTGTCATCAATAAGGGGGTAAGAGACACCCGTGTACCGTATCAACCGAGCCAGCAAGCTACCGCTCTACCATCAGTTATACGAGTTCCTGCGCAACGACATTTTGCACGGTGAGTGGCAGCCGGGCGACATGCTCCCACCGGAATCCGAGTTGGTCGAACGCTACCAGGTCAGCCGGACCACGGTGCGCCAGGTGCTTGATATGTTGGTCAACGAGGGCTTGATCTACCGGCAACGGGGGCGCGGCACGTTCGTGGCGCATCCCACCCTCGAGCAAGGTTTGATGCGCATCATCAGCTTTACCAATGACATGCGACAACGAGAGTTCACGCCTGGTACGGAGGTTCTGTTTTCCGACCTGATTCCGGCACCAAAAGATATCGCCCAGAAACTGGAGATCGAGCAGCGTGAAGAACTGGCCCGCTTGGACCGTCTGCGCCTGGCGGATGGCGAGCCGATGAGCATCGAAGAATCGCACCTGGTTCACCGCTATTGTCCCGGGGTGCTGCAGAGGGACTACGCGTCGAATCCGCTGCGGGAGGCACTAGAACGCGATTACGGCATCCGCTGGGTACGTGCCAAGCAGGTCATTCGGGCCATCCTGGCTCCTCCCAAGCAGGCTCGGTTGCTATCCATACCGTCCAAGTCAGCCCTGCTTTACATCGAGAGAGTCTCCTATTCAGAGGAGAACATCCCCGTCGAGTTGCTGCGGATTTACTATCGAGCTGACCGCTATTCCTTGTATAACGAGCTCCAGGGGTAGTGTCTAGAAGTCTATGAGCACCGTCCGGTGTGAACAGGCCAAGATATGAACAAGGGGGTTGAAAAAATGCTGGTACCAACGACTGAACTCTTTCAAGTTGCCTATGGCCGTTTCGCCATTGGCGCCTACAACATCAACAACATGGAACAGGCTCTGGGCCTGTTTCGCGGGGGCATCGAAGCTCAAGCTCCCCTGATTGTCCAAATCTCGCGAGGGGCTCGTAAGTACGCTGGCGTGAAGATGGTGGAAGCCATTATTCGCGCCGCTCAGGAGATGTACCCCGAAGTCATCTTTGCGGTGCATCTGGACCACGGAGACGAGGCCACCTGTCACGAATGCATTGACTCTGGCTTTTACAGCTCGGTGATGATTGACGCCTCACACATGCCCTTTGAAGAGAATGTGGCTATCACCCGGCGTGTGGTGGAACACGCCCGCGCCAAAGGGCTTAGCGTAGAGGCGGAACTGGGCATGCTGGGCGGCGTTGAAGAGGATATCCAGGTTGACGAGAGGCACGCCATGCTGACCGATCCCGACGAGGCGGCCGAGTTTGTGCGCCTAACCAGCTGCGACAGCCTGGCAGTGGCCATCGGCACCAGCCACGGTGCCTACAAATTCAAGGGACGGCAAAGCCTGCATCTGGACCGCCTGGCTCTAATTCAGCAGCGGTTGCCCGGCTTCCCTCTGGTGATGCACGGCTCTTCTTCAGTGCCGCGTGAGGAGGTGGAGCGCATCAACGCCGCCGGTGGTGCCATAGACCCTTCAGCGCGAGGTGTAGACGCAGATGAGTTCGCCAAGGCTGTTCCCCTGGGAGTGACCAAGGTCAACATAGACACCGATGGCCGCCTGGTGTGGACACGAGTGCATCGCGAGCACCTTCGCGACCACCCCGAGAACTTTGACTTTCGCCAGCCGGGCCAGGTATTCATCGAGGAATATGCCCGCTTTATCGCCCACAAGAGTGAAAAACTGGGCTGCGCTGGCCGTCTGGAGGAGATGCGCGCTGCCTTAACCCAGTCAGATTAGTTTCGTGGGAATCTTGTGACCATAGCCCTTTAGAAAGACCGACCGGGTTCTGGTTGACAAGGCTGGCATCCCAGTAGACACGCAGATGCGGACAAACGTGTCAGGTGTCTATGCTGTGGGGGACGTGACAATGGAGGCACCGCTGGCGCACGTCGCCATGGGGGGGCGCGAGGTGCATACGCATTAAGCTAACGTTATGAATGGACGAAAGCGCCGGTTGAGTAGGGCCTGAAACGCCAGTGAAAGGGCCGTATCGAAACCAAGCGGCTTTACGAGACCCGCTCCCTTGGTTTCGATACGCTTGGTTTCGACAGGCTCAACCCAAGCCGCTGCGCTACGAGCTACTCAACCAGCGGTCGCTGGCCTTAGCTTAATGCCTGTGGGGGCGAGGTGGCGGTGGAGAACGCCCTGGGCCACGTGACGGCTTTCGATCCCAAGACAGTTCCCTTTGCCCCG
>JBGVTF010000070.1:0-5446 GCA_041862415.1 Anaerolineae bacterium | reverse complement strand
GCAACCGCTATACCTGCTCTGACCCGGGTCAGCAGGAGATCAAAAAGGCTATCGTCGAGCATAACCTCAACCGCGTGGTGGTGGCCTCTTGCTCGCCCCGCCTGCACGAACCCACCTTCCGCAACTGTGTTCAGCAGGCCGGCCTCAACCCCTACCTGCTGGAGATGGCCAACATCCGCGAGCATTGCTCCTGGGTCCATCTCCGTGACCGGGAGGCGGCCACCCGCAAGGCCAAGGACATTGTCAAGGCGGCTGTGGCCCGCGCGCGCTGGCTCTATGCTCAGGATGAGGAGCAACTGCCCGTCACCGATGCGGCCCTGGTCGTCGGCGGGGGTGTGGCTGGCATCCAGGCTGCCCTGGATCTGGCCGACGCTGGCCACCAGGTCTATCTGGTCGAAAAGGAGCCTTCCATCGGTGGGATCATGGCCCAACTGGACAAGACCTATCCCACCATGGACTGCTCGATATGAATCCTGGGCCCCAAGATGATGGATGTCGGTCGGCATCCCAGGATCGAGCTGATGGCCTACAGCGAGGTGGAGGACGTCTCCGGCTACGTCGGCAATTTCAAGGTCAAGGTGCGCAGAAAAGCCCGCTACGTTAACGAGAAGGAGTGCACCGCTTGCGGCGACTGCGCCAAGGTTTGCCCCATCGTCAAACCCGACGAATTCCAGATGGGGCTCTCCACCCGGCGGGCCATCTACATCCCTTTCCCTCAGGCCGTGCCCTCGGCCTACATTGTCAACATCCACGAGTGCCTGGGCGACAATCCCATCGCCTGCGGCAAATGCATCGAGCGGTGTGACAAGAAGTGTATTGACTTTGATATGCGAGACGAGATCGTGGAGTTGGAGGTGGGGGCTATCATCGTGTCCACGGGCATGGACACCTATGACCCCACCGAGTTGGACGAGTATGGCTACACCCGTTACGAGAACGTCATCACCAGCATAGAGTTCGAGCGGCTCATCTCCGCTGGCGGCCCCACCGAAGGCCACTTTATCCGCCTCACCGATCACCAGACCCCCACGCGCATCGGATTTGTGCAATGCGTGGGCTCCCGCTCCCAGGTGCGGGGCAACCCCTATTGCTCCAACATCTGCTGCATGAACACCGTCAAAGACAGTCTCCTGTTGAAGGACCACTACCCAGACATTGACATCACCGTATTTTACATGGACATCCGGGCCTTTGGCAAGGGCTTCGAGGACCTCTACATGCGCAGCAGGGAGATGGGGGTCAAATACATTCGGGGTCTGCCCGGCGAGGTGAAGGAGGACCCCGAGACGACAAGTCTGAATCTCTTTGTGGAAAACACCACGACTGGGCGCCTGGAGCAGCACGAGGTTGACATGCTGGTCCTCTCCATTGGTGCGCTGCCTCGCCAGGATGGCCGCATCAGGGACCTGCTGAGCCTCTCCCGCACCGCCGATGGCTTTTTCATGGAGGCGCATCCCAAGCTAAAGCCGGTGGACACGCCCACCAGGGGGGTCTACATCGCCGGTTGCGCCGAGTCTCCCAAGGACGTCAAGGACTCGGTCACCCAGGCCAGCGCTGCTGCGGCCCGGGCCAGTATCCTGCTCAGTTCGCCCCGGATCAGGGTCGAGGCTATCACCGCCGTGGTGGACCAGGATCTGTGCAAAAAGTGTGGCCTGTGCGCCGACGTGTGTCCCTACGGGGCCATCGTCTGGGAGAAGAAGCAGCCAGCGCGGGTGATCACTGCTGCCTGTGCAGGCTGTGGCACTTGCGCCGCCGAGTGCCGTTTCGAGGCCATCACCATGCGTCACTTCACCGACCAGCAGATCTACGCCATGATAGATTCCATCCTGGAGAGGGACCCCCAGGACAAGGTTGTCACTTTTGCCTGCAACTGGTGTTCCTACGCCGGGGCCGATACGGCCGGCACCGGCCGCATGGAATACCCGCCCAACGCCCGCCTCATCCGCACCATGTGCTCGGGCCGGGTGGCGCCGGATTTTGCGTGGTACGCCTTCCGCAAAGGTGCGCCTGTGGTGCTGGTCTCTGGCTGCCACCTGGTGGACTGTCACTACATCAACGCCAACCGCAACACCGTGCGCCGGGTGGATGCCCTGTGGGAAGGGTTGGAGAAACACGGGGTGCGACCGGAGCGTTTGCAACTCGACTGGTGCAGCGCCGCTGAGGGCCAGCGCTGGGCGAAAATCATGATGGAAGTTGAGGAGCTACGGGCGGCGGTGACACCTGAGGAGATTGAACAGACCCGCCAGGCCCTGCAGGAGGCCAAAGTACCCGTCAGCAGCAAGGTGGGGAAGCTAAAAGAGCCGACCCCGGCCATTATGCGCTGTATGTGCTGCGGCAACCAGTGGGATGTGACCTACGGCCCGGCGGCCGACGAGGAGCGGATGTGCGCAGCCTGCCGCAGCAACAGTGTGCGGGTGTTGGTAGAGTAGTAGCGTCCAGCGAGGCTGGATCTCAGAAGCGCGATACACTCCAAGCAGACACCTTGTTCGGGGATCGCCCCCACAGGTGAGACACCTTCCAAACCCGACGAGGCCGCACTAACGTTAGAGATCACCTGCCCTATGAAGCGCCAGCGGAATAGAGGTCAGGTGCATTGACTCGTTAGGCTGTTTCTTTCCACGCCCAAATGGATACTCCCCCTTTGCTTCCAGGCTGAACTTCTTTAATACTGATGTCAGAGGGTTCAAACCATTCTTTTGTAATTTCTGGCTGGTTTTCCTTGAAGCTGTCTAATGCATGGGCAACGAATGAGGCTGGTGAATAATATATGCCTGCACCAGCCCCCATCGACGGCTTGCCAGGAGCTGAGGGGTATTCATTTTCAATACGTTGAGCTAATGCTGGATCTTTTATTCTGATCTTTTCGAATACTTGGTATGGCAAGAGAAATCTACCTTCTGCCTCTTGAAGAATCTCGACTACAATAGTTTCGATCTCTTTAAAATGCATCATTGGTTGATCTCCTTTCCATAAAGGCTAACGGGATGGAGCTGAGGCGCAGTGCCGGATTTGCACTAGCGCCGTCGCTTAGCGACTACTACCTGAAACGAACCGCCGATGCCGCCCAGCGCCGATAGGCGCTGTCGCCTCCAGTGATGGGCTGGGCGCGCACCTACGTCTGAACTAGTCTTCGGTATACCCTGTCTTTGCTTGCCAGATTTCGGCCATCTACCATCACTCGGCATCCACATCATGCTGCCAGAATAGCCGAATTGGCTCACATCGCAGTTTGGGGAGATTGAAGTAATGGCCAACGTCATATGCCATTGCCCCGGAGACATTAGGTGCTGCTGCAATTAGGCCTCCCGTAGCTGTCATAATGGCTCTCAAGGGATGCTGAAAGAAAACGGCAAATGGATGTTCAGGCAGAAAGACGAGCGGCGTATCCTCTGCAGGGACTAACTGGTCATCATCTCTACGACGAATGGCTGCAAGAGCGGAGTTCTTTGCGATACCACCGTTTGGCTGGTAGACGATATCTGGTATCTGCCAGTCGACTGCGTTGCCAGCGACTCTGTAGTTCTCCAGTAGAGTCTCTTTGTGAGCCCATCCTTTGTATCCCACGACGCAAGTTTTAATTGTGTGGATTTTCTGCAATTCCCTGAACTGGCTTTGTGTGCCACGCGCTCTTGCCGCTCTCTTTTCAAGCGCTAAAACTGTCGCTTGGTTCTTAAAAGCGGAGTATAGACCATTCGGAGTTCCTGTTGAAAGGTCAGACTTTACCTCGATAGTAGCAATCACGCCTTCAGCTAGGTAGGCATTAACAGAACCAAACCCTGTTAATACTGGGAAGTCTGAGCGATAGATAATAACGTCTTGCTGACTGGATCTTAGATTTCCATCAGTGATCTCACCACTTCCCACTACGCCGCTCTTGGGCAAGAAGTTCGCTAGCACTTCCTTAATGAAATGCTCTCGAACGGTGCCCAATTTGACTGAGTGTTTGATGGCTTCCTGGCTATAATCATGCCAGGCAAGCATCATCTTTTCGATGGAATTGACATACTCAAGGAAATTAAAATCCTGTCCATTCATTTTCCACTCGCTTGCTTCGTAACTCCATTTCTCGCCAGCCAATCCGTAAACCCACCATCAAGCTAATCCTGCTCAGCGGCAGCGCGCAGCATCGCCGACAAGCTGCGCTCTACATCTGCCTCGGTTGTGGCCCAAGAAGAAACGCTGATGCGCATTGCGGGCTGATCTTGCCAAACTGTTCCGCCACACCAGCAGGTGCCATCAGCCTGAATGCTGTCAATGACCCTGTTCATCGTTTCCTCGTCACCGAAGGAGACGAGGACCTGGTTGAGCACAACCTCATTGAGAACCCTGTAACCTGCTGTTTCGAAGCCTTCCGCGAAGCGGGCGGCATGGTTGCATGTGCGCTCGACAAGGTCGGCCACTCCCTCTCTGCCCAGCATCCGCAGAGCAGCCCATACCTCAATCCCCCGGGCACGTCGGGATAGTTCTGGCGTGTGCTGTGATGGTTCCCGGCTACTGCCCTGAGGCAGGTAGGCCGCCTTAAATGACATCGCCGCCCGGAGGAATTCCGGTTTGCGGACGAAGGCAAGCCCGCTGTCATAGGGCACATTGAGCCATTTGTGCGCATCCGTAGCCCACGAGTCCGCATCTGCGAAGCCAGACGTGAGGTGTGCTCGCCCGGGGGCCGCTGCGGCCCACAGGCCAAAGGCACCATCAACATGGACCCAGGCACCTGCTGCGCGCGCGATGGCGCATATTTCCTCGGCTGGATCGAATGCCCCGGTACTGACGTTGCCGGCCTGAATACACACGATCGCTGGACCCGATAACGAAGGTATGGCGTCCGGACGCATCCGTCCTTGCCCATCAACGGGAACTGTGATTACCCGCTCTCGTCCAAATCCCAGCAGCCCGAGCGCTCGGAACAGGCTGGGATGGGCCTCTGCACCCACGACGACAGCTACCGGAGGTGCGCCAAACAGCCCCTGAGATTCGACATCCCACCCCGCCTCTTGTAGAACCGCATTACGTGCAGCAGCTAACGCTGTGAAATGGGCCATCGTAGTCCCGGTCACGAATGAGCCGCCACACTCAGGCGGTAGGGCCAAGACCTCAAGAAGCCACCGCAGTGCGATCTCTTCCAGAGCGGCTGCGACCGGGGAAGTGACAACCAAAGCGGCATTCTGGTCCCATGCACCGGCCAACCAATTGGCTGCCAGTGCCGCTGGAAGGCAACCCCCTATCACAAAGCCAAAATAGCGCCTTCCGGCGGTAGCTACGGTTGCCGGGGAACCGATCTCATCCAGAAGGGTTATCACAGACTCTGGGTCCGTGGGCTTGTCGGGCAAGGGTTCGTCCAATTCTGCAAGGCGAGCGATGGCGTCAGGCAGTGGCCCAACGCTTCGGTCGTCGAGGCTTTCCAGATAGCGAATTGCGCGTTCTGCAGCCGACTCAAGGAGACGTTTCA
>JBGVTF010000069.1:0-12686 GCA_041862415.1 Anaerolineae bacterium | reverse complement strand
GTGAAGTGGCGGCCGTGCTGCCCCACTCGGAAGAGATGATGGTCCTGGCCAGCGCGGGCATCTTTGCCCTGCGCTACCCGGAGCACGCGGTGACGGCCACCCTCAAGCAGTTGGCGGCCAGGTTGGTAGCCTAGGCCCAGGCATATTGCGCATCTCTGATCAGTCCGAGGAGGCAGCCGATGGCCGACAACCTGACTCCGCAAAACCTGGCATTCCCGCTGGCCGTTCTCCTTAGTTATGTCCTGCTCGTGACCATCACCGTCGCGCGGCGGGGACTACGGAGGCGCGAACCGGCCATCTTTGTGAGCTACTTGGTCGTTGCCGCTGGTTGGTTTCTGTGTGTGTCTCAAAACGGGCTGCGCGTCGTCTGGCCAGTCGTCCCCTGGGAGCGTCTGGCGACCTACGTGCTTATCGGGCTGGGGGTCGTCTTCTGGGATTTCGCCCGGGCCTTCCTGCAAAAGCCGCTCTTGCCCATAGGCGGCTGGCTGTCGGCTGCTGGCGCCATCGCCGTCCTGATTGCCTTGGACACAGGTGTGGTTGTGGTGCCGACTCTGTCGCTGACGATCGGCGCGGTCACTTTCACCGAGGGAATGTTGACGACCCCATTCCTCGGCCCGAGCGTGGCGGTGGTCTATACCGGTATCGCCGTTGTGACCGCGCTGGCAGAATATGCCCGCCGCCCGAGCCCGCTGCATCGCAACCGGATCAAATACTGGCTGCTGGGCACAGCGGCGTTGGTCGCCGGTCCGGCGCTGGTTTGGACCCGTCGGGAGGTGCTCGAGATCGTCGGCACCGGCCTCCACTGGCTGGGCGCGGCACTGGTCACCTATGTCGTCGTCTGTCCCCAGTTGCCGGACATTGCCACAGGGGTGCGGCGCGTGCTCAGCTACCTCTTTGCAGCGCTGATCCCCGTCGCCATCGCCGTCGGATTGAGCCTGGGCCTGGTCTACCTCTTGGGGTGGTCTTTGCCCTTCCGCCTGCAGCTCAGCCAGGACCTCGTCTTCGGCATGGCAATTGCTGGCGCCATCGTGTTTGTGCTCTATCAGCCACTCAGCAGTCTGACACGCCGAGGGGTGAACCGGCTGCTCTTCGGCCGGGGCTACAGAGCGCAGCGGGTCGTCCGCGAATACAGCCAGGCCCTCAGTCGGATCATGTCGCTGGAGGCTCTGGCGGCGACAGCCATGGAAATCATTGACGACGCGCTGGGCATCCAGCGGGGCACTTTGCTCGTCGTCGAAGAGACGCGCGAGACCCAGTGGCAATTGCAGGTGATCGAGGGGTTGAATGTTCCGGCCGACCAGCCTCCGCTGATGTTAGAAAACGACACACCGCTCTCGGACTGGCTGGTGAAACAGGGCGCTCCGCTCCACCAATACACCATGGACGTGGACCCACAGTTCGAGGCCCTCACCGCTGCGGACCGCGAGGCGTGGCGCTGGCTGGGCATGGAGGTCTTCTTCCCGGTGAGGCGTTCGGGAGCCCTCATCGGTCTCATGGCGCTCGGGCTGCGGCGGTCCGGCCGGCCCTACACTGGTCCGGATCTCGGGCTCCTGGCGACGCTGGCCGATCAAACTGCGGTCGCGTTGGAAAACGCCTCGCTCTTCGACCGCGTCCAGCGCCGGGCCGAGCAACTGGCACTGTTGAACGAGATCGGTCGGGTGATCACTTCCTCGTTGGACTTGGAGCCAGCCGTGGACCTGATTGCCGAGCGGATTGAAAGCGCTTTCAAAGTTGCCGCCGGGTTCATTTTCCTTCTGGACGAACCACGGGGCGAACTGGTGCTCCAGAGCGCCTTTGGGCGGGAGGCACCGGAGGTAGACTCGTTCCGGGTGCAACTGGGTCAGGGCCTGGTCGGTTGGATGGCTGTTGAGAGCCAACCAGTGCTCGTCTCCGACCTCCCTGGGGATAGCCGCTATGCTCCGGATGTCGAAGGGGTCCTCGCCGCCAGTGCGAAATCAGCTCTGTGCGTCCCGGTCATCGCTCGGGGCAAGACGATCGGCGTGATTCTGGTCGTGGACCCGGCCCGGACCAGCCTGGGTTCGACGGATCTCAACCTGCTCGACTCGATTGCCTCGTTCGCCTCGATCGCCATCGAGAACGCTCGGCAGGTGGCCGACCGAGAAGCGCAGTTGCGCCGCCAGGTCGAGGAGCTGCAGATCGAGATTGACGAGATCAGGCGCGCTAAAGAGGTCGAAGCCATCACCGAATCCGAGTACTTCCGGCAATTGCAGGCCCAGGCTCGCCAAGTCCGGCAGGGGCGCACAGCCAGGAAGGAGGAGGAAATGTTTGATCGCCTCCAGCAGGAACTAAAAAAACGCTCCAAGGTCGAGGGCATCACGCCGGCCGACGTGATGGACTTGCCCGAGCCCTTGCGCACAGCCATGAACAAGATGATGCGTAGAGGTTCGATGACTTTGAGTGAGCTGACCGCTGCACTCAAGCTGAAGACAGCCGAGACACGCCAAGTGGGAGAGATGCTCGTCGAGAAGGGTTTCTTGAGTTCTAGTGAGCGGGAGGCAGACGGCGAGATCGTCTATCAGATGCGCCTTGCCCGCAGGCGCAGGCGCAGCGTGCCACGCGGCATCTGGAAAGCGCTCGAAGATTGAGTGGCAAAGGAGCGTAGATCCATCGGAGAAACTGCATGGCCAAAACTATCTCAATCCACTCTTTCCGCCGCGGGACGGGTAAGTCGAACATGACCGCCAATGTCACCGCCCTGCTGGCGGTCGAAGGGCGGCGCGTCGGCGTGATTGACACCGACATCCAGTCGCCGAGCCTTCATATCCTGTTCGGCCTGGACGAGGAAGAGACGATCCACTCGCTCAACGACTATCTGTGGGGCAAGTGCGCTATCGAGGAGACCGCCCACGACGTGACGCCGCGCCTGAACGCGGAAATAAAAGGACAGGTCTTTCTCATCCCCTCCAGCGCTCAAGTCAGCGAGATTACGCGTGTGCTGCGTGAGGGCTACGACGTGGGCCTACTCAACGACGGCTTCCGCAAACTGGTCGAGGAACTGGAGTTGGACGTGTTGGTGGTTGACACCCACGCTGGCCTGAACGAGGAAACGCTCCTCTCGATTGCTGTCTCCGATGCGCTGGCGATCATCCTGCGCACCGACCAGCAGGACTATCAAGGCACAGGCATCATGGTGGAAGTGGCTCGCAAACTCGATGTGCCGCGTATGGTGCTGATCGTCAACGAGGTGCCGTCGGTTTTCAATTTGGCCGAGGTCAAATCGAAGGTGGAGCAGACCTACAACTGCGAAGTGGCCGCTGTGTTGCCCTTCTCGGACGAGATGATGGCCCTGGCCAGCGCGAGCATCTTTGCCCTGCGCTACCCGGACCATCCGGTGACGGACATGCTCAAGCAGGTAGTGGCTAGGTTGGTGGCGTAGGTGCAGGCTATTGACCGATGTGGATAGCGATGGTGATCTGAACACGACTACGCTGTTTAGAGATGGCCGTTTGCTGGCCTCCAACGGAGAGAGCAGACATGATGTCGGATGAGTTGATCACACGTGAAGAGATACTGACCAGCTTGCCAGCCAGACGAGCGAGCACCCTGTTGTTCCTTATCGAGAGCCGGACGGCGCACATGGTGGCACAGTCACGGCAGGCTATGGAGATCTTTCTCACAACAGAGGCGGCCGAGGAGCGCGATCTCGCTTTCTTCGAGGCCTTTGCCCTGGGCCGCGATCCCCCACTCCGCCCCACCATCCAGGACCTGGAGCGCTACGCCCCGCAATGGGCGCCTCTGGTCCCAGAGAACCCCAGCGTGCGGGCCGCCGTCGCTCACCTCCTGGGCCAGAAGTACGACGTTACCTACCAGTCCGTGCCGGGTATCCGGGCGGCACTGGGCCTTGACGAGGAAGCGGTACAGCGGGCTTATCACCGCTTGTACAGCAAACCGCTGGAGACGATCTTTGCCCCACGAGCCACACCGGTTGACCGGCTGCGCTGGGCCTGGGCTGCGCTTGCCGGGTGGCTGGAGTCCCTGCCGCCCTTCTGGACGGCCTTCGCGTTGACCCTTACCGAGACGGTTGGTGCAGGCATCCTGGCCTTGCCCATCGCCTTGGCCAGCGTCGGCCCGCTGGCTGGCGTTCTGCTCCTGGTCGTGCTGGGCCTGGTGAACGTGCTGACTGTCGCTTCCATGGCCGAAGCTGTCGCTCGCAGCGGTACCATCCGTTACGGCAGAGCCTTCATCGGACGGGCGGTGGCCGACTACCTGGGGAACATCGGTTCCCTCATCATCACATTGGGGCTGGCAGCTCTCAACTTCCTGTGCCTCCTGGCCTACTACACTGGCTTTTCGACCACCCTGGAGGATGCCACGCGCGTGCCGGCCGAAGTCTGGACGGCGGTGCTTTTCCTCATCGGGTTGTACTTTCTGCGGCGCGAATCGCTAAACGCCACCGTTGCCTCGGCGCTATTGGTCGGAGCGACCAACATCGGGCTGATCCTGCTCCTCTCACTGCTCGCTTTCACCCACGTGCGAGCGGAGAACCTCTTGTACGTGAATGTGCCCTTCCTCGGCGGACGTCCTTTCGACCCCTCGATCCTGCAACTGATCTTCGGCGTCGTCCTCGCGGCCTACTTCGGGCACCAGTCGCTGGGCAACTGTGCCAGGGTGGTGCTCCGCCGTGACCCCAGCGCTCGCTCCCTGATCTGGGGCAGCATGGCAGGGACGGCGACGGCTATGGGCCTCTACTGCATCTGGGTGTTAGCGGTCAACGGGGCCATCGCGCCGCAGGGCTTGGCCGGCCTATCGGGCACAGCCCTGGCACCTCTGGCGGCGCAGGTCGGCCCCAGCGTGCACGTATTGGGATCCGTCTTTGTCATCCTCGGCATGGGCATGGCCTCGATCCTTATGTCCCTCGGCCTCTTCAACCTGGTTCGTGAGCGGCTCCCCAGACGGCATCGGCCGATCATGATGCTGCCCCGACGGCGGGGGCGGCTGCTCTTTCACCAGCGTGGCAAACCCACCGGCAGCCCCCGCATCGGCCTGGTCTACCTGGGGCTGGAAGCCCGCCCTGAGCAGGGCCGAAGGGGCGGTCAGCCGCAGTTCCGCCTGGACGTCCAATTGGGCGGCAGCACCCACCGTGTGGAGACGGTCGCTACCGGGCGTTGGGAGGCCACGGAGCTGCTCAACCAGCTTCCAGACCTAGACAAGCAGGGAATTCGCCTGGTGCTGGAGGTCTTGGATGCCAGTCAGGAGAGCGTCCACCTGCGGGTCGACTCACCGATGTCTTTGACCTACGAAGGGAAGTGGGATGCCACTGGCCTGCGCATGGCCGATGTCCTGGTTCTGCCCGACTCCCTGCGGGCGCTCGCTAACTGGATAATGCGTCAGGGAGAGGTGAGCTTTGCTGAAGTAGTGGCGCACCTCGGCCAGGATGAGGCACTTGCCCATACCATGCTGGACACGCTGATAGAGCAAGGCTTCGTGCGAGAGATGAAACCTGTCCTGAGCGAGGCCGCAGGAGTGGAGGGCACTTCACGCTATCGGGTTCGTTTTGCCCTAAGACGGGGGCGCCAGCTTCCTGAGGACCTCTGGGAGGCTCTGGGTGAGAAGATGGAGACGCCAGTGGGTGCGGGCCATATCCCCCGCCGGACAGATATGCGTGCTGTCGCGCAACGGGCCTGGGGAGTGCTGGGCGAGCGCGGACGATTCTTCTTGTCGGCGAGCCCGGTGGTGGTCGTTCTCCTGCTGGTCGAGTGGCTTTTGTTTACCGATGCGGAATCTTTTGCCGGGCCGCTTAGCTTCCTCGGCGTGCTCGTCGTTTCCCTCCTCGGCGGCATTTTCCCGGTTCTTTTGCTGGCTTCCAGCCGGCGGAAGGGCGAGTTCGTGCCAGACGTGGTCTACCGCTTGTTGGACCACCCATTGCTCATCACGAGCATCTACTTGGTCTTCCTGGTCAGTATTTTCCTCCACGGTCTGGTCATCTGGCAAGGTCCAGTGGAGCGCGCTGGTGCTTTGTTCGTCGGTGTGCTGATGCTGGGAGTGACCATCGCTATGGTACGCCGTGGAGCTTTTGCCCCACGTGTAGTAGTGGAACTGCGGGAAGACCCGAGCCAGGGAGAGCGGGCTGTTTTAGCCATCACTGCCGGCGGTCAACCGGGAACGGCAGAGGTACGGCTGGGATATCCCGAAGGCGAGCAACGCTACCAGGCTGCCACTGGCGAGGTATCAGCACTCTCCTCGCTGCGCTACGCAATCCTCCAACTGCCAGTCAGGCAGGCGCAGGAGCTCAAAGTGTGGGCGCACAGGGTCATGCCTGAGGGAGACTCGGAGGGCCTCCCTGCGCTCCTGGAAGTGCACTGTGGGAGCGAGACGACGCGGTTTGACCTGAAATTGTCCGGCGGGCAGGTTCTGCTACCTCTGACCAGCGAGGCGTGTCGTTTGGAGATTACGCTTCCAGAGTCGTCATCATAGCAAAAGAGAGCGAAAGGGGAATATAAATGGAATGTTGGAAATGCGACAAGCCAGCCAAGGGCGTGTGCCGCTTCTGCGGACGAGCCGTTTGCCAGGAGCACGCTTCCAAGATGCCGTTCATACTCACCATCTACGTCGGCGAGAATCAGATTCCCAAAGCAGTAGTAGTGTCCGATGCGCTTTACTGCGGTACTTGCAAGCCGCAGCCGGAGCCCATCGAGATGCCGGAGATTTACTAGCCGAGCGAGCGTTACAGGTGAGGAAAGGAGCAACCGATGGCCGGTCTATTTGACAGATTGCAATCGGAGATTGAAACTCGTCAGCGCATGGAGGGCATCACCCCTGCTGATCTGCTGGACCTTTCCCCCGAATTGCGTCGCATTATCAACATGATCATGCGCCGGAGGGAGATGAGCCTGGCGGAGATCGTACTGGAGCTGGACATGAGACCCTCTGAAGTGAGAGGGTTGCTAGACACGTTGGTGGAAAAGGGGGTCCTGAAGACCTTCGAGGTGAAGGAAGAATTGCGCTACAAGACCTTCTTCGCCCCAAAGCGGGTGCGCGAGGTGCCGTTGAACGTCTGGGAGGCCTTGAGCGACAAGGTGAAGTAGGAGTTGCTCTCCGAGACCGTTGCAGCTTGCAGAATATACACGTTTCCCGTGTTGGCTTCCATCGCAGCGCTGAACTGGCTGATGGGGTTGGCCTGGCTGAGGACGAGGCGAGGAAGTGAGAATACGTTAGTTGGCACAAATCATAAACGCTGGAGAGCCCCGGTCAAAGCCGGGGCTCTTTGATTAGCGTACTTCTCTCCGCGAGTTACCAGTCTATTTGGATGAGGTCCCTTTAGCTGCCAAGGTGGGCGACGACTACCAGGCGGTCGTTGTAACGGCCTTGCACGGGGTCCCAATTGACACAAGTGATAAGAGTCAGGATAGGCTCCGTAGTGGGATAAGCTACCTCGACGTCAGTGGCCTTCACTGTTTTGACCGAATCCACCGTATAAACATAGACTTCTTTGTCTCCGATGTAGACCAGTATCTCATCACCTGGCTGCAGTTGGGCCACGCCCCTGAAGGGACCATAACCTCCAGTGGTCAGAGTGATATGACCAGCCATGACGACGTTATTGTTGTCACCTGGGCTGGCCGTCCCCTGCAAGTGGCCCACTTCGTGGGTTATCTGCTTCACATCCCAGGTGTCGTTTCGAATGGGGATTACCACCACTGGCGCGTCAACGTCAATGGCTGGGATGACGATGCGCGTAGCTGGCCGGTCGGGCAAGGAGGCAACCAGGCCTGCGGGTGCTTGACTCACGGCCGGTCCCCCTGGCGAGGAGGAAGAACCTTGATCGCTGGTAGTCGCTGCTGGTGTAGAGATGGCCATCTCCGCGTCAGGGGGTTGTGTTTCGGAAGGGGGAGGTAGAGAGTTCTCAATCTCCGATGGAGAGAAGGCTGTTGAAAGCGGAGTTGGCGTCAACTCCTCGCGTGGGGGTTCAGAAGCCGAAAGCACAGTTTTCGGCTTCTGATCACCCTTCAGAAGGTAAATGAAGGGATTGGGAGAACCCTCTCGGCGCCAAAGGGCCCACGACAGGACGCAGGCCACCAGGGTCATGCTTATGCAACCCATCAGCGTCAATTGGACAACGAACCAGGCTGCCGCCCGTCTTGATCTAATCGGCGCCACAGTGCCGTTTGGCCCATCTACCTCTTGCTTCAATAACGCCTCCATTGTAATGTAACAAAACAAGGTTCCTTACAGGCAACGACCTACTCTCCCAGGGGGTCTCCCCCCAAGTACCATCGGCGCTGGAGGGCTTAACTTCCTGGTTCGGGATGGAGCAGGGTGTTTCCCCTCCGCTACAGTCACCTGAGGAACCTTGTTTACTTTATGTCCTACAACTACTCACTATTGGCTATCCGCCACTGAGCACCCTAAAAACTGAACAGAACACTCGAGACACCTTCGTCGTACACATTTATGAATTAAGCCCTCGACCGATTAGTACGGCTTAGCTGAACGCATTGCTGCGCTTACACTTGCCGCCTATCGAGCAGATAGTCTATCTGCGGTCTTACCCGGTTATTCCGGTGGGGGACCTTATCTTGGGGCGAGTTTCCCACTTAGATGCTTTCAGCGGTTATCTCTGCCAGACATAGCTACCCAGCGATGCCCCTGGCGGGACAACTGGCACACCAGCGGTCTGTCCACCCCGGTCCTCTCGTACTAGGGGCAGCTCCCCTCAAGTCCCCTACGCCCACAGCGGATAGAGACCGACCTGTCTCACGACGGTCTGAACCCAGCTCACGTGCCACTTTAATGGGCGAACAGCCCAACCCTTGGGACCTACTCCAGCCCCAGGATGTGACGAGCCGACATCGAGGTGCCGAGCCGCGCCGTCGATGTGAACTCTTGGGCGCGACTAGCCTGTTATCCCCGGGGTAGCTTTTATCCGTTAAGCCACGGCCCTTCCACTCGGAACCGTGGGATCATTAAGCCCGACTTTCGTCTCTGCTCGACTTGTAGGTCTCGCAGTCAAGCTCCCTTATGCCTTTACACTCTACGGCTGGTTTCCATTCAGCCTGAGGGAACCTTTGGGCACCTCCGTTACCTTTTGGGAGGCGACCGCCCCAGTCAAACTGCCCACCTGGCACTGTCCCCATGCCGGATAACGGTCACAGGTTAGGGTCAAAACTTAACCAGGGTGGTATTTCAAGGGCGACTCCACCGAGGCTAGCGCCCCAGCTTCCCAGTCTCCCACCTATCCTGCACAAGCTAAGCCCTAACTCAATACCAAGCTACAGTAAAGCTCCACGGGGTCTTTTTGTCCTGCTGCGGGTAAGGCGCATCTTCACACCTATTTCAATTTCGCCGGGTCCCTCGTCGAGACAGTGCCCCACTCGTTACGCCATTCGTGCGGGTCGGAACTTACCCGACAAGGAATTTCGCTACCTTAGGACCGTTATAGTTACGGCCGCCGTTCACCGGGGCTTCGGTTCTGAGCTGCCGCTGGCCGAAGCCAGCATGACCCTTCCCCTTAACCTTCCGGCACTGGGCAGGCGTCAGCCCCTATACATCAGCTTACGCTTTAGCAGAGACCTGTGGTTTTGGTAACCAGTCGGCAGGGCCATTTCACTGTGGCCCCTTCGGGCTCGGTTACGTTGAGCACCTCACCCTACTGGGGCACCCCTTCTCCCGAAGTTACGGGGTCATTTTGCCTAGTTCCTTAACGAGGGTTCTCCCGATCGCCTTGGTATACTCTACCCGTCTACCGGTGTCGGTTTGCGGTACGGGCACGTGGGTCTCGCTAGAGGCTTTTCTCGGCAGCATGGGCTCAGCCACTTGCGGCCCTATGGGCACCGCCTATCACCTCTCGGGATCGGGCAGCGGATTTGCCTACTGCCTTCATCTCCCTACAGGCTTGGCACCTGAATCCAATAACAGGCTGGCCTACCCTTCTGCGTCCCCTCATCGCTTCACACCCGAAGGTGAACGACCCGACGTGGTACGGGAATATTAACCCGTTGTCCATCGCCTACGCCTTTCGGCCTCGGCTTAGGCCCGACTAACCCTGGGCTGATTGACATTGCCCTAGGAAACCTTAGACTTACGGCGAACACGGTTCTCACGTGTTTTGCGCTACTCATGCCGGCATTCTCACTTCTGCATGCTCCACCAGTTCTCACGATCTGGCTTCTACGCCCTGCAGAACGCTCCCCTACCGCCCTTCGACAAGCTGTCGAAGAACCCGTAGCTTCGGTGCTAGGCTTTAGCCCCGTTATATTTTCGGCGCAGGATCGCTTGACCAGTGAGCTGTTACGCACTCTTTAAAGGATGGCTGCTTCTAGGCCAACCTCCTGGCTGTCCAGGCAATCCCACATCCTTTCCCACTTAGCCTAGACTTGAGGACCTTAGCTGACGGTCTGGGCTGTTTCCCTCTCGACCACGAAACTCATCTCCCGCAGTCCGACTCCCAAGCTCTAAAGTGACGGCATTCGGAGTTTGGTTTGGTTTGGTAAGCGATTAGCCCCCTAGCCAATCCAGTGCTCTACCTCCGCCACTGAACGCTTGAGGCTAGCCCTAAAGCTATTTCGGGGAGAACCAGCTATCTCCAGGTTCGTTTGGCATATCACCTGTACCCACAGCTCATCCCAAGCATTTGCAACTGCTAAAGGTTCGGGCCTCCACGAAGCGTTACTTTCGCTTCACCCTGGCCATGGGTAGCTCACCTGGTTTCGGGTCTAATCCCTGCGACTCTGGCCCCGAAGGGCCACGCCCTATTCAGACTCGCTTTCGCTACGGCTCCGGGTGTCACTCCCTTAACCTGGCCACAGAGATTAACTCGCCGGCTCATTCTCCAAAAGGCACGCGGTCACACATTGCGTCTCCCAACGCCCCCGAAGGGGGTTGACCTACGAGACTTCATACCCACTCCCCCGAAGGATTGCGGGCCCCAGCCTCACCGGTACAAGAGACACCATAGTGCTCCCACTGCTTGTAGGCATACGGTTTCAGGTTCTTTTGACTCCCCTAACAGGGGTTCTTTTCACCTTTCCCTCACGGTACTTGTTCACTATCGGTCGCCAAGAGTATTTAGCCTTGGGAGGTGGACCTCCCTGCTTCCCACAGGATTAGCGTGCCCCGTGGTACTCAAGGTCATCGGCGGGAGTCTGGACCCCTTTCGCTTACAGGGCTATCACCTTCTATGGCGGACCTTTCCAGTATCCTTCAGCTAGAGGCCAGATTTGTAACTCCCTGGGGCCGGAACGGCGGCCCCAGCCGAGCCTTACAACCCTCACGTCGCAACGGCCGTCCCTATGACACGACATGAGTTTGGGCTGTTCCCCTTTCGCTCGCCACTACTCAGGGAATGATCTCCCTTCCTCGGGGTACTAAGATGTTTCAGTTCCCCCGGTTCCCTCCCACCAGCCTATTTTGTTCAGCTGGGGGTACCCAGGCATTCCCCTGGGTGGGTTTCCCCATTCGGGCATCCCCGGATCAAAGCCTGCACACGGCTACCCGAGGCTTATCGCAGTGTACCACGCCCTTCTTCGGCTCTTGACGCCAAGGCATCCACCGTACACCCTTAGTAGCTTAATTCACGTGATACGACGAAATTGATGTCCTCGCGTTCTGTTCAGTTTTTAAAGTGCTAAGTGGCATTTTCGCTTATCGCCACCCCAGCCTTTGGCGGCTGGCCTCTGATCACCGGATCTGCCAGTGCCCACAGGCCAAACGCCAATCGCTGACACAAAAACAGCCTGGCATATCACCAGGCCGCCGTTTCAGACCACCCAAGATAATATGACCGCCTCTTCACCCATATTCACTTCTCAGATCTTCGCTTCTACTCATATCCTCGCCTTTTTGCTCTCTCTTAAATCATATTATACACCAGGAGCAATATTTTGTCAAGCGCCTCTCCTTAAAAATTTGGTGGAGATGAGGGGACTTGAACCCCTGACCTCCTCCGTGCAAGGGAGGCGCTCTCCCTCTGAGCTACATCCCCGGGCTGGCTGATAGCTTATGGCATATGACTTATAGCCTTGTTCTTCACAACTATCCGCCATATGCTATCTGCTATATGCCAACAGTGGGCCTTTCTGGACTTGAACCAGAGACCTTTCCCTTATCAGAGGAATGCTCTAGCCGACTGAGCTAAAGGCCCGCATCAATAGACAATTATAGCAGAGAACCTGGTAGCAATCCACTTTGCTATCGGCCATCTGCCATCAATCAACACCACCTTAACAACTGAGAAGTGATAGGAAGGAGCGAACTTTGGGCGAAACGCAGATCCTTCGATCTGCGATTGACCTAGGAGCTCGACGGAATCCCAAATCCCGATGGCCAAAATGGCTTGGGGATTTGACATTGGGATTCGTTGGTTCTCCCTAGAAAGGAGGTGATCCAGCCGCAGCTTCCGCTACGGCTACCTTGTTACGACTTCGTCCCAGTCACCAGTCCCACCTTCGACAGCTACCTCCCCCCAGAGGGGGTTAGCCCACTGGCTTCAGGTGTTACCGGCTCCCATGACGTGACGGGCGGTGTGTACAAGGCCCGGGAACGTATTCACCGCAGTATAGCTGACCTGCGGTTACTAGCAACTCCAACTTCATGCAGGCGGGTTGCAGCCTGCAATCCGAACTGAGACCGGCTTTGGAGGATTAGCTCCGCCTCGCGGCTTGGCGACCCATTGTACCGGCCATTGTAGCGTGTGTGTAGCCCTGGACATAAAGGCCATGCGGACTTGA